>CAXTBJ010000017.1:0-11960 GCA_964242585.1 uncultured Bryocella sp.
CTTGCTAAGTATAAGTTCCAGTCCTCCACTAGTTCAGCTTGATGCAGAGTAGCTCATTCGGGCACAAGGCGTTCGGCTGTGCGCGGCAAAATGCCTGTAAGAACACCTCGTGTAGCACATCTGGGTAACAGTGCCGTAGAATGGACTAATCGTAGGCATGGCTTAGAGCTCCATAGCGTGATTCGCGCTGAGTGTGCGTGCGCGTTCGAGAAATGCCGACACACCGCTCGACCCCTGATCGCCCACCCCGCGCACACGCACACTGACCGCGTCCGTCTGCATCTCCTTGTCGCCGACCACCAGGATGAACGGCACCCTTTGCAGTCCAAAATCGCGGATTTTGCCCTGCATCTTGCCGTTGCTCGCGTCCAGTGTGACGCGTAGGCCGGCAGCCTCCAGCCGCTGTCTCACGGTTTCGGCGTAGGCGAGGTGCTTTTCATTCGAGATTGGGACCAAGCCGATCTGGACGGGGGCGAGCCACATCGGGAACGCGCCGGCGTAGTGCTCGATCAACACGCCGAAGAAGCGCTCCACCGAGCCGAACAGCGCCCGGTGCACCATCACCGGCTGATGCCGCTCACCGTCTTCGCCCACGTACTCCAGCTCAAATCGCTTCGGCAGGTTGAAGTCGAACTGCACGGTGCTCAGCTGCCACAGCCGGCCGAGCACATCCACGAGCTTGATGTCGATCTTTGGGCCATAAAACGCGGCCTCGCCGGGGAAGCTGTCGAACGGCAAGCCGCGCCGGGTCAACACCTCGCGCAGGGCACCTTCGGCATGGGCCCAATCCGCCTCCGTGCCGACGAACTCTCCCGCCTTGTCCGGGTCGCGCGTGGAAAGCTCCACGCGGTATTCGCTGAAGCCGAAGGTCGTCAGCACCGCCTCGGCGAAGTCGAGACAGGCCTCGATCTCACCCGTGATCTGTTCCGGTGTGCAGAAGATATGCGCATCGTCCTGCGTGAAGCCGCGTACGCGCAGCAGGCCATGCATGGTGCCGGAGCGCTCATAGCGGTAGACATTGCCCAGCTCCGCGTAGCGCTGCGGCAGATCGCGGTAACTTTTTGGGGTCGATTTGTAAATCAGGATATGGCCGGGGCAGTTCATCGGCTTCAACCGGTACTCGGCATCGTCGAGTTCCATCGGCGGATACATATTCTCCGCATAAAATCCTTCGTGGCCGGAGATCTTCCAAAGCTCACGGCGCATGATGTGCGGGGTGTAGACGAGTTGGTAGCCGCGGCGCAGGCATTCCTCGCGCATCCAATCTTCCATGATCTTGCGGATAAGTCCGCCCCTTGGGTGCCAGAAGATCAGCCCCGCGCCGGCGACCTCCTGAATGGAAAATAGATCAAGCTGCTTGCCCAGCACACGATGGTCACGCGCCTTGATCTCTTCCAGGTGCTTGAAGTGCTGTTCCAGCTCCTTTTGCGAGAAGAAAGCGGTTCCATAGATGCGCTGCAGCTGCTGGTTGTCCTCCTTGCCGAGCCAGTAGGCGCCGGCGATGGACATCACCTTGAACGCCTTGACGCGGCCGGTGGAGGGCACATGCGGCCCGCGGCAGAAGTCGGTAAAGCTGCCGTTTCTATAGAGCGAGATCTGGTCGCCGGGCGCGGTGAAGCGCTCGATGAAGTGCACCTTCATGAACTCGCCGTGATTGCGGTAGTTGAGGAGGCCCTGCTCGCGCGGCTCGTGCACCTGCATGAAGGGCTCATCGCGCTTGACCACCTCGGCCATGCGGCCTTCGATGGCCGCCAGATCGGCCTCCGTGAACGGTACCTCGCGATACACATCGTAGAAGAAGCCGTTGTCGGTCGCCGGCCCGTGCCCCAGCTTGGTCTCGGGAAAGAGCTCCAGGATGGCGGTCGCCATCACATGCGCCGCCGAGTGCCGCAGCACGCGCAACGCAGCCGGATCGGACTCTTTGAGCAGCTCCAATGCGGCATCTTCGGTCAGGGGCGCGCGCAGGTCGACCAGGCGCTCACCGGTGGTTTGCCCGCCGGCGTACATGGCCTGCTCGGTTTGCGCCGCCTTGGCCTCGGCTCCGGCGGCATCGTTCACCTGGGTTCCGGAGTCGGGACCCCCGACGCTCCTCGGGGTAAGGCGCGCCACCACGACGGCCGCAGCCAGCCGCGGCGAGATACTGTTGGCGATATCGAGCGGTGTGGAACCGCTTGGGACCTCACGGAGGGACCCGTCGGGAAGCTGAATCTTGATCTGCTCATTCACAGCACCAAGGATAGAGGCTCGCGTGGGGGGACGTCACGTTTGCCTATGAGAGGCAGGTCGCTTCTGCGAGCTGTCCCATTACAGGAAGATACCTGCGCTCCGGCCCCTTTTCCGGGACCAGGAGGGCCTGTGCGCACCTGGCCGGATTCAGAATGGGAAAGCTACCGCCAAGGTGTAAGTGCTTCCGCCGGAGGATGCATCGTGCACCCCATGACCGCGGCCTATGTTCAACCTAACCCGTCGGCTGGGGTCCCCAGCCTCGGGCAAAGGTGCCGACCATGCAGATGCTTTGCAAGATTTCAAATACTTACAGTGATGTGCGTTGCCCGGTCTGCGGACAGGGTTTTCTGGTGTACTGGACCCGTCTGCACGCCTTTCGGCGCGAAGAACAACGCGAGCGCCTGATGGATGGCCTGCGCCTGCAACACACCGACCGGCTGCTGGCCGATGCCCATCCGCCGGCCTTTCACCTTCCCGACGACTTCGCGGTCCCACCTTACGATGAGGCGGCGCCGCCGCCGATGTCCGCCCTGCACGGCGTCTACAGCTAGGGTTACGTGGCCGCGCAGACCGTGCCGGCACTCGGCAAGCCTGCGCTTCGCTACAATGGTGAAGGTCCCGGAGCATCCCTCCGGTTGGAGAGCCGCACCCGATGAGTTGGTTTGTTCGCAACGATCACGTGATTCAGCCCACCCCTGACCACGAGGTCAGAACAGAAGGGCTTTGGGTCAAGTGCGATAGCTGCCGCAAACTGATCTGGAAGGCCGATCTCGAAGCGAATCTGCAGGTCTGCCCGCACTGCGGCAAACACTTTCGCCTCTCCGCGCCTGAGCGGGTTGCCCTGCTGCTCGAACCCGGCTACGAGATCGTCGAAACCGGCCTGCGCTCCACGGACCCGCTGGAATTCTGCGATCTCAAACCCTACAAGCAGCGCCTGGTCGAAGCGCAGCACAAGACGGGACTGGACGATGCCATCCTGAATGCCCTTGGCCGGATCGGCGAGCGGGAGGTTGTACTCAGCGTGATGGCCTTCGAGTTCAGCGGCGGCTCCATGGGCGCGGTGGTGGGGGAAACCATTGCCCGCGCCGCCGATCGGGCCGTGGCCGGGCATCTGCCGCTGATCATCGTCTCCGCGTCGGGTGGGGCGCGGATGCAGGAGGGGATTGTCAGCCTGATGCAGCTGGCCAAGGTATCGGCCGTGCTCGCGAGGCTCGACGAGGCACGGTTACCTTACATCAGCCTGATGACCGACCCGACCACCGGCGGCATCACCGCGAGCTTCGCCATGCAGGGCGATCTGAACATCGCCGAACCGGGCGCACTGATCGGCTTTGCCGGGCCCCGCGTCATCGAGCAGACCACCCGGCAAAAGCTGCCCGAGGGCTTTCAGCGGTCGGAGTTCCTGCTGGAGCATGGTTTTTTGGACGCCATCGTGCCGCGCAAGGAGTTGAAGGCATACCTGGCCCAGGCGCTCGGGTGGATGACGGCGGCCAAAGCCGGTTAGGGCTATCGAAACGGAGACTACGTCCCGGGCCTGAAGGGGGTTGAGACATGATCCTTGCCGAGCCCTCCCGAACCGCCCTTCGTGTGGCTCTGCGCCGGGCTGCGCACCAGCTGGTCGATATGCACCCGCTGGTCTTTGAGGACCCGTTCGCCGTACCGATTCTTGGGTCTGAGGCGCAGGAGGAGCTCGGTCGTACTCCGAAGGCTTCGCAGCGGCCCTTTTCCGCGGCCCTGCGTGCATGGATGGTGGCGCGCGCCCGCTTTGCGGAAGATGTACTCGCCGCCCGAATGGCCTCACAGACGGTCGCACAGAGACAGGGGCCGGGTGCCGTGCAGTACCTGGTGCTCGGGGCGGGGCTGGATACGTTCGCGTTGCGCAATCCGTATCCCGGGCTGCAGGTATACGAGGTCGATCATCCGGCCACGCAGGCCTGGAAGCGCGAACGCCTGCGGGCTGCGCACCTGGTGCTGCCGTCCAGTGCCCATCTGGTGCCGGTCGATTTTGAACGCCGATCGCTGGCCGCGTGCCTGATGGCGGCCGGCTTCCAATCCTCCGTGCCGACCGTTACGGCTTGGCTGGGCGTTGTGCCCTACCTCACCCCGGAGGCCTTCGCTGCAACCTGCGGCTTTCTCGGGCGGCTGCCCCCGGGTTCGGACGCGGTCTTCGACTATGGCCAGCCGCGTGAGGTGCTGCCGCCGGCCGAGCAGCTCATGCACGATTCGCTCGGAGCCCGCGTGGCGCAGGCCGGTGAGCCCTTTCAGCTCTTTTTTACGCCCCCTGCCCTGCGCGAGGAGCTGTCGCGCCATGGCCTGAACGTAGCCGAAGACCTGGGCCGGACGGAGATCAATGACCGTTACTTCCGCCACCGGTCCGACGCGCTGGAGGTGCGCGGCAGCGCCGGGCGGTTATGCCATGCGCGAGTTTCCAAGGCGACGACGGGGCCCGTACACAGCCCATAACGCCGACCCGAGCCCGGCAGGTGCGAAAATCGAGTTGACTCTCCCGTCGCGCGGGCAGACGTGCCATTCCATGCCGCTCCGCACGATGGAGGGAGGGTCACCACAGACGGACCGCATGCACTACGACGAAGCTCTCAAAATTTTGGCCGCTCTCGGTCCTGAACTGCGCACCGGCGGCGCGCTCGCGCCCGGCACGCAGCCGCGCAAGTTTACCCCGGATCACATCCGCACCCTGCTGCACGCACTGGGCGACCCGCAGCTTCACTTCCGCTCGGTGCTGATCGCGGGTACCAATGGCAAAGGGTCCACGGCGGCCACACTGGCGGCCATCTGCCAGGCTGCCGGCTTGCGTACGGGGCTTTACACCTCGCCGCATTTGCTGCGGGTAAACGAACGTATGCGGGCCACCACGAGGGGCACACTCACCGAGATCACGGATGATGATTTCGGCAGGCTATTCGGTAAGGTGTTCGAGCAGGCAGGGGCGCTCGTTGCCGCAAACGAACTGCCGCACACGCCCAGCTTCTTTGAGCTGCTCACCGCCGTCGACCTGCTGTTCTTCGCGGAGCGGGGCGTCGAGCTTGCCATTCTGGAGGTGGGCCTCGGTGGCCGATTGGACGCGACCAACGTCGTCGAACCGATCATCTCCGTCATCACGGACATCGGCATCGACCACACCGAGTTTCTCGGCAACACCATTACGGAGATCGCCAGGGAAAAGGCCGGAATACTGCGTCAAAACGGTGTGCTGGTCACACTCTCGCAGCACCCCGAGGCCAATGCGGTCATCGGCGAGCGCGCGGTGGCGCTGAATGTGCGCGGGGTGGACGCCTCGCGCTGCCTGCCCTCGCGCAACTTCATCGGCATCCCGGAAAACCTGTTGCCGCAAGCCGCAAACAAGGCGTACGCCTCCGGCGCACCCACCCCCTTCAACCTGAACGAACTCGAAGGCCCTGCCCCTGTCGCACACGCACTCGCCGACAGAGGGATGGGGGCTCCCAGTTCGGATTTCCGGACCCGGGTTGCAGACTCGGCTGGAGACCCGGCTGCGAACTCCGCTGCGAGTCCGGAACGCTCCCCCCTCGGCCGCAACCAGTACCCGCTCTCCCTGGACAGCGAGGTTCTTCTGATTGACTCACCCCTGCCCGGCCAGCATCAGCAACGCAACCTCGCGCTGGCCGTCGCCACCGCCCTGGAGCTGCGAGCCAATCACGGTTTAACGATTCCGAACGCGGCCATCGAGGCCGGGGTGCGCTCCACGGTCTGGCCCGGCCGGCTAGAATGGATTCCCGCATCACCCGATGCCCTGCGGCCGCACGCGCCGCTCTTGCTCGATGTAGCGCATAACCCCGCAGGCGCCTGGACGCTGCGGGCCGCGCTGGCCCAGCTGCCCGACACCCGGCCGCGCACCCTGATCTTCTCCTGTCTGGCCGATAAGCAGATCGAGGAGATGGCGCGCATCCTGCTGCCGCTCTTCGACCCCACCTCCGGCGATCCGGCCCGGCGGCGCGACCACATCGTCTTCGCGCCCATCGCCAACCCGCGTGCGGCCACGGTGGAGCAGCTGCTCGCCGCCGCGCACGCGCTCGATATCCCCGCACACGCCGCTCCGCACCTCGCGGCCGCGCTGGGGCAGGCCGAGGTGCTCACCCCGCCCGAAGGACTCATCGTCGCCACGGGGTCCGTCTACCTGATCGGCGCGCTGCGTGCACTGGCCTTGGCCGAACGTCCCTTGCCGTCCACCGACCGCCTCGCCGACCCCATGCAGGAACCCGCCAAAGCCGGTGCGGCGTAGCATGGAAACACCTCCTTCCGTGCTCGACGAGCATCCCATTGAACCGGCTCGTCCCGCCGAAGACGCACCGCTCGAGATCGACAGGACCCTGCGCGAGGTCACACGTTCGCCCGTGCCGCTCACCCTACGCTGGCTCACCTACTTGCTGCTTCTACCGCTGATTGCGCTCGCCACGGCATGTTTCGGCTGCGTCTCGCTGCTCTGCGGACTGTGGGACGCCGACGGACACCGGCAGCACGCGGTGGCCCGCGCCTGGGCACGCGTCCTCCTGCATCTGGCGCTCTCACCGGTCACCGTGGAGCACCCTGAACGGCTCACCGGGCTCGGCGCAGCGGTCTTTGCCAGCAATCACCTCAGCTACTACGACACGCCGGTGCTGTTTGCGAAGCTGCCGTTTCAGTTCCGCATCCTCGCCAAGGCCTCGCTTTGGAAACTGCCGTTTATCGGCTGGTACCTCCGGCGCTCAGGCCAGGTCTCCATCGACCAAAGCTCGGCCCGCGCGGGCGTGGCCAGCCTGGGGCGCGGTGTCAGGGCGCTCCAAACCCGCATGCCGCTGGTGATCTTCCCCGAAGGCAGCCGCACCGATGACGGCCGGTTGAAGCCCATGGTCGCCGGCGCCGCCTGGATGGCCATTAAAGCGCAGGTGCCGTTGGTGCCGCTCACGCTGATCGGCACCTATGAGCTGCTGCCGATCCACGTCTACGCCCTGCGCCCGCGGCCGCTGAAGTTGGTCGTCGGTGAGCCGATTCCGACCACCGGGCTGACAACACGGGATGCGGAGCGGCTCACGCAGCAGATGCGCGACGTGATCTACCGAACTTACACGGCCTAGCATGGGTTACAAACAGGGCGTTTACTGTCGGTTTAGAGGCATTCTCGTGTAGGCGTAAAGTCTGCTAGGTCTAAAGACTGCAAGTGTGAAGTCTGCTAGGTCTAAAGTTCGCCGTCTTGAGCGGAGCGAAGGACCTCTAAATTTTACTGTACTTTGCCGCAGCTGCTCTACACCCTCGAGGAAACCGCTATAGATGATCCTGTGCGGTAATTCGTGTAATCCCCAGCCGACAAGGCTTTCAGAAGCTGCCGTAATCCAGAGCGGAGCCAAAGCTTTACAGCTTACCTAGGCCGTGTCTCGTCTTTGAAGCGGATTGCACTACAGGAGCAGTGCTGGCCCATCCCTAACAATGGGAGAGGTGTCCGGTTCTGCCTTAAATTTGCAGCTCAGATCCGCATGGGCATCAGGATATAGCGATAGCGCACATCCTCGTTGCCGTCCTCGGGGCGCATCTGGCCGGCGGATTGGGCATCCTTGAACTCCAGGCGCACCTCACCGGAGTTACCGATCGCCTTCAGGAAGTCGACCAGGTAGCTGGAATTGAAGCCGACCACCAAAGGATCGTAGTTGTAGGGCGTTTCGATCACGTCTTCGGATTCCCCGGCATCGGTGGACTGCGCGGAGAGCTTGAGTTCGTTCTGCTCCATGCGGATGCGGATGGCGCCGGAGCGCTCGTCGGCGAACTGCGCGACGCGCTGGATGGAGCTCATCAGGTCCTCGGAGCGCACGATCACGAACTTGTTGTTGTCGCGCGGCAGCACGGCCTCGTAGTTGGGGAACTGACCGGTGAGCTTGCGGCTGGTCAGCACGCGGCCGCCGATCCGGAAGAACAGCGTCTGGTCGTCGTCGGCGAACTCGATCTGTTCGGCATCCGTATTCGCGAGCAGGCCGTTCAACTCCGCCAGCGCCTTGCGCGGAATCAGGGTCTTTTTCTCACCCGTCAGGCCTTCCAAGACTTCGCCCAGCTTCTCAATGTGCGCCAGGCGATGACCGTCGGTGGCCACCATGGCCATCGACTCCGCCTTCAGCACCAGCAGCGCGCCGTTCAGCGTGTAGCGCGACTCCTCGTTCGAGATCGCAAAGATCACCTTGGCGATCATGTTGCGCAGCGCCGGCGCGGCAATCTTGTAGCCCAGCCCCTGAGGAAACTCCGGCACCTGCGGGAAGTTGGCGCGCGCCATGCCCACCATCTTGGTGTTCGAACGGCCGGCGCGAATCTGCACCCAATGGTTGTCCATCAGCTTGATGGAGATATCGCCCTCCGGCAGCAGGCGGATGTAGTCGTACAGCTTGCGCGCGGGGATGGTGCAGGCGCCGGGCTTCTTCACCTTGGCGGCGCAGCTGGTGCGCAGCGATTGATCGAGATCGGTGGCTGTGATGGTCAGCCTGCCGTTGCCGTCCTCGCCGGTGGTGGCCTCGAAGAGGAAGTTCGAAAGGATCGGGATCGTCGTCTTGCGCTCCACCACGGATTGCGCGGCGGTCAGTTCACGCAGCAACTCGGCTCGGGTAACGGTGATTTCGAGGTTGCCGGTGGGCGCTGCGATATCGGGGGAAAGCGTGGCGGTGGACACGATAGATGGGTCTCCTGCAGATGGCCTGATTCTAGGCGACGCGAGCCGTTTGTGCGCGTCTTGTGCCATGTGGATTTGACGGGCGTTGTGTGCGCAACGCTGCATGGTGCCCGGCCTTGCCAAAGAGCATGGTGGCGGCGAAGAAGGCTTCTAAAATTCAATCTTCATGAATAGCTATTTCTCGTCGTCATAGTCGTTCTCGGTGCAAGGGTGGAAAAGCGGGGTAACCCTTCTGCTTTCCGGATGTTGGCGCGGTACACGAAATCCAAAACCGGACATGGTGAAACGGAAGATGCGGATGCTTGGGAACTTCCTGGAGCATTTGGTGCGGGTTGTCCCTTTTATCCGCAACTGGTTGCAGACCGCGGCGCGAAAAAGCAGTTTGCATGGTGAGGAATGCGTAAGAAACACCGTGATTGCTGAATTTTCGAGGGTACGGTTCTGCACAGGGGGACGGCAAGCCGTAGGGAAACCGGTCCCGGAGGCATTTTGCAGGATGCTTGGCACGATCGGGAATTCTGAGCTTGAGGATGGGACAATTCTGAGGAAAATCGGGTCTTCGCTCACCGCGCTCAGCCGAAGGTGAACTGCTGTCTGCGAGGGAAAACGCGATGGTTCTCACCTTTCGCCCCGGGTTGCGCACCTGCAGTTGAGGATCGGTATGTGTGCCGTGCGCGCGGAATGCGAGCGTGGAATGGCCTTAGAACGAGCCTCTGCGATCCGTCCGGGCACCCATTCCGCGAGGACGGCCACGATCGTCCCCACGCCCGCTGCGGCGTCCCTGATCCAGCCCGCCGCGCGGCACACCCGATCC
This sequence comes from uncultured Bryocella sp., assembly GCA_964242585.1. Lineage (GTDB taxonomy): Bacteria > Acidobacteriota > Terriglobia > Terriglobales > Acidobacteriaceae > Granulicella. The sequence goes on from CAXTBJ010000017.1 coordinate 9,702, forward strand.
CTTGCGTTCCGTCCCCGCACTTGATCCTGCACCCGGCCCCCTGCGCTCGACAGGAATCCGGTAGCCCTCCGGGTACAGGACCACAAAGCGCAGCGCACCTTCGCCGGAGCTTGCCGTCTGCAGGCCGGAGTCGCGTAAAAACAGGTGCAGCATACGGCGCTCGCGTGAGTTCATGGGCGCGAAGCCGAACGGGCGCCCGGTCTCCCGGACCGCGGCGATGCCGGCTGCCGCGTTGTCACGCAGGGCGCGGGCGCGTTCGGCCTTGAAGCCGTTCGTGTCGAAGCTGACCCGGTCATGCTCCTCCGGTTCCAGGCGCAGCATCTTGGCGGCAATGTGCTCCAGGGCGCGCAGCAGCTCGCCTTCACGCTCCAGCAGCAGCTCGGCATCCGGCCCTTTGCACTCGACATAGATATCGCGTCTCTCCAAGCCGTCCGGGTCTTCCGCTCCGGCGCCGGCCGTGATGCGAAACCGGAGGCGAAGCCCGCCGCTCGACGTCAGCAACCGCATCAGTGTGGCAACCGTCTCGGCTGCGCTCGCCAGATCCTCCATGCCCTGCTGCTCCGTGCGGTTGCCCCTTTGCTGTGATGAAAGGCAGGCCCGCAAATGTCTACTATACGAAAAGGAGCGCCGAAGCGCTCCTTTTCTGGACAGATGTCACGAAGCGAATACATCTAGCGCCGCGCCTGAATCGTTTTACCACGCGCTCCGCCCCCCACGGCCTTCCGCTTGGCACGGCTCAGCTGCAGCTCGCGCATTTCACGGCCCAGCGCCGTCCGGTTCATCACCAGCTGTTGAATCATCATGATGATGTTACCGACGTTCCAGTACAGAGCCAGGCCGGAGGCGTAGCTCCATGTCCAGTAACCGGAGATGGCCGGCATCATGAAGGCCATCATGCGCTGTTGCTGCGGATCGACGCCCGGCTGCGGCATGTAGAACTGCACGGCGAATGAGGTCAGCACCATCACGATCGGCAGGATGTGGTACGGGTCCGCGGCTGAAAGGTCGGGCAGCCAAAGGAAGTGCGCATGGCGCAGCTCCACAACCTTGGTCATCATGGCAAAGAAGGCGAACAGCAGCGGAAACTGCACCAGCGTGGGGATGCAGCCGCCGAAGACATTGACGCCATTTTCCTTTTGGTAGGCCATGATCTCCTGGTTCATAGCGGCGGTCTTCGTGTCGGTCGGGCCGGGGTTGCCGTGCTTGGCCTTGATGGCATCGATCTGCGGCTGAATGCGCTGCATCTTCAGCGCCGAGCGCATGGAGGTGATCCGCAAGGGCAGCAGGATCAGGTTGATCAGCACCGTGAACAGAATGATCGACCAGCCCCAGCTGGGTACGATGTGGGCATGCATGAACTGCAGGCCCAGGAACAGGAACTTCGCGATCGGGCCCCAGAAGCCGAAATCCAGCATGGGTTCGATACTGTGGCCGGTTACGGAACTGACGGTCTTGAGCACCGAGATGTCCTTCGGGCCGACGAAGATGCGGGTCTGCTCGTGGTTCGTGCGGTCGCCGATAGCCGCGCCCAGCACCGGCACGACGGCCGTTCCCTTGGCCGGCGCCCCCTGCCCGACGCGGCGTCCCACCTTGTTCACGTCGATCTCGTTGTGCAGCGTGACCAGGGTCGCGTCGTTGGGCCGATCGGGTAGAAACACGGCACCGAAGTACTGATCGGCTGCACCCGCCCAGTCAAAAGGCCCCTGTTCGGTCGCGCCGCCGATCACCTTTTTGAAGGCGTCGTGGTGCTCCTTGCCGTCGGACATGGTGTCGACGGTGGCATTGGCGTACGCCTGCGCAGTTTCCATGTCGCCGAAGCCCGCGGGCCAGGCCAGCGTGGCCGCTACGGGCACGCCATCGGCCAGCACCTCGGTATCCGCATGGATCACGTAGTCCGCGCCGAACTGGAAGGTCTTGGTCACCTTCAGATTGCCGGCCTGGTAGTGGAAGCTGAGCGTCGCGGGCGACTGCAGCGTGCCCGTCGCGGAGGGCACATACAGCGCCTGGCTGAGCGTGCGCGTCAGGCCGCTGTTGTAGGTGTAGAGCGAGAGCGGATAGCCGAAGAGCCGGGACGCGCCGTCGTGCACCAGATCCTGCGGATGGCCGGCATCATCCTTGTAACGCTTCAAGATCCAGGAGGTCACCAGGCCGCCGCGGTTGGAAAAGGTGATGCGGTAGAGCTCATTTTCGACCGTGGTGGAGCCTTCAGTCGCCGCCTGCACCGTTTGAAGACCCGCGGCAGCGCCCGGCAGCTTACCC
>CAXTBJ010000017.1:12060-31346 GCA_964242585.1 uncultured Bryocella sp.
CCCACTTGGCTGCCCACTTGACTGCCAAGCGGGGCACTGCCGGGGGGAGTCACCGCCGCCGTGTCTACGCCGGGGGCGCTGTCGGCCGGCGCGGTGATACCGGCCGGCGACTTGGGTGATTCGGTTTGCGGATTGTGCTTGGTGCGCCAGAACTGCAGGCCAAACATCACGCCCACCATGACGAGCAACATCAACAAAAATTGGCGGCTATCCTGACCGCCCGCGCCGCCGCCGGTACCGCCGGCGTTGGGATTTCGAAACTCTGGCAAGGGAACTTCCTATTCTTCAAAAGCCTGCGCGTAGGGCTGAGTGAGGTCCGCGCAGGAACGCTCCCTCCATGGTAAATGCAGTGCCCGTATCGGCAGCCGGCAACGAGCAACGATCGTGAACCTTACCCTCACCGGCGACGGTATCCCGCAACGGACCTGGACTGAAGCTTCGATCTGACGCCTGACCTGATGCCTTGAGGATGCACCGCGGGTACGTCGCCGTCAGGGTCTGGCACTGGCCTCGATCAGGCGCATCAGGGTACCGGGTCGAAGCCGCCCTTGGTCAGGGGATGACAGCGCAGGAGACGCCAGACGGCCAGTGCGCCGCCGCGAAAAAACCCATACCGTACCACGGCCACGTAGGCGTATTCGCTGCAGGTGGGGAGGTATTTGCACTGCCCCAGGGCGCCGGTCCCCAGCACCGGGGACAACACACGCTTGTACGCAGTCAACAGCAGCCGGGCGAGCCGTTCGCGCACCGAGCCGGCAGGGTTGCCCTCAGCCGGCCGCATGGCCTTCGACCGACGGCATAGGACGCGAGTCCGTTTGGGTTGGTGGGACAGGGACGGGAACGAGCTTTTCCTGCCGGGAACGGACGGACTTGAAGATCATCGCGATCTCGCGCTCCAGGACGGCGAACTCGGCGTCCAGAACGGCCCGCTTGGGATGCAGCACCACATCCACGGGCAGACTGCCGAGCAGCGGCAGCGCGGCGCGCACCAGCTCGCGCAGGCGGCGCTTGATGCGGTTACGATCGACCGCCTTGCCCAGTGCCTTGGGCACTGTGAGGCCGATGCGCGGCCCCCCGGTTTCACTGCGCACCGCAGCCTGCGACCCGGGCTCGCGCAGCACGCTGAAATAAGCGATTTGCCTGGCCCATTGCTTGCGCGAGGTCTTGTACACCCGCTGGTAGTCGGGGTGTTTCCGCAGGCGATGTTGCATGGAGGCACTCATAGAATTGCCGACGGGCCGAGGCTGGTTGCAAGACGGCCGGACCGCGCGAAGGACCGTTGGGGAAGGCAATCAGCCACCGAGCTGCTCTGCAATCGAGCGCGTCATCGCCGTGGCTTCGCCGCCGGTGTGCTCGGTAGTGACGGTTTCAATCAGCGCAAGCCACGTCTCTTCGGCGGCCGATGTATTGTGACGAGTACCGCGCGGCACCACGAAGAACTCGCCGGGATGCACGAGAACATCCCCGCCGTCCGCCTCGGCCCTGCCGATGCGGAGAACGCCGCGCAGCACGAAGAACATTTCGTCCTCCCGCGCATGGCTGTGCCAGGGAAACTCACCCTGGATGCGTACGGCCTTGATGTACTGATCGTTGACACGGCCGACAACGCGCGGAGACCAAAGCTGCGGGAGAGCTTTGCAGACGGCTTCCAGCGAGACTGGCTGCTGCACGAGCCCTCCCCATATTGACGGTAGACGTAAACCGCAAAAGTAAGCTCCGAAATGTCTCGATCGAAAACTTCGAAGCTACGGCGTCTCTGTCCATCCCGTAGCCAAATCTTCTCGGTCGCGAGCCGGATAGCGCAGATGGGAATCAACCCTAGTCGCGGAAGCCTGCCGAAACCGCGATCTTGTGCCGGCCCTTGGCGCGGCGACGGTTGAGCACCGCGGCACCCGCCTTGGTCTTCATGCGGGTCAGGAAGCCGTGGACCTTGCTGCGGCGGCGGCGATTGGGCTGAAAGGTACGTTTGGGCATAATGGTGTCCTATGTCTGCGGATCTGAAGGTCGCAACTCCCGTAAAAGAATGCTGTCTTTGGGAGTCGCGATCCCTGAGATCGGCTGTAAAGTTAGCCGCATCGCGACCGGCTCACGCTGTGGGAACCGGCCGAGTCACGGGCGTTCACCCGCAAGGCGGCAAGCCTTGAGTATAGCGTAAGCCGATTTGTCGAACAATCCGAAATTCCCGGTTAGAAATTCCCGGTTAGAAACTGCTGCTTAGGAATTCCGGTTAGGAAATCCCGGTTAGGAAATTCCGGTCCGTGCCGTACGGTCCACTTGCCCAGGGCTTGGTGCTTTGACTCGTGTCTTCGCTCCGACGCCGCTTTGGACCCATGGGATGCCTCGTGTTTGGCCTTTAGAATGCTCATGCGCGTGTCTTCACCACGGATGGTGCAAGCCACGCGGATGCCGAGAATTTTCAGCGGCGGAGCGATAAAACCGCCCCGGGTGACGTGCTAGGATCGTCTTCGTTCCGAGGAAAACGCGGCCGCACTCTGTGAAACCAGGCCGCTCTTCCGCATTGCAGCATTTCTCTCTACCGCGGTAGCGGTACATGTTCAGGGCGTATCCGGCACTCCGACTCCAACGCGGCTCCATGGCGCTGGCAGGGAATCCGTGTCCCTTTCTCCGGCCCTTTTTGCCGGTGTACGACGCTGTTTTTGCTCCACCTACAGACACATACAGACAACATAAGGATCAGCAAGCGATGTCATTTGTTCCCGTCTCAGCCGCGGTTTTGAATCACTGGGTGCGCATCCTTGGTGCGCTGGAGAAGAAGGTCAAGCGGCAGAGCTTTGAGGCGTGGTTCAAACCCACGCGGTTTTCCCATATCGAAGGCCGAACCCTGTATGTGCGTGTACCCACCGCGCAGTTTGAGATGATTGGCGACCGCTACGGCGACCATATTCACGAGGCGATCGACAACCTCGGTCTCGAGATCGACGAGGTAAAGTTCCAGGCGCCCCCGGCCGAGCCCACCGCCGCCCGCGTGCGGGAGGACGGCGGATTCGCACCGCAGCCGACGCACTCGGCCGCCGCGCCCCTGGCCGGGCGGCAAGCCGCGCGACAGCCCCTGCCGCCCCTTGTGCCCGTGGCTCCCGCGGCACATTTGAGTCAGGGTCCGGAACAGGCGCGGTTTGATTGGAACTCGGCCGCGCAGCTCAATCCGCGTTACCAGTTCGACTCGTTCGTGGTGGGCGATAACAACCAGTTCGCGCACGCGGCGGCGCAGGCCGTGGCGGAGCGTCCGGCGCGTACCTACAACCCGTTGTTTCTGTACGGCGGCGTCGGCCTGGGCAAGACACATCTCATGCACGCCACCGGTCACGGCGTGAAGAGCCGCCTGCCGCACGCGGCCATCTCCTACATCACCGGCGAAGCCTTTACCAACGAGATGATCAACGCGGTGCGCCATAACCGCGACGGCATGACGGGCTTTCGCGACCGCTTTCGCTCGGTAGATGTGCTGCTGATCGACGACATCCAGTTCCTGGCCAACAAGGAGCGCACGCAGGAGGAGTTCTTCCACACCTTCAACACGCTGCACGAGGGCGGCAAGCAGATCGTCATTGCCAGCGACCGGCCACCGAAGGAGTTGAACGGCTTCGAGGACCGGCTGCGTTCGCGCTTTGAGTGGGGTTTGGTCGTCGACATCCAACCGCCGGATCTGGAGACCAAGGTGGCCATCTTGCAGCGCAAGGCGGAGCTCGATTCCACGCAGTTGCCCACGGATGTGGCCCTGTTTATTGCCGGCAACGTGCGCACCAATGTGCGTGAGTTGGAAGGCGCGCTGGTCCGGTTGATGGCCTGGTGCGGGCTGCACAACACCGAGATCACGCTGCCGACCGCGCAGCAATGCCTGAAGCAGTTCATCGACAACCAGGTGCGCAAGATCACCATCGAGGCCATCCAGCGCGCGGTGGCCGACCAGTTCGGCATGCGCACGGCGGAGCTGAAGCAGAAGAACAACTCGCGGCAGATCGTGGTGCCGCGCCAGATCGCCATGTACCTGGCCAAGCAGATGACCGAGGCTTCCCTGCCGGAGATCGGGCGGCAGTTCGGCGGCAAACACCATACGACGGTGATGCACTCCATCGCCAAGATCGACGAGCAGCGCAGGCACGACAAGGACCTGGCGCGCACGCTGGGCAAGCTGCAGGAGACGCTGAGCTAGAGCCTGGGTCCAACGGTGGAAGCATCATTTTTGCCTTCTGTGACTCGCCTTTCGGCGAGCCGCATGCGATAGGGTGAGTCGTATGTATCCTCTTGTCGATTGCGCCTTCATCGTCGCCCGCCTGGGGGACCCGGAGACGGCCGCGGGTACCGTACTTTTGGACGCCACGCTGCCGCCGGTGGGCGTGGCCCAGGCGCCGGATGTGCAGGCGCGCTACATCGAGCGCCATCTGCCGGGGGCGGTTTTTTTCGATATCGAGGAGCTTTCCGAGCCCAATACGACATTGCCGCACATGCTGCCGCGGCCCGAGGCCTTTGCCCGCGAGATGGCGCGCCTGGGCATCGGCAGCAACATGACGCTGGTCGTCTATGAACAGGAGGGTGTGTTTTCCGCGCCGCGCGCCTGGTGGATGCTGCGCAGCTTCGGTGTGCGCGAGGTGTACGTGCTCGACGGCGGTCTGCGCGCGTGGGTGGCCGCGGGGCTGCCGACCGAGTCGGGCGCCACGGGGCGGCCGCCGGCCTACTTCGAGGCGCATCTCGAACCGGAGGCGGTGCAGTCCTTTGACGAGTTGCAGCAATCGCTTCTGGGCGGTGCGCAGGTGGTGGATGCGCGTTCGGCGGGACGTTTCGAGGGTTCGGCCCCGGAGCCGCGCCCCGGGCTGCGCGCCGGTCACATGCCGGGCGCGATCAATGTGCCCTACACCGAGCTGCTGGCCGAGGACGGCCGCCTGCGCTCGCCGAAGGATTTGCGGGGGATCTTCGCGGCCAAGGGCGTGGATCTGGAACAACCCATCACGACGACCTGCGGGTCAGGCGTCACGGCGGCGGTGGTGGCGCTCGCCCTGGAGGTGAGCGGGGCGCAGCAGGTGAGCCTGTACGACGGCTCGTGGGCCGACTATGCGCAGCGGCCCGGCGCCGTCATCGTGGAGGGCCGTTGAATTGGGCAGTGTGAACCCCATGCAGGCCAACCATGTGAAAGCCATGAACACACCGCGGCAGGTGCTGTTTGCCAGCCTGGTCGGCACGGCCGTTGAGTTTTTCGATTTCTACATCTACGCCACGGCCGCCGTGCTGGTGTTTCCCAGCCTGTTCTTTCCGGCCTCGGACCCGAGCTCCTCCACGCTGGCGTCGCTGGCGACCTTCGGGATCGCGTTCCTGGCCCGGCCGATCGGTTCGGCGCTGTTCGGCCATTTCGGCGATCGGATCGGGCGCAAAAGAACGCTCGTGTACGCTCTTGCGACGATGGGGCTTTCGACGTTTCTGATCGGTGTGCTGCCCACCTATCGCACCATCGGCCTCTTCGCGCCGTTGCTGCTGGCGCTGTGCCGGTTCGGCCAGGGGATCGGCCTGGGCGGCGAGTGGGGCGGCGCGGTGCTGTTGGCGGTTGAAAACGCACCCCCGCAGCGGCGAGCGTTTTACGGCATGTTTCCGCAACTGGGCGCGCCCATCGGTTTTTTGCTTTCGGGCGGTGTATTTCTGCTGCTGTCGCGCTTTCTTTCGGAGGCGCAACTATTCTCCTTTGGCTGGCGGCTGCCTTTTTTGGCCAGTGCGGTGCTTGTGCTGCTCGGTTTGTATGTGCGGCTGACGATTACGGAGACGCCCGTGTTCGCGGCGGCGCTTGCCCGCGCCGAGCAGGTGAAGGTACCCACCCTTTCCGTGCTGCGGCACCACACACGTGCGCTGCTTGCGGGCATTCTGGTGTGCCTGGCAACCTTTGTGCTGTTCTACCTGATGATCGTCTTCACACTTTCCTGGGCAACCACGGCGCTGCATTACAAGCGCAGCACGTTTCTGCTGATCCAGCTGCTGGGCACGGTATTCTTCGCGGCGGCCATCCCGGTGTCGGCCCTGCTGGCCGAGCGTGGACGCCGGCCTGTGCTGCTCGGGGTGTCTTTCCTGATTGCGCTGTTTGGCTTCGCCCTCGCGCCGCTGTTCACCGCCGGCCTGGGCGGCGCGGTGCTGATGATGTGCCTTGGACTCTCCTTGATGGGGCTCACGTATGGTCCCCTGGGGACCGTGATCTCCGAGCTGTTCCCCACGCCCGTGCGCTACACAGGCAGCTCGCTGGCCTTCAGCCTGGCGGGCATTCTGGGTGCGTCGCTGGCACCGTATATCGCCACATGGTTAGCCAAGCACTATGGCCTCCGCTATGTCGGTTACTACCTCTCGGCCTCGGCGGTGCTCACCGTTGTGGGCCTGCTGTTGATTCGGGAGACGGGCGCGGACGATCTCGCGGCTGCCGCTCCGGGCCTGTAGCCCACTTGCCGGAAAGGTTATGCGCGTTCCACGTGAACGAGTCGGCCCGCGCACGCATCACACCTACCCGAGAGCGAACACGGCACCAGCGAAGGGGAGCGGCAATGGCGGACAAGCATCCGGTACGGGGAGTTCTGGCAGGTGTGGCAGGCGGTCTGGTGGCGGCCTGGGCGATGAATCAATGGGGCGAAGGTCCCGGCGCGGCCCTGAATAAACGGCTGGAAACGCCCGAGGAGCAAGAGGAATTAGCTGCGCAGAGCGACGGCGAAGACGCCACGATGAAGGCCGCCGACGGTCTCCTCACCCCCTTGCACGGAGGTCAGCACCTGACGTCCGAAGAGAAGGCAAAAGACGGCCCGATCGTGCACTACGCCTACGCCGCGCTGATGGGCGGAATCTACGGCGGACTTGCAGAGTATTCCAAGCTGATCCGTTCGGGCTTTGGAACCACCTACGGTTCGGTGCTGTTTGTGGGCGGCGACCTGGTGGCGGTGCCGGCCTTTGGGCTCTCCAAACCGCTGGACGAGATTCCCGCAAGCTCGTATGCCGGCCCGTTTACCTCGCACCTGGTGTACGGGGCAACGACTGAGCTGGTACGGCGAATCGTCCGCATTCTGTTGTAAGTCCGGCGGGCCTGCAACGGCCTATGCCGGAGCGATAGGGTTCAGGCCCTCAGGACAGGTCTGAGGCCCTCACTACAGGGTAAGCAAGTAAGAGCGGTCAATCGACCCGGATATCACCTGAAGCGGTATTGACCTGCACCGCAGGCCCGCCGCCGGCGACCTTGCCGTGAAAGCTGTGCTCGCGGTCCTCTCCCTCCTGTGCCGCCAACGGCAGCGAGCTACCTACGTCGCCGGAGGAGGCCTGCGCATCCAGCGAAAAACCCGTGCCCGCGCCGACGTGCAAGCGTACGTTGCCCGAGGCGGTCTCGATGCGCCAGTCACCTGTGGGCCTGCCCGAGACCTCGATCTCGCCGGACGCGGCGTGGGCCTGCAGGCTGCCGCGCACCTCGTCCAGGTGCACATCGCCGGAGCTGGACTCCGCCCGCACGTCGCCCGGGCCGCTGAAGCGGGCGCGAATGCCCCCGGAGGCGGTGTGCAGCTGGGTATAGCCGCTGAGGCCCGTGGCGTCGATGTCGCCGGAGCCGGTATCCAGCCGCGCACCGCCGGCAAGGTTGCTGGCGCGCACGTCCCCGGAGCCGGTTTGCGCCTTCACCGGGCCGCCCAGCCCGCCGAAGCCGAGGTCACCCGAGCTGCTGGTCGCCGCAACGTAAAACAGGCGCGGCACCTGGATGAAGTAGTCCACCGTGATGTGCCGCGGCAGCTCCGAAGGCAGCGGCCCCACATGCACGGTGGACCCCGTGGCCCGGATGGGCGGGTCACGGCATACCCGGTCCACCTCGGCCTGCGTGGCACCCTCGCCAAACCAGTTCCGTTCAGCGCGCACAGCGCCCGTCACGTGGACGGCCCTATCCTCCCCGGCGACGATCTTGATGTTGCCGGAGCCGTTCACGGCCTCCAGACTGCCCTGCGGGTCGACGGGCAGGTTGCGCTCGAAACGGCATTCCGCCGCACGAATCCGCAGCGGTTGCAGCAGTAAGCCCGCGGCTATGACCCAACCGGCCAGCACCCAACCGGCCGGGACCCAACCGGCCAGCACGGAACCTGCCAGAGCAAGTGGTTTTTGTCTCATTCAGATCTCTCCCGGAGCCCTGGAGGGCACAGCGCTATGGCGAGAGTACGCAGGAGAGCCGAAGACGGTTCCTGGGTAGCAGATTTGGAGATTCGGTTCGTGCACCGGCGGAACGCGGCGTGCGGCGTGACTAGAAACGGACCACGGCACCGAGGCCCACCTGCTGCAGGGTCTGCCTGCCGTTTCCGGCATAAGCGCCTATGCCGCCGCCGCCGTACTCGGCGCGCAGGTCCAGGTGGGGAAAGATGGTGTAGTCGAGCCCGCCCTGCACCTCGTACGCAAAGACGCCGGCATCGTTGGGCTGCGTGCCATAGTTGGTGCCCACGCCGCCGACCTCCGCCTGCACGTAGGGCTTGAACGGGACGAGTGGCAGCTTCAGCCCGAGCCGCAGTCCTGCCAGCCCGCCGTGCAGCTTGTTGCCGTAAGGGTTGTTCGAGCCGGTCTGCTGAAAGTAGCGCGCATCGCCGCCCAGCTTCAGCGGGCCAAGGCGCAGGAAGTCGTCATACACGCCGAACGTGCCGCCGTAGGCAGAAAAGCTCGGCACCCCCGGGGTGGAACCCAGAAAACCGCCGCTGCCCATGCCGTAAACGGCGATCTGCGCGGAGGCGGAACGTGTGGCAACGACAAGCAAGAAGGGAGCGAGGAAGCGGCAAAGGCGTATTGCGAGATCCTGAAGCATTCTCCCTGTGAAGACGCGTCCGTGGGCAGCAAGTTGCCCCGGGGAGCCCGGCTGTGGGGTGTACGAGGTGGTTCCAGGGGACGCAATCGGCTTCGGCTCACGGGTCAGCGCCGGGCGGTGGCTGCCTTTTGCTGCAGGGCCCAGGCGAGGTTGTTCTTCGCCAACTGAAAGCCGGGTCCCAGCGCCACGGCCGTTTGCGCGGCTGCGATGGCACTGTCCCAACGGTGCAGCGCGGCCTCACCTGCGGCTACGTTGTTCCAGGCCTGCGCGGAGCCCGGATCGAGGGCCGCGGCCTGCCTGGCTTCGGCGACCGAGGCCTCAAAATCTCCGGCGCGAAAGGACGCGAGCGAGGCATTGATCAGGCTGTCCGCGGGACCGGTCGGCGACGGCTTTGTGCTCGCGTTGCCGCCGAGCACGGCAAGTGCTGCGGCATCGTCGGGTGCCAGAGCCAGTGTTTGCTGCGCGAGTTCGCGCGCGGCCGCCCCGTTGCCGTCCTGCGCATAGGCGCTCAGCAGCAGATCGCGTGCCATTGTGCGCTGCGGGTTGAGCGCGACGGCGGCTCGGAGCTGCGCGGCGGCCTCGCGGAGCCGGCCCCCGGCGAGCAGCCAGCGGCCGTAGAAGGCATGGGCGGTGTCGTCGCCCGGAGCAAGCCTGAGCGCGCGGCCGAAGTGTCCCTCGGCTACCGGGGCGAGTTCGGGATGGCCCGCAGCCGCCAGCAGGCCGTTTACCACGCCGAGATTGATCTCCAGCGTGGGGTAGTTGGGCGTGTAGCGCGAGGCCTCGGTAAAGAGCTGAAGTGCATCGCCGTAGCGCCCCGCATTCATCCGCGTGAGGCCATAGATCATCAGGCCACGGCCGTTGCGCGGCGATTTCGCGACGTCATCGGCCCAGAGTGTGTCCTCCGAGCGCCACACCGTGTTGCGCCGGTGGGCCCCATAGGCGTAGCCGCATAGACACAGCGCCGCGAGGGTGCCTGCGGTGAGGCGCAGGCGGCGTTCATAACTCGCTTCCGCGCGATGGCGGCGGGCGAGGCGGCCGCGCACTCGCTCATAGCCGAGGTGGAGGCTCCAGACGACCGCCAACATCAGCCCGGGAAACGAAAAGAACATTCGATGGTCGTTTTCAACCTCGCTGAGCGGGTAGAGCGAGGTGGGCAGTTGCGTGAGAACGAACCACAGCAGCCCAAAGGCGATGGGGTACAGCCGTCTTCGGCGTGCGGTGTGCGCGATGAGCGCGAGGAGGCCCAGGACGAACAACAGACCGGCCAGACACTCGCCACTGACGCTCGAAAAGGGCTGGAGGTCGGTATCGACGTTGAGGTGCAGGGGCAAGAACAGCGCGCCGCCGTAGCGCAGCCAAACGAAGGGCTGCGTCAGACGGTAGTCGGCGGGGGACAGGATGGAGGGCAGAAAGCTCTTGGGCGTCATGGCCGACTGCAGCCCCAGCAGGAGGGCCGTCGCGGCCAACATGGGCGCAGCGGCGAGCAGGCTCTTGCGCCAACGGCGCGCCACCGGCAGCGTTTCGGCCTCGAAAAAAAGGACGTACAGCAGCAGGAGCAACGGGCATACCGCCGCGGTCGGCTTGGATAGCATGGCCAACGCGAAGGGCACAAGGTAAAGGCCAAAGCGGCGCAGGGCCGGCCGGCGCGCATAGACGAACAGGGCCGCGACGCAGCCCAGTGTGCAGTAAAGATCGCCGCGTTGGATGATGTAATTCACCATTTCGGCCATCGCGGGATGCAGCCCGAACCACCCCGCCACGCCCAGTGCGAGCCACGTATTTGCCGGGGAGCGCTGGATGCGATCGAACAGCAGCTTGCAGAAGAAGAAAAGCAGCGCAACGAGCACGAGGAACCAGCACAGCGTGCTCAGATGAAAGGCGAAGGGCGCATAGCCGTGGCCCACGGCATAGTCCAGCGCTAGGGATGCCGTGACGATGGGACGGAAGGTCCGATTCGCGGGCAAAACGCTGAATGCGGTGGTGTCGGTGAGGATGCGGGGAAGGTTGGCGAGCGAGCGGATCGCGGGATTGTCGACGACCGTGTGGAAGTCGTCGAAATGAAAGCTGTTGCCGAAGGCATTGGCGTAGACGAGGCATACAGCCGCCAGAAGGACGAGGAGGGGAAGGTTGCGTTGGCGCGGCATGGCGGAACCCACATGCAGCATAACGGCGGAGGAGCCCGCTGTTGCGCACCCCGGCGTACCCCGATGGTGGTATGGACAGGTTAGGGGAGGCGAAACACCACACCGGCGTCCCAGTTCACGCGCTGGGTTGCGGGCAGGTCAATGTCGGCGAGAGGAACCTCATAAAAATGCGCACCGGTGAGGTACAGGGCCGAGCGCGTAAGGATGTAGTTGCGGACCTGCAGCGGCGGCCGGCCATCCTTGAAGACGATCGTGAGGACGTCCCCTTGCTCGGTGGGGGAACCGAGGGGAACGAGCGGCGTGAACGGCGCGGAGACCATGGGCTGCGGCGCGGTGGCGGGCCCGCCCGCGTAGGGGCCGTAGTCCTGGTAAACCGGTTGGGGCGGATATGGCGCGGCAGCCTCCTGACCGTAGGGTGAAGGCTGCGCGGCATAGGGGGGGGCGTTGTCCCCCGCGTAGGGTGCGGGTTGCTGTCCGGCGGGGTCCGGGTCGGCCCAGGAGGGCTGGGATGCGTAGGCAGCAAAGGGGTTCAGCGAGGGATCTTCGGACCCATCGTAGAGAGATTCGCCGTACCCGTCGAAGAAAGGCGTCAGAAAGGGATACGGCAGAACGTAACCCACACCGCCGTAGCCGCCGTAGCCGTTGCGAGGGTACACCGGGCGACGCGGGCCTTCGCCGATCCGCCCCGCATAGCTACTGCCGGGGCCATACGAGCCGTTGTGTTGGGGATAGCCGGGGCGCGCCGCGTAGAACGGTCGTCCGCCGGGGTATCGGGCGGCCCCATAGCCTGCCGGGGGTCTGATCCAGCCTCCGCCCGGCGCGCCGAAACGCGGTGCGTAAGCGGGCTGACCTAAGCCGCTCCCGAAGCTGCGAGAGCCGGCGGCGCTGAAAGAGGGGGCGGGACGAGCCGCAAATCCACCCCGCGCTGCCCCGCCCCGCTGGGCGTGCAGCCGGGCACAAATCGGCAGACCAGCACCAAAAAGAAGGATCGCGAGCGCAGACCGGCACCGCATCCTTGCAGCTTACGCCTCGGATGCAAAAAATCGCCACTACTAAAACTGCAAGGCTTTGCCCGACCTACAGCACGCGGCTGTGCTTGTAGCCTGCGGCGGTGAGCGCGGCAAGGAGCTCTTCCACCTGCTCGCGGCCGCGGGTTTCCATCGTGATGTCGATCACCGTATCGCCGAGATTGACGCCGTAATAGGCCCGGTTGTGCAGCGTATCCACGATGTTGGCGCGATGCTGCGAGATGATCTGGGTAAGGTCGGCGAGCGCGCCGGGACGGTCGAGAAGATGAATGCGCAGGCGGATGAGGCGGCCATCCTGCACCAAGCCGCGCTCAATGATGCGGCTGAGCAGGGTGACGTCGATATTGCCGCCGCAGACCAGGACGGCGGTCTTCGTGTAGGCGGGCAGGCCCGTGCGGCGCTGCAGCACGGCGGCCAGCGCGGCGGCGCCGGCACCTTCGGCCAGGGTTTTCTCACGCTCCAGCAGGGTCAGGATGGCGCTGGCAATCTCGTCCTCATGGACGGTAACGATCTCGTCAACGTAGCGCGCGACGAGCGGAAAGGTGAGCTCGCCGGCGCGGCGTACGGCGATGCCGTCCGCGATGGTGGTGGCGGGTTCGAGCGTGGTCGGGTGGCCGTCGCGCAGGGCCCGCTGCATACTGGGCAGGCGCGAGGTCTGGACACCGACGATGCGCACCTCGGGCCGCAGCGACTTGACCGCGCAGGCAATGCCGCCGATCAGCCCGCCGCCGCCGATGGGCACAACCACGGCTTCGAGGCCGTCGATCTGCTCCAGCAGCTCCAGGCCGATGGTGCCCTGCCCGGCGATGACCAGCGGATCGTCGAAGGGGTGGATGAAGATCATGCCTTCGGCCTCGGAGCGGCGCGCGGCCTCGTCGCAGGCCTCGTCGTAGTTGGCTCCGTGCAGCATGACCTCGGCCCCGAAGCCGCGCGTGGCCTGCACCTTGACCAGCGGCGTGGCGAGCGGCATCACGACCACCGAGCGAATGCCGCGGCGGGTGGCATGGTAGGCGACGCCCTGCGCGTGGTTGCCGGCCGAGGCCGCGATTACCCCGCGTGCGGCCTCCGCCGGACTGAGCACGGCGATGCGATTCAGCGCACCCCGCTCTTTAAAAGAGCCCGTCATCTGGAGATTTTCCAGCTTCAGAAAGATGCTCTGTCCGGTTTGCCGCGACAGCATCTCCGAGCGTGCACAGGGTGTTCTGTAGATGGCGGTGCCCAGCCGCTCGCTTGCGGCCTGGATGTCGGCTAGGGAGACCGCGAGACTCGGAGGCAACGGGAGCATCGCTCTATGGTGTCATGCTGGGGGCCGCTTTGTGCCGCGCTTCGCGTGCGACTGGGCGGTTTGCATCCCTTCCGGGGATGAATCTCCGCTACCCGAGACGAACTCCGGATTCGACCGAGCGGATAGCCACGACAGAGAGGTCTGTACACTCACGAGTCAGCGCGAAGCGGCGATCGCCTTCCGATCAATCTCCACGGCACCCGTGAGGGGCAGCGTAGCGACCGAATCGCCTACCGCGACGGTGAAGCGGCCCGGATCAACCGTCCAGTGTCTTGCCTTCTCATTCCAATAAGCGAAGGAGCGAAAGTTCAGCGGAACGGTGATG
This sequence comes from uncultured Bryocella sp., assembly GCA_964242585.1. GTDB lineage: Bacteria > Acidobacteriota > Terriglobia > Terriglobales > Acidobacteriaceae > Granulicella. The sequence continues at coordinate 25,640 of CAXTBJ010000017.1, forward strand.
TGCTTGGTCTCGCCGGGGGCCAATTCGACGCGCTCGAAGCCTTTCAGCTCGTGCTTCGGGCGCGGAACCTTGGCGTGGGTATCGGTAACGTAGAGCTGGCCGACCTCCGCGCCGGGCCGCGTACCGGTATTGGTGATGTCGAAGCCCGCCGTGGCCAGGGAGGGGCTGCCGTCCGCGCCGACCCCGCCGCCCTTTTGCAGCTGCAGGTTGCTGAAGCGGAAGGTGGTGTAGGACAGGCCGAAGCCGAACGGAAACAGCGGGGCGGTATTGTTCTGCTCATAGCCGCGGTAGCCCACGAAGATGCCCTCCCTATAGACGGCCTTGGGATTGGCGGCCGCGTCCTCACTCGGGGCCGGGTAGTAGCTGTTAAAGGTGGGGTTGTCCTCGGCACGGCGCTCAAAGGTGGCGGGCAGATGACCGGAGGGGTTCACCTCGCCGAACAGGATCTCCGCCAATGCCTGACCGCCGGCCTGGCCGCCGTACCAGCCCTCGATCAGGGCGGGGGTCTTGTCGATCCAGGTCGTGGAATCGACGTTGCCGCCGGAGGTGACGGTGACGATCGTCTTCCGGTTCGCGGCGGCCATGGCGCGGATCAGGGCGTCCTGGCCGTAGGGCAGATCGAAGGTACGGTCGCCGCCCTCCCCCTCGCTGTTTTCGCCGCCGGATTGAAAGCCTGTGGCGACGATGACGGCATCCGCCTGTGCCGCGAGCTGTTTGGCGTGCTCATTGACCACAGAGGCCTCAGGAAGAATGGCCAGGCGAACGCGGCCGCCGACGGCGTTGTTCTTCCAGGTTTCGACCACCACCTTATGGGCTCCGACGGCGAGGGGCACCGTCAGGTGCGGCTCAAAGGCACGGGCGTAGCGCCAGTTGTCGATCACGAGCTTGCCATCGACCGTGACGCGGTTGCCGGCACTTTCCCCGTCGCCGGCCATGGCAATCAGGTAGTCGCCGGCGGCTGCGGCGTTATAGAAGGCGGTGTAGCGGTGCGAAACCGCATGTTGCGGCTTGCTCCAGTCCGCGTCCTCCCACGGGGTGCCGTTGGTGTTGATGTGCCGCTCGGTGGTCTGGCGGCTGGGATTGCCGGAAAGGTCCTTGTTCTCGAAGACTTCCACCGTCACGCCGGGCTGGCCGCCGGTGGCCGCGGTGGACCATTCTGTGTGATTGGCAAGATCGCGCAGGCTGGGCAGGCCGGGGTCATAGAGCACGGTGACGCCCTCCGCGACCGCCGAGACGCCCTCCAGGAGGCTGATCGTATGAAACGGAGCGACCCCGGCGCTGCCGCCGCCGACCGGCGCGCCGGGGTAGGCCGCGGGACCCACCACCAGGACCGTTTTCATATTTGCGCGGCTCAGCGGGAGGACGTTGCCGTCATTTTTGAGCAGAACCGCGGATTCACGCGCGGATTTAAGCGCGGTCAGGTTGCTTTGCGTGTCGAAAAACGAGATCTTGGGGTCGCGCTGCTCGCGATCCAGCCAGCCGAACATGGCGGCGGTGCCGAGGACATGGCGGATTTTGAGGTCGATCGTCGCCTGGGTCACTTTGCCCGATTGCAGGGCGGGGGTCAGGTTCGTGCCGTTCATGAACTTGCCGGTGGGCATCTCGAGATCGAGCCCGCCGTTGGCTGCGGCGACACCGTCATAGGTGGCGTCCCAGTCCGACATCAGCGTTCCCCCAAAGCCCCAATCCTTGCGCAGGATCTGGATGTTGAGAAAGCTGTTCTGGGTGGCGTGCTCACCGTTGATCAGGTTGTAGCTGTCCATCACGGCACCGGTGTGGCCGCGTTTAACCGCGGATTCAAAGGCAGGGAGGTAGATCTCGCGCAGGGCACGCTCGCCGATGATCGAGTCGGAGTCGTGGCGCAGGAACTCGGAGTTGTTGCCGTCATAATGTTTAACGGTGGCGCTGACGCCTTCGGTCTGGATACCGGTGATGTAGCCGACGACCATTTCGCCCGCGAGGAACGGGTCTTCACCGAAGTACTCGAAGTTGCGGCCGTTGCGCGGTGAGCGGTAGATGTTGGTGCCGGGGCCAAGCTGGTACATGATGCCGCGGGCGCGGCCGTCGTGGCCGATGCCCCTGCCCACCTCGGCGGCCAACGCGCGATCCCAGGTGGCCGCGAGACCGATGCCGCCGGCGTAGGCGGCCGAGGGTAGACCGGCATTGGAACGCACGCCGACCGGGCCGTCGGACATCTCGAGCGCGGGCAGCTGCAGATTGGGCATGGCACGCACGGCAAAGCCGGTGCCGCCGATGTAGGCCAGCTTTTCTTCGAGGGTCATCTTCTGCACGATCGCATCGACGCGTGCCCCGTCCGCGGCGGTCAGCGGATGTGGGGCCTGGGCCCGCACCTGGGAGGCGGCAAGCGCTAGGACCGGCAGAGCAAGGGCGGAGCGCAGGGAGCGGTGGCGTTTCGCGGCCGGAGCGGGCGATGTGATGGTGGGCAAGGGACGCACCTCGTGTACTTGGAACGCGTTGCCCAGTTAAACACACAAACGTTTGTCGAGAAAGGACTCCTTTACAAGTCGTCCGCAAAGCAATTTGCAAAGCTGCTGCGAGACACGCCGAGATACGACGCTCGCCGTCATCCTTAAATAAAACAGACAGGAAATAAGACAGACGGCGAACGATCTCCGAAGTGGTCTCGTCCCCGCAGGCAGACACAGCCGTTAGAGGCCAGCGGCGGCGGTTCTCGCGTGTGTGGGGAGTCCTACACGGCCTTGCGCTGGAAGCTGGTCTTCCGGGTGCCGGCCAGGCTCTTGGCCTTGAAGGATGCGGCCGAGGCAGCGCTCACCGGTTTGGCGCCGCTCTTGACCTGGGCTGCTTTGTCGCGCAGATTTTGGAGCTTCTGCGCGGCGGGGCTCAGGCCGCCCACCTTGAGTGTGGGTTTGGCGGGGGTTGACGTCTTCGTGGTGTGTTTCTCGGATTGCCCGTCCTCGGACTGACCGATTTCGAGTTGGCTCGCGTCGGTGGGGGAGATGGGATCACTCATAGCAAAGGCCTCTCAGGTCCCTATTCTAGTCGGCTCGGCCGAACCGCGTTTCTTGTTTTTCGGCGTGGCGTTCGAGCGCGAGCGCGATGAGGCGATCGATCAGATCGCGGTAGGGCACACCGGAGGCGGCCCAGAGCTTGGGGTACATGCTGATGGAGGTAAATCCCGGCAGGGTGTTGATCTCGTTGAGCACGATTTCGTTCGGTTGACCCGGTGCACCCGGGGCCATCAGGAAGTCGACACGCGCGAGGCCGGCACAGTCGCAGGCGCGGAAGGCGGCGAGCGCCATGGCGCGGATGCGCTGTTTTTCTGCCTCAGCGAGGGGAGCCGGGATGAGGCTGACGCTTTCATCGGCGCCGTCCAGCTCGTATTTGGCCTGGTAGTCGTAGAACTCCTTGGCGGGCACAATCTCGCCGATGACGGAGGCTTCGGGATCGTCGTTGCCGAGGACGGCAATTTCCAGCTCGCGCGGCTTCACGCCGGGGCCGCCGACGCCCTGCTCCACAATGAGCTTGCGGTCGAAGCCGGCAGCGAGGTCCATCGCGGGCGCCAGTTCGCCGGCATCGTGCACCTTGCTGATACCGACCGAGGAGCCGAGGTTTGCGGGCTTCACGAAGAGCGGAAAGCGTAGCGCGGCCTCGATGCGGGCGGTGGCGGCAGCGGGGTCTCTGCGCCACTCGGAGCGCAGGAGGGTGAGGTAGGGCGTTTGCGGCAGGCCGGCAGAGGTGAACAGACGCTTCATCGCGTCCTTGTCCATGCCGGCGGCGGAGCCGAGCACGCCGGAGCCCACATAGGCCACGTCGGCGAGCTCGAACAGGCCCTGGACGGTGCCGTCTTCACCGAACGTGCCGTGCAGCACGGGGAAGACCACGTCGATGGGCGCGCCGGAGTCGGGGTCGGCGGCCGTGGCGGCCAGGGTGGGGCTGTCCTCCGGGGAGATACTCGGCGTGGCACCGAGTGCCTGGCTGACTTGGCCGGTTAACAAAGCGCGCGAGGACCCGGGAGCGAGCCAGCGGCCGGTTTTGCCGATGCCGAGCTCCACGACGGTGTACTTTTCGCGGTCGATGGCCTGCAGGATGGAGCGGGCGGAGCGCAGCGAGATCTCGTGTTCGCCGCTTTTGCCGCCGAACAGGATGCCGACGCGGAGTTTTGCTGGGTTCAGCGGTGCCATAAGCTGGACCTAGTTTGCGTTATCTATCGGCCGGTTTGCGCCGAGGAACCTGATTGGGTACGGCGGCTCGCGGCGGGAAGGAAGGGCGACATCCCCGACCGGAACGGGCCCACCCGGAGGGTAAGCCGAGAAAACGAAATGAGAGAGCGAGCCGCTACAGCGCGCATCCGGTTGAACTCAGATCGTTCCGGCTAGGCGAGGGCGGCCTCAATGGCGCGGGTAAGGGTGCCCTGGTCGAAGGAGCCCCCGTGCTGTTCGCCGTTGATGAAGAAGGTGGGCGTGCCGCCGACGCGGCTGCCGTTGCCGCTTTCGAGATCCTCCTGGACGCGAGCCTGGAAGTCCCCTTTATCGAGAGCTTCGGCCAGTGCCTTGCCGTCCAGTTTCAGGTCTTCGGCGAGATCGAGAAAGAGATCTTCAGACAGCTGGGTCTGGTTCTCATAGAGGCTGTCGTGCATGGGCCAGAACTTGCCGTGATGCGCGGCAAACTCGGCGGCTTCGGCAGCGGGCTCGGCCATGGGGTGCATGGGCAGCGGGTACTCACGGTAGATGAAGCGGAGGCGGTCGCCGAAGTGCTTCTGCAGCCGCTTGACGATGGGGTAGGCCTGGCCGCAGGAGGGGCATTGGAAGTCGCCGTACTCGACCAAGGTGACCGGAGCTTCGACAGGGCCTTGCGCGTGGTCGCGCGCGGAGACGGGAACGGAGAGCCTGGACATGGTTGGAACCCCTTGCGTGCCGGTACCGACCGGAGGCGCATGGGCTTCGATGCCGGAAACGACCCCCAGGTGCGGAGGCGTACCCCGCTGCACGGAACCCGGAGGGATGTTGCCCACAGCAAAATCCGGGACCGTATCACGGGTGAGGGCGGCGTAGCGGGGCTCATCCTAAGAGATATGAGCGTACGACCCGAGTTGGCAGGCGAAGATCCGATTGCACTGTTCCAGGAATGGCTGAAGATTGCCGAATCTACGGAGCCCAATGATCCCACGGCGGCGGCGCTGGCCACCGCGACTCCGGATGGGATGCCCAGCGTACGCATGGTGCTGGTGAAGAAGGTGGATGGGCGCGGGTTCAGTTTCTTCACAAATGCGGAAAGCCAAAAGGGCCATGAGCTCGAAGCCAATCTGAAGGCCGCCCTGTGCTTCCATTGGAAGACACAGCGCCGGCAGGTCCGCGTGAGGGGAGAGGTGACGCCGCTGCCGGGTAATGAGGTTGACGAGTACTTCCACAGCCGCTCGCGCAAGAGTCAGATCGGCGCCGCGGTTTCGGCCCAAAGCCGGCCTCTGCCGGATCGCAGCGTGCTGGAGCAGGCCGTGGAGCGTTTTTCCGGGGAACACGCCGACGGCGAAATCCCCAGGCCGGACTTTTGGCGCGGCTACACCGTCCATCCCCAGACCATTGAGTTGTGGATGGACGGGCCCGACCGACTGCATGACCGGCGCGTATTTACCGCCGTGGAAGACGGTTGGACGAGTGAATTGCTGTATCCATAGGTGCCGACGGGTAGCCCCCAAAGCGGGTTGCCCGTAGTTATGCGGCAAGCCAGT
>CAXTBJ010000017.1:31446-35838 GCA_964242585.1 uncultured Bryocella sp.
AAGCAAAAGCACTGCATATTTTCAGGTAATTTGTCCTGGGCACAGGTCCCCTGTGGGGATGACAGCCGAAGGATTTACACGTTGAACTTGAAGAACAGAATGTCACCGTCCTTGACGACGTACTCCTTGCCCTCCGAGCGCAGCAGGCCCTTCTCCTTGACGGCCTGCTCGCTGCCCAGGGTGAAGAGGTCGCCCGAGCTGTAGCAGTCGGCTTTGATGAAGCCGCGCTCGAAATCGGTGTGAATGACGCCCGCCGCGCCGGGGGCCTTGGTGCCGCGCACGATGGTCCAGGCGCGAACCTCCTGCACACCGGCGGTGAAGTAGGTGATGAGGTTGAGCAGGCGGTAGCCGGCATGGATCAGGCGGTCGAGCCCGGGCTCGGTCAGGCCCATATCGGCTAGAAATTCACCTCGTTCGTCGGGTTCGAGCAGGGCGATCTCGGACTCAAGCGCACCGCAGATGCGCACGACCTCGGAGCCTTCTTCGGCGGCGCGGGCCTCCACCTTTCGCGTGTGCTCGTTGCCCTCGATCAGTGCCCCCTCGTCGACGTTGGCGACGTAGAGCATGGGTTTAGCGGTGATGAGATGTAGGTCGCGGGCGGCGGCGCGCTCGTCGTCGGTGAGCTCGACGGTGCGGGCGGGAAGGCCAGCTTCGAGTGCGGCCTTGAGCTTGGTAACGGCTTCGCCTTCGGCCTTGATCTTAGGATCGGTGGCCATGCGGAGCAGCTTTTCAAGGCGGCCCCAGCGTTTTTCCACGGTGTCGAGGTCGGCGAGCAAAAGTTCGGTGTTGATGGTGTCGATGTCGGAGAGCGGATCGACGGTGCCGGCGACGTGGACGACCTCGGGGTCCTCGAAGCAGCGCACCACATGCGCGATGGCGTCAGTGGATCGGATATGGCCGAGGAACTGGTTACCCAGACCTTCTCCCTTGGAGGCGCCGGCGACCAGGCCGGCGATGTCGATGAACTCCATGGTGGTGGGGACGAGCGATTTGGGCTTGATGAGTGCGGCAATCTTGTCGAGGCGCGGGTCGGGGACCGAGACAATGCCGACATTGGGATCGATGGTGCAGAAGGGATAATTCGCCGCCTGGGCTTTGGAGGCCGTCAGCGCGTTAAAGATGGTGGATTTGCCGACGTTGGGCAGACCGACGATACCGCAGTTCAAAGGCATGGGTGAAACGTACTCCTGACCTCTCTATTGGAACACGCAGGGCCGGGCGGCAGGACGGTGCGTCGCCCGCGCGGGTAACCGGTTTGTACCGGAAACGGGGTTACCAAGGAGATGTAGACATCTCCCACGGAAGTGGTAGGTTTGGGTCACCAGTAAGAGGCTCCACAGGAGCGGCGCTGCGCTAACCGGCGCTCAGCTGCTCCTGAAGAGAAAGGATGGACCGCCCCCATGGCGGTCCAGACCCTTCAGCTTTAGCACGGTATGTCCGAGCCGAAAGAGTGAACGCACGGCGGACTGGGCCATCTTTACCGCACCCGTAACGCCGATTGCAATCTTTTCAGGAGCTCTGCCATGCGTCTCTCTTCGTTCGCCCTCCGTGCCGCCGCGCTTTGCCTGTACTTGCCGGGCACCCTTGTCCTGCCCGCCCACGCCCAGACCTTTGCCGCGTCGACGGGCACCGTGCCGGTGCTGGGTGGGGATGTCCCGGACCGCGTGGCCTCCGCCTTGCCCGCGCACCACAAAAAGAGCGATGCGCCGCTGATGTATGCCCGCGTGCGGGACGGCGTGTACAGCGTGGATGGGATGGTGGGCAAGGTAAGGCTAAATTACGATGTGCAGGGCGTCGGCTACTTGTACCTGTTTATGCCGGGCGTGGGCACGGCGCTGGTGTCGTTGGCACCCTCGGCGGAGGCTGTCTCGGTGCCGGCCGGCTACCACGACGGCGAGATCACGGTGCGCGTGGGCGAACACACCTTCAACATAACGGGGATTGAGAGCCTGGTGAACGATCGCGGCAAGGAACCGGCCGTCCTGTATGTGCAGCTGGATCGCGGCGCCTGGAAGCTGGGCCGCACGCCCATGGTCGGCTTCGGCAGCACGATCCAGGCGCCCTATGAGTGGCCGGGCGCACTGTCGGTGCCGGCGGTAGCCGCGGAGGCGGATACGCCCTCGTTGCCGGTGCCGGCAAGTCTGCTGCCGCGCCTGGCCGACGCGCCCAAGACAGTTGCCGCAAGCGCGCGGTAAACTCCAGCCGTCTCGAACGCCGCAGGCTCGTCGCCAGTAGTCGCCTGTACAGGACGCAACCTGCTCGGGTGAGGTGCGTCCTTCTGCGCAACCGGGCATCCGATACCGGGTAGCTCGGCTGGCAGTGAGCGGCTACGGGCAGGGTGCGCGCGGGCAGGTGGGCGTGCCGCGGGAGGCCACAGGTGCAGATCGGCATTGACAGTTTTGTAGAGGTGATGAACCGGCCGGGGCAGAGCCTGGCGCGCGCGGGGGCGGAACGCGTGCGACAGATGCTCGAAGAGGTGGAACTGGCCGACCGCGTGGGCCTGGACGTGTACGCGGTGGGCGAGCACCATCGTGAGGAGTACATCGCGTCCGCACCGGCGGTGCTGTTGGCGGCCGCGGCGGCGCGCACGGAAAACATTCGACTCTCGAGCGCGGTGACGGTGCTGAGTTCGGAAGATCCGGTGCGTGTGTTTCAGCAGTTTGCGACGCTGGACCTGATCTCGAACGGGCGGGCGGAGATCATCGTGGGGCGCGGCTCGTTTACCGAGTCCTACCCGCTGTTCGGCTTCGATTTGAGGAATTATGACGAGCTGTTTGCCGAAAAGCTGGACCTGCTGCTGCATCTGCGGGATGAGGTGAAGGTGTTCTGGCAAGGCAAGCACCGTGCATCCTTGACGGGGCAGGGGGTCTATCCCCGGCCGGTGCAGACGCCGTTGCCGATACGCCTGGGCGTGGGCGGAACACCGAACAGCTTTGCCCGGGCGGGCATGTTGGGGCTGCCGCTGACGGTGGCGATCATCGGCGGCGAGCCGCACCGGTTCCGGCCGTTGATCGATTTGTATCGTGAGTCCGGCCGCCGGGCCGGGCACGCACCGGCGTCGCTGGATGTGGCGGTGCACGCGATCGGGTACGTGGCGGAGACGGACGCACGGGCGGCGGATGAGCTTTGGCCGGCATACGCGCAGACCTTTGGGCGGATCGGGCGCGAACGCGGATGGGCGCCGATGAGCCGGGCCTCCTTCGAGGCGCAACTCGGGCCTTCCGGGGCCTTTGTCGTGGGCTCGCCGGAGACCGCCGCGGCGAAACTGCGGCACATCGATGAGGTGCTCGGCGGCGTATCGCGGGTGAGCCTGATGATGAGCGGCGGGCCGCTGCCGCATGCGGGGATGCTGCGGTCGATCGATCTGCTGGGGACGGCGGTGAAGCCGGCGCTGGTGGAGGAGGCGGTTGCCGTATGAGGAGACCCCCTCCCCCCTCCGATCGTGGAAAGTACATTCGTTAAAGAGGTTAGGTCTAGACCTACCCGCACATGGGCCTTCGGGTAGCAAGAAAATTCCTTATCGCAGGGTACGGCTGTATGTGGAATGGGGTGCACGGTCGTCCTGATCCTCGTCTTCTCCGTCGTCATAGTCATCTTCGTCGTCTTCGTCGAGGGCTTGGAGCGATTCGCGGTATTCCCGGTCGCCGGGGACCTCGTTTTTGGAAGCGAGGGGGCCTTGGGCGGGGTCGAGGGTGACGTCCTGGACGATTCGTCGGGGCTGTGCCGGGGCGCCGGGGCGAGGTTGATGCTGGCGATCTGAAGGGCGTAGAGGAGCAGGCCGGCGCGGCGGGGATCGAGGGCGTTGTCGGCGAGCTGTTTCATGATCTGGCCGATGGCGTGCTGGATGGCGCTGCGGTTTTCCGGAAAAGGAAGGGTGAAGCTGTTCTCGTGGGATGGGGACAGGAGGGGATCGTGCACGGGGCGACCTGTTTGGGGCGGCGCGTGGCGTGGTGGTAGTAGCAGAAGTCTTCGTGGCGAAGGCAGGGCTGCCGCAGCGGTGGCCGTCAGTGAAGATATGACGGCATTGGAAGCGGCGGACGGCGATGTTGCTGTTCGGGTTGGACATGCGTGAGCCTCCGGGTGTGTTGGAAAGGGAAAAGCCCGGCGCGCGCCGGGCTTTTGAATTGAGTCAAGGTTTTATAAGCGGAATAAGAAGATGGTGTGTAGAGCAGGCAAGAGCAAGAACAACCGCAGACTCGCTCCGGGAATGACAGGAAGAAAGGCAAACGCAGATTCCCTTCGGGAATGACAAACAAGAAAAGCTAAAGCAGATTCCCTTCGGGAATGACAGAAAGAAAGGCTAAAGCAGATTCCCTTCGGGAATGACAGAAAGAAAGGCAAGGTTATTGATCGCTCAGCTTGGTTTCGGGCTTGGTTTCGGGCTTGGTTTCG
>CAXTBJ010000017.1:35938-50722 GCA_964242585.1 uncultured Bryocella sp.
GCTTGGTTTCGGGCTTGGTTTCGGGCTTGGTTTCGACGGCGAGGGGGGTGGTTTGCTGGGCTTGGGCTCCGTGGTGTTTGCGGGTACCTAGGCGTTGTGCGTGGTAGATGCCGGTGTGGCCGGAGAACAGGTAGCTGAAGACACAGGCGATGGCGGCGTAGGCGCCGGTTTCGGCACCGAAGAGCTCGATGGCCATCAGGGTAGAGGCCAGGGGGGTGTTGGCCGCGCCGGCGAAGACGGCCACGAAGCCCATGCCGGCCAAGAGCGACGGCGGCAATGGCAGCACGTAGGCAAGGGCGTTGCCGCCTGTAGCGCCGATGAAGAACAGGGGGGTCACCTCGCCGCCCTTGAAGCCCGCGCCAAGAGTGATGACGGTGAAGACGAACTTGCCAGCCCAGTCGTAGGGGGCGTGACGGGGGCCGAAGGCGGCCACGATGGTGGGAATGCCGAGCCCGATGTAGCGCGTGGTGCCGACCGCAAGCACGCCCAGCGCCACCACGACGCCGCCGGCGAAGGGGCGCAGCGGCGGCCAGGCGATGTGGCGCTTGAAGAACGCGGAGACGCTGTGCGTGGTGCGGGCGAAGGCCATGCCCACGAGGCCGAAACACGCGCCGGCGAGCGCTGCCCAGAGCAGACCGGCGGGGTGCAGCGGCGGGGTGTCCGTGACGGTGTAGACGGTGTGCTGCACGCGCCAGGCGTGCGTGGTGAGGTCGCCGACGAAGGCCGCCAGGAAGCAGGGGGCGATGGCCTCGTAGCTGACCGAGCCTAGGGTGAGCACCTCCATGCCGAAGACGGCTCCGGCGAGCGGTGTGCCGAAGACGGAGGCGAAGCCGGCGCTGATGCCGGACATGAGCAGGACGCGGCGCTCGCGGGGGTTCATGCGGAAGGGGCGCGCGAGCTGGTCGGCGAGCGAGGCCCCGGTCTGGATGGCGGTGCCCTCACGCCCGGCCGAGCCGCCGAAGAGATGGGTGAGGAAGGTGCCGAGGAGGATCAGCGGCGTCATGCGGAGCGGGATGGCGGGCCGCGGGCCGTGAATTCCCTCGGGGATCTCGTTGTGGATCTCGTTGTGAACCTCATCGAGGATGAGATTGTTGCCCGCCTCCACCGAGGTGCCGAGATAGCGGTACAGGCAGCCCACCGCGAGACCGGCCAGGGGTAAAAGGCCGATGAGCCACTTATGCGCCTCGCGGGTGTTGGTGGCCCAGTTGAGGGAGACCAGAAGGACGGCCGAGGCTGTGCCGCCGAGCACGCCCACGAGCAAGGCGACCGGCACCCAGCGGAGCAGGTAGCGGGTGATGCCGAGCACTTCAGAGACAAGGGATGGGGGACGCGATTCGGGCAAGGGACCTCCTATGAGTGATAGGAGTCATCAGCAGCGGCGAGAGCCACGTGCAGTTCCGGCGAACCCCATCGCCGACGGTGGTTGGCGGTAGTGTAGCAGGGTGTCTGGGTTTCAGAGGCGTAAAGGCGGGTTCCGTGAGGTGTCCGGCTCGGTCGAGCGCATGGTGTTCCCGACGCAAACGCAGATTCCCTTCCCACCCCATCGAGCAAAGCGCCCGGTGGGTGGGAAGGGAATGACGACAAAGGGCGAAAGGCCTCTGCATGGTCAGCTGTTTTGCTTAGCGGCTTCTCGGTGGATGTAAAGCAGCCGCGAGCGGAATACAAAGATCCTTCGCTACGCTCAGGATGACGGCGGACTGCTGGGCGGTGGCGAGGCTGTTGTTTCGGATGGCGGCGGACTCCGCACCTGCACGAGAACGGCTTAGCGGTGGGTTCCGAGGTGCTGACCTTCGGCCGTCGCCCAGCCCCAGGCCATGCGGGGCGTGTTGTGGGCGAGGCCGATTTCCCCATCGGGACCGAGCAGGATGAGGCCGCCGTGGCCGCCTAGACGGCTGTGGAGGTAGGCGATGGCCGCGGTGGCTGCCTGCTGCGGGGTTGCGCCGGCGCCGACGCGGTCGGCAGCCCATTTGCCCAGGACGAGCTTCATGATGGGTTCGCCCCAGCCGGTGAGGGAGACGGCGGCGGAGGCGTTGTCGGCGTAGCAGCCGCAGCCGATGAGGGAGGAGTCACCGACGCGGCCGGGTGTTTTGGCGAGGGTGCCGCCGGTGGAGGTGCCGGCGGCGAGGTTGCCGGTGGTGTCGAGGGCGACGGCGCCCACGGTGTCATGGGAGTGGAGAGTGGGGTCGTCGAACTGGAGCTCGGTGGGCAGACCGTGGCGGATGGCGTTGTCGATAGCTGTTTCGGTGAGGGCGGGGTCCTCGGCCGGGGGCGCGGGCATGGAACCGGCGAAGGTGAGATCGGGCAGACCGGCGGCTTCGTTGCCGAGGAACTGGCGGAGGCGCTCCTGCTCGCGCGGGATGACGAGGGCGGCGTTGTCGATGAGGCCCATGCCGTGGCCGGCGGCGAACTGTTCCGCGCCGGGGCCGACGAAGTAGACGTGCGGAGAGCGCTCGAGCACGAGGCGGGCGGCGTGGATGGGGTTGCGCAGGCGCTCGACGCAGGCGACCCCGCCGGCGCGGAGATCGGCGCCCGACATCAGCAGGGCGTCGCATTGAACGCGGCCGTCGCGGGTGAGGAAGGAGCCGTAGGCAGCGTCGAAGGTGTCGTCATTTTCGAGAACTTCGATGGCGGCAGCGACGGCATCGAGGGCCGACCCGTTGCGGGCGAGCACGGCCCAGCCTGCCTGCAGGGCGTGACGGATGCCGCGCTCATGGGCGGCGACCGCCTCGTCCGGCATGGCCCAGGCACCGCCGTGGATGAGGAGAACGGGACGCTGCGGGCGGGGTGATGTGGGGGTGCTCATGCGCCTTTGAGTGTACGGGTGGGCTTGGCCGTTTTAATAGCGCACAGTGCCTTGGGCTGCACCGGCAACAGCAGATTTCCTACGGGAATGCCAGAAAGAGAGGGTCAGGGTTGGCCCGGGGCTTGGGATGACGGGTGTGAAGCGGCCGGCGGTGTGGGTGAGGCGACCGGTGCCACGGACGAGTAGGACTCACGGTGGTCGAGCACGGCATCCGGGTATTTGGGGACGCGAACGAGGAGGCGGTGCAGATCTTCACCCGCAGCGGGGGAGTCCGGCGGAAAGTGTGGCACAAAGCTGAGCTGGTAGCCGTTGTGGAGGCGGTTGGCGAGGGTGTTCAGGCTGCGGTCAAAGCCGTTTTCGGAGGTAAAGTTGATGTATTCGCCGCCGGTCTGGTGGGCGAGCTCCTTGGGGATGTTTTTGCGGAAGGCCTGCAGGATGGCGTAGAGCAGGCCGGCGGGGTTGAGCAGGCTCGAAGGCGCGTGGTCTTTGAAACGCTCGGTTTCTTCCGCGCGCAGGGCGGAGAAGGCGACGGATTCCACGACGGTATTGGAGCTGCCGAGAGCCTCGATGACGGCGGCGGGGTTGGCCTTGCTGCCGTGGTCGCGGGTTTCGGAGACGAGCAGGATCACGCGGCGACCGGGGGCGCGGCGGTGATCCAAGAGGCCATTGGCAAAGGCGACCGCGTCGAGAATGCTGTCGCCGGGGTCGTCCTCACAGGGCTGCAGCTCGGCGAAGGCGGTTTCGCGTTTGGCGGGGTCGTCGGTGAGGTTGGTGAGCATTTCGAGCCAGTTGCCGAAGTCGACGAGGGCGACCTGCGCGGGCCCGCCGCCGGCGATGGCTTCGACCATGGTGGCGAGGCCCTTGATTTTGGGACCTTCGATGGCGGCGGAGCGCGAGCACTGCACGAGCACGACGAGCGAGATCGGTACCGGGGCGGTGGGGTCCTCCAGGCGGACGCGCTGGGGGACGCCGTCGGCTTCGAGGGTGAAGTCGCCGGCCTGGAGGCCATAGACGGTCTCGCCCTTTTTGGTGCGGACCTCGGTGGGCACGAGCACGAGTTGCGAGTTGACGGTGATGGTGGAAACGGGCGGCGCGGTCGCCTGTGAGGCTTCGGCGGGGGCCTGTGCCGAGCTGCGGATGCAGAAGGCCGGTATAAGGAGCGCGAGTCTGAGAAGAAGCCGTCGCTGGAAAAAGCCGCACGCGGGCATGGCAGCAGTGTACCGGGGTTGTTGGCGGGCTAGGTACAAAGCGGAACGCGGAGGTCGCGCGGAGGTTGCGCGGAGGTCGCGCGGAGGGCGCGGAGAGGTACTGATCGAGAGCGCGGAGGGTGCTTGATGGCTGGCGGCTTGTGCATGCCGACGGCGTTACGGGAGAACTCGGGCGGGCTTTGTTGCCGTTCGCTGCGGGAAATCCCCGTTCGCTGTTAGGGGGATGACACCTCCGGGGGAGCGACATAGGCTGGTATCGCACCGGTAGCACCGAAAAGCTGCCGTGCGAGACGGACCAGCGTGAGCAGCAGGATGGAAACTCGCACGGAACGGGCTACGCCGTAGCCCCAGGGCAGACCGAGCCGCATCGAATGGAAATACGCGGCAACACATTCTTAGGAGAAGTACAACGATGGGTAAGGCAGTCAAGTTTCTGGAAAAAGGCGTGGTATACGGAGCGCGCGCGGGTTGGGCGGTATTTTCAAAGCTCAACGCGATCAGCCCCAACAAAAGCTTCACCCCCAAGTGGAGCGATAAGCCGCTGCTGAAGAGCTACCAGAAGGAGAAGCCGCCTCTCGGCTGGCCGCGCACGACGGATTCACTCTGCCCCAAGTGCGTTCCGGAGATCCGGCAGTCGATCGTGGACGGCAAGCTGCCGCATGAGATTCTGCTGAATGAGAAGGTCGGTGAGATCAAGGCGCAGATCATTGAGCGCGACGGCCAGATCCTGATGGTGAAGGACTGCCCCATCCACGGCCACTTTGAGGACGTGATGTCGATCGACGCGCCGATGATGCAGCACCTGGAAGAGGTATTTCCGGGCCGCGATATCCGCGCGCACAATGACGATAAGCTGCACAACCACGGCACCTCGACCGTGACGCACGGCCGTGGGTCCGTGCTCACGATCGATCTGACGAACCGCTGCAACATGATGTGCGATCCATGCTTTATGGACGCCAACCAGGTCGGATTTGTGCATGAGCTGACGTGGGATGAGATCAAGACCATGCTCGACAATGCGCTGGAGATCAAGCCGCGCCGCCAGATGAGCGTGCAGTTTTCAGGCGGTGAGCCGACGTTGAGCCCGTACTTCCTGGATGCGGTGGCGTATGCGCGCAAGGTCGGCTACAACTCCGTGCAGGCGGCGACGAACGGCATCGAGTTTGCGAAGTCGAAGGAATTTTCGAAGGCGGCGGCCGAGGCCGGCCTGCGCTATGCGTACCTGCAATTCGACGGTATCGGCAATGCGGCCAACTCGCACCGCAAGGTGGGTAATGCGTTCGATGTGAAGCTGCAGGCGATTCACAACCTGCACGAGGCCGGCGTGGACATCGTGCCGGTGACGACGATCATCAACGGCATCAACAACGAGCAGGTGGGGCGCATCATCCAGTTTGCGCTGGATAACCCGAAGAAGATCAACTTCCTTTCGTTTCAGCCGGTCAGCTTTACCGGCCGCGATGAGGCGATCTCCGACGATCGCCGCACGGCGCAACGGTACACGCTGTCGCACCTGGCGCATGACATTCGCGACCAGACGGGTCTCGGCGACTCGGTGCGCGACTGGTTCCCGATCTCCTTCATGTCGACGTTCTCCGACTGGGCCGATCTGGTGCATGGCCCGGAGCACGAGTGGGGCCAACTCTCCTGCGGCTGCCACCCGAACTGCGGCATCGGTATGGCGCTGATGATCGACAAGGAAACGAAAGAAGCCGTGCCGGTCACGGCGTTCCTGAAGGCCGACCAGCTGGCGAAGGATATCGCCAAGGTGAATGACGCGGCGCGCGGTAAGCTGTTTACGATCATCGGCGCTTCGCTTGCGTTGATTCGTAACTACGAGCCGAGCAAGGCTCCCACGCACTTCAGCATCTTCTCGCTGCTGGAGAAGTTCGATAAGTGCTTCGGCGCTACGGGCCGCAACTACGGCAAGGTGACCGCCGACCGCACGCAGGCCGATATCGAGAAGCGCCGCGGCGATCGTTGGAACTTCCTGTTCATCGCGGGCATGTGGTTCCAGGACCTGTTCAATTATGACTTCCGCCGCACCGAGCAGTGCATCATCCCGTACGCGACGCAGGAGGGCGAGATCAGCTTCTGCGCGTACAACACGGGTGTGGGCTGGCGCAACATCATCGAGAAGATGCACATGACGTCGTCGCTCACCAAGTGGTATGAGGAGCACGGCCGGCATGAGATCTTTGCGGGCGGCAAGAAGGTCGGCATCGAGAAGCAGGAGAAGTATGACCTGGTGCTGAACGATGCACACGTGAACTCGGCGGCGAACGATACCTTCGAGAAGAGCGGTATTGCCAAGAACGCGCGCGAGGAAAAGATCCGCGCCCGCGATGCGAAGCTGAAGCAGGATGCCGAGAACGCGCGCATGGCCAAGCTGTACCGCAAGGAAATCCTGAAGGAGCCTGAGCTTCCGGGCGGGTTCGTAGCGATTGGAGAGATCGGCGGCTTGGGGTCCGGCTTGGGCGGCATCAAGCCCGCGGCTCCGGTGCCCTCGAAGGCTGAGGTTGTGACGGAGATCGAGGAGCCGGTCGCGGGTGACTAGGCTCTAGCAGCGACGGAGGATGAGGGCCGCCCGCTTGGGCGGCCTTTGCTTTGTGCCGGGGTCACGTTCACCGGAGTTTGTCGGCACACTCGCGCTGCGTGCGATCGCATCTTAGCGACGAGGAACCGTCGTGAAGATGGGGCACCCGGGAGATCTTCGCCGTTTTGAGCTCAGTTCTATGGGTTTTTGAGATATCTGCCCTTATTGCTTTCAGAATGCATCCTGTAGTCAGAATGCATTCTGTAGATGGAGATTTCTTGCCCCGCAGACCTTACAGGAGCACCAAATAGATGGCGGACGAACATGGTCAATGGAAGCCGAGGGTCAATCCCTGGTTGATTGCGGCCACGGTGGCCTTGGCCGCCTTCATGGAGGTGCTGGATACCTCGATCGCCAATGTGGCGCTGCCGCATATTGCGGGCAATCTGGGTGCGAGCGAGGACCAGGGCACGTGGGTGCTGACCAGCTACCTGGTGTCGAATGCCATTGTGCTGCCGGCGGGGGCGTGGGCCTCCAGCGTGATCGGGCGCAAGAATTTTTTCATGTCCTGCATCACGCTGTTTACGGTGGCGAGCTTTCTCTGCGGCATCGCCCCCTCGCTGCCCATTCTGCTGATTGCTCGGGTGATTCAGGGCGCGGGCGGCGGCGGTCTGCAGCCGATGGCGCAGGCCATCATGGCGGACAGCTTTGACGAAAGACGCCGCGGGCAGGCCTTTGCGCTGTATGGTCTGGTCGCCGTGCTTGCGCCGTCCATTGGGCCGACGCTGGGCGGATGGATCACCGACAATTACTCCTGGCGGTGGATTTTTTATATCAATATTCCCGTGGGCGCGCTGGCGTTGTTTCTTGTGACGCGCTTCGTCGATGATCCACCGTGGATCAAGGCCGACCGCGCCAATCTGCGCAGGCTGGACTACGTGGGGCTGAGCTTTTTGACGCTTGCCATGGGCGGCATGCAGGTGTTTCTGGACAAAGGTGAGGAGAAGGCCTGGTTCGGTTCTCACTTCATTCAATTTTTCGGATCGCTTTTTATCGTCGGGATGATCGGCCTGGTGTGGTGGGAGCTGCGAAAAAAGAATCCGCTGATGAACTTGAGGCTATTTCGCTTCAAGAACTTTGCCATCTGCTGCCTGCTGATGCTGCTGGTGGGCGGAGTGTTGAATGCGGCCACGGTGCTGCAACCGCAATTCATGCAAACGCTGCTCGGCTATACGGCCACCAAGGCCGGGGAGGCGCTCACGGGCGGGGGGATTGCGTTGGTGATCGTGATGCCGATGGCGGGAATCGCCGTGGGACGCTTCGCGGCACGCAACCTGGTGATTCTCGGGTTCAGCTTCTTTGCCCTCAGTTTTTATGTTTCGTCTACCCACATCTCGCTGGGGATGTCGTTTACCTGGAATGCCATTCTGCGCGTACTGCAGATGCTGCCCATCCCGTTCGCGTTTATCGCGATCACGAATGCGGCTTATGTGGGCCTGCCGCGCGAGGCTTCGAATCAGGTCTCCGGCATCATCAATTTTGTGCGCAACGTGGGCGGCAGCATCCTGATCGCGCTTACCGGGGCGGAGGTGACGCAGCGCACCATGTTTCATGAGAGCCGGTTGCAGAACTACATGCAGCCCGGCAGCCAGGCCTACCAGACACAACTGAATACAATGACGGGCTTTTTTACCGGCACGACCGGCAACGCGGCCATGGCGCACGATATGGCCCAGGCGAATATTTATCAGCAGCTCAATCAACAGGCCTCGGTGCTGGGGTATCAGGATATCTACCGTGTTCTTTGCTGGATGTCCCTTGTTCTGATTGCTTTCAGCTTTTTGCTCAGCAAGAATCGGCCCGGCCAGGGCGCGCCGGCTGGGGAGGCCGCGCATTAGCCCGGGCGGGCGAGAAAACAGGGGGAAGTGATACCGTAGCGCAGAACAACTCGCAGCGATCTGTGTCATGGATGGTAGAGGCCAGGACGACACCCTGGTAAGGATTTTGGAAGCGATGTCGGGACAGGGTCTGATTTATGGCGTTCGAGGCGAATTCGGCGGCTGTTGCGAGTCGTCTTTCTCCCCATGTGGACATCGTTCAGGACTTTCTGAAGGGTGGCGATGTGTCTTTTGGCAGCTCCGCGGACCTGCCGGCCTTTGCTGAGCGCCTGGAACGCGAAAGACGATTCGCCGAGGATATCGCCTCGCTGTTACGTGCCGTGATCTACACCGAAAGCCTGACGCTGAGCCGCATGGCATTGCTGGAAATTCTCTGTCTTGCGGTAAGCGGGTCGGATGTGGGGAATCTGGAGCCGGAGTTTCGCTGGGCGTTGCGGCAGATCTTCGTCTTTGTCAACGGAGTCATGCTTCCATTGAAGAAAGTCAGCTGGGAGGCTGAGGGCGGCGAGGAGGATGCAGATGGCGGGGAAGCTGCAAGCGGCGGGGAAGCCGTAAGCGGCAGGGAATCTGAAAGCAGGGACGGGGACATGCCTGCCGTCCGCAGCATGGCAGGCCACGATGATGGCCTTGAGGCAAGCCACGATCATGGCGGGCCGGTTGTGCCTGGGTCCTCTCGTGATGTGGCCGCAACGCCTGAGGTGCGCGCCGGCTTCACGGCTATAGGAGCGTCTCAAAGAGCGGCTACAGGCGAGGCAAATGGCGAGGTCTGGGTCCGATCGCTGGAGACTTGGAATGAGCGCCAAGAGATGGAGGGCGATGGGAGGCGGGGTTCGGTTGAGCCACCGGCCCCCTGGGTTCTCTCGGCGGCCCATCCCATGCCTGAACGTTCTGATGCCGACGTGCCTCTCGATCCACCGGTTGCGTCGCCTGCGCCTGAGGTTCCTGCCAGCTACCCTGTGCTTGAATACGAGTGGGACCCCGCACCGCAGCCAAGGCTTGCAAAGCCGGTCGCCGAGGAGGAGGAAGAAGACGGCGCGCCGCAGAACATGCAGGCTCGCTGGCTTTCCCTGCCTGCCCGGATCGCGTGTGCCGCGGTTCTGGGGTTCGGCCTGGGAATGCTCGTACCCCGCCGCCCGGCCCAGGTTCGCGGCGTCCCCTGCGGAGGCCAGGCAGCGAGTCTAGACGTCCTGGCGCAGGAACCGGCTTTTCGTCTGACCGCGACGCAGCCCACGACCGCGTTCGGGCGACAGCTCCAGGCCCCAACGGAAGTTTCGCAGGGCAAGCCCGCCAGTGAGGGCACGCCGGACACTCGGGCGGACTCGCTGCCGGACGCGAGCCCGTCTTCGACCCCATGGCAGCCCTCCACGCCCTCACCCGGCGCGGCGGCCGCCACCGCTCCGCCTGCATCCTCTTTCGCAGCATCGGCGGTTCCAGCCTATTCAGCGATCTCTTCGCTGGACACCCATTTGGATATGGCAGAACGTGTAGCCGGTGTGCCGTTGAGCAACCAGAGGACTGAGCCTGTGTCCTCCCGCGTGGCGGTCGACCGCCTTGTCTTCGCGCCGCAAGCGGAGTATCCATCCCTGGCCAAGCTGACGCATGTTGAAGGCCAGGTGGATGTGGGCCTCGTGATCTCCCCTGAAGGCGCGGTGGTGGCCGCGCGCGCCCTGCGCGGACCGGCGTTGCTGCGCGGATCGGCGGAAGCGGCTGTGCGGCATTGGCGATTCCGGCCCTACCTCGATCATGGTCAACCGACGGCTATGGAAACGACCGTCCTGGTACGCTTCCAACTTCAGCCTTGAGAGCGGTGCAGGGGCCCGGAGCCGCCGTACTGGAGTTCTCTGAGAAGTCAAAGGCATTGCGAATGTCAGAGCCATCGACGGGAATGTTAGAGCGGCTTCCCGAGGGGTGTAGAGCAGCCGCGAGCAGAATACAGAGATCCTTCGCTGCGCTCAGGATGACGGCAGACTGGAAGGTGGCTAGGCCGTCGCTCAGATCACGGCAGACTCCTCACCTGCACGAGAACGGCTCTAGAGCCATTGAGCTCGCCCTTGAGAATCAGCCCCGGAGTGGGTCCGCTCAGGCCGGTTTCGTGGAGAGGCCGCGAAACAGGGCAGCCTCCGCCGACCGTCGCCGCACCAGGCCGGGAACCGGTTTCATATCGACGTCGACCCAAAGGCTGAATTGGTGTGCCGCCGAGGCGAAGTCCTCCCCGTTCACATAGCCCAGCAGGCTCGATTGCAGAAAGTTCCGCCGGCCGACGTTGTAGCAAAGGTCCACCAGAGCGTCGAATTGATACTGCTCGAGTGGGATCTCCACATGCACCGCACGGTTGACGCAGTCAACGGCATCGCGCAGATCGGCACGCAGCAGCACCTCGGCCTCCAGTGCGGTCACACGCCGGTCGGGGTTCACATCGCGTCCGGTGTGGCCGTATCCGACGGTCCAGATGCCGGCGCAGTCCTGGTACGCGTCCAGGCGCAGGCCTTCGAATTGTTTGGTAAGGGTAAGACCGGCGTCGCTGTAACGAAAAGAATGCATGACGTCCTTCATGTATGTGCGATTTGGCACATGGGGTTGGGCTGGGCAAAAACGCGGCCAAAGGTGGCAGACCGGCGTTGTTGCCGAGGCGTAAAATAAAGGGTGTCAGCGGCTTGCTTCGGCTTTGGCGATCGCCAACGGCGTTGCGCCAAGCGAAGAAAGCCGCCCTCACAGGAACGGAGCTCACCACCTTGGCAGCAGAAACGATTTACGACCTCGTCGTGCTTGGCGGCGGCCCCGCCGGTTACACCTGCGCGATCCGCGCCGGCCAATTGGGCCTCAAGGTCGCCCTCATTGAAAAGACGGACAAGCTCGGCGGCACCTGCCTGCACTGGGGCTGCATCCCGACCAAAAGCATGTTGTTTTCGGCCGAAATTTGGGATCACCTGAAGTACGCGAGCAGCTACGGTATCGACGGTGTGGATTCCCCGCGCGTGAACTGGGACACCGTCATCAAGCGCAAGAACGACATCACGATCAAGCACACCAAGGGGCTTGACTTTCTGATGAAGAAGAACAAGATCACAGTGGTGCGCGGCCATGGCCGCCTGTCCGGCCCCGCGAAGGATGGGGTATGGACCGCTACCGTGACCGACGAAGATAAAGCCGAGAACCGTGGGCGCGATGCCCAGGCTGAAGGCTATGCGCAGCAGACGCAGGCGGAGGTCAAAGGCAAAAAGCTGGTGCTCGCCATGGGCTCCGACGCGCGCATGCTGCCCGGCTACGGGGCTGACGATACGATCATGACCAACATGCAGATTCTCACGCTGCCGGCCATGCCGAAGTCGATGATCGTTATCGGCTCAGGCGCGGTGGGCGTGGAGTTCGCCTCCGTCATGAACAGCTTCGGCGCGGACGTCTCCATCATCGAGGCCCTGCCCCGCATCGTTCCCGTTGAGGACGAAGAGGTCTCCAAGGAGCTCGCGCGCCAGTACAAGAAGCGCGGCATCGAAATCAACACCAGCTGCAAGGTGGAAAAAATCGAGAAGAATGCCCAGGGCGCGCTCGTCACCTGGACCGACGCAGCCGGCAAGACCCAATCCAAGCAGACTGAAAAGGTCCTTGTCGCCGTCGGCCGCGCACCGCGTACCTACGACGCCGGTCTCGATTCCATAGGGCTCGAACTCGATCGCGGTTTTGTCCCGGTCAATGAGTGGATGGAGACCAAGCTGGCCGGCCTGTACGCGATCGGCGACATCGTCGCCGGCCTGCCGCAGCTCGCGCATGTGGGTGCCATGGGGGGCATAGTGGTCGCTTCCAAGGCCGCAGGCAAGTATGCCCGGCCCGTCCGCAAGGACCGCGTCCCCGGCTGCACTTATTGCGACCCGCAGATCGGCAGCGTGGGCCTTACTGAAGCGCAGGCCCGGGATAAAGGTTTTCAGGTCAAGGTCGGCAAATTTCCTTTCGTCGGCAACTCCAAAGCCACGATCCTCGACGCCCATGACGGCTTCGTGAAGGTCGTATCCGAGGCAAAGTATGGAGAAATATTAGGCGTTCACATCATCGGTCCCTCGGCCACCGAGCTCATCTCCGAGTGCGTCACCGCCATGGAACTTGAAGCCACCGTGGAAGACATGATGTTCACCATTCACGCCCATCCCACCCTCTATGAGGCCCTGCTGGACGGCTTTGCCAGCGTGGAAGGTATGGCCATCAACGTCTAGTTGCACCCCAGGAGACTTCATGACCTACAAAGTTGTTCTCGTCCACTCCGAGGAAGGCTATGCGGCATACGCGCCCGGCCTTCCCGGATGCGCCACCCAGGGTGCAACGGAGCAGGAGGCCATGGACAATACTCACAATGCAATCCTCGAGTACCTTGAGGTCGCGCGTGAAACCGGCAACGGTCGTCAGAGCTTGAAGTGGCCGTCCGAGAAGTGCAGGTTGCCTAGTAGGTGCTGTTCCCGGCATTCACCACCTGCACGCGTCAGAGCCTTCGAGAAAGCGGGATTCCGGATAGCGCGTCAAGGGAAACACATCATTATGACCACGGCGAACGGACGCTCACCGTTCCTCGCCACAACCCGGTCAACGCGTTCACAATGGGAGCTATTGTGAAAGGTTCCGGTCTTAGTCTGGATGAATTCCGACCCTCCTTTAATGGGCGAAAACACTCACGCATCCTTTTCGTCGCTCAGCACAATGGTTTCACCCTCATCGTCGTTGACCGTCTCAACACAGGTAACTTCGACACATCTATCCGCGTCCAGCGCGCCCGTAATCCTGAGCTTCACCTTCGCCAATCCTGCATGATCTATCAATCGTGACTGTAACTCCATCAATCTCATTTACTCTCTCCAAGCTAGAATCCCGTTCATGTCCGGTATCTTCCATCTCATCCAGCTCGGCCGGGTACCTTATCTTGAAGGTCTGCGCATCATGCGCGAGATCGTGGCAGCCCGTAAGGCCGGCACCCTCGGCGACACCCTGCTCTTCATGGAGCATCCGCCCGTCCTCACCCTCGGCCGCAATGCCAACCGTGCCAACATCCTCGCGACCGATGAATTGCTCTCCCGCAAGGGCATTGAAACTCACGAGATCAACCGCGGCGGCGATGTCACCTACCATGGTCCCGGCCAACTCGTCGGCTACCCTGTCGTCGATCTGCGTGGCGATCTCCCCGGCAAACGCGGCCCTCATCTCGGTCCCGTTGACTTCGTGCGCCTTTTGGAAGAAGCCCTCATCTTCACCTGCAAGGACTTTGGCGTCCCGGCCCAGCGCCTCTGCAAGCGCACCGGCGTTTGGACCTACGCCGGCGGCTCCGTGCAGGAAAAGAAGATCGCCGCCATCGGCATCCACGTCGCAGGGGGTATCACCACCCACGGCTTTGCCCTCAACGTCACCACCGATCTCCGCGATTTCGACTGGATCGTGCCTTGCGGCATCGCCGACCGCGGCGTCACCTCGCTGGAGTTAGAGGCCGACCCCGAGACCCGACCCACCCTGGCCCGCGTTGCCGACGCGGCGGCCCGCAACTTCGGCCGGATCTTCAATCGCCAAATGCTGGCCATTGATCCCGCAGCTAATCTGCTGGCCAGTCCGACTCCGTAGCCGAGCCCAACGGAGCCCGTATCCGACCGCCCTCCACCGCTGAAGCCCCACCAAAACTCTCTTCAACTATCCGCTAACCGCCCAACACGCGCCAGCCGCGCATCGGCCTTCGTATAATCTTCAGTGGCCAAGGCGTATCAGCCTCCCGGAGAAGCCGCACTCATGCCGACCGACGTTCTTATGCCCCAGATGGGCGAATCCATCACCGAAGGCACCCTCACCAAATGGCTCAAGAAACCCGGCGACACCATCGCTCGCGATGAACCGCTCTTTGAAATCTCTACCGACAAGGTCGATGCCGAGATCCCCTCCCCCATCGCCGGTACCCTCGGCGAGATCAAGGTCGAGGAAGGCGCCACTGTCGGCGTCAATACCGTCGTCTGCACGGTCAGCGACATGAGCACGCCTGCGCCCGCGGCTTCCATCCCGGCCTCCCCGGCACAGCCTGAGACCGCCGCCGCCTCCCCCAAGCAGGAAGACACGGTCACGCCCTCCGCCGAGGCCACCTCCCTCCGCGACACTGCCGTAAACGCCGGCAGTAACGGCAACAACGGAAACGGCAGCGCCCCATCCTCAACCGCCGGTCCCGCCACGGACATCCTTATGCCCCAGATGGGCGAATCCATCACCGAAGGCACGCTCACCAAGTGGTTGAAAAAAGTCGGTGACACCGTTCAGCGTGACGAGCCCACCTTCGAGATCTCCACGGACAAGGTTGACGCTGAGATTCCTTCGCCGGTAGCC
>CAXTBJ010000018.1:0-2853 GCA_964242585.1 uncultured Bryocella sp.
GTCGTTTACCAGCACCCCATGATGCTTGCCCTTCGGGACCTGGACGTCCGCCAGCAGCGGACTGGGCGTGATGCCCGTATCCCAGATCATGAGGCCGGTCTCATGGCTGGTTCCGTCGGTAAGCTGTACGGTTTTGTCATTGATTTCGGTCACGCCCGCGTTCCGGACGACCCGCACCCCGTTCCTCTCCAGCGTCGTCAGACTGTAGGCCGCAAGCGAAGGCGCTGTCTCATGCATCAGCCGATCCGACGGTTCGATCAGCACCAGCTTGACCTCGTCGACGGGCATACCGGCAGCGTGCACCTTATCGCGAAGGTGCTCGCTGACGGCAGCCATGGTTTCCACGCCGGTGTAGCCGCCGCCTGCGACGGCAACGGTCAGCAGTTTGCGCCGCTGCTCCGGATCGGTGGCCTGGGCGGCGGCGGCGACCATGTCGTCCAAACGTTGCAGCACCGCTTCGGCATCGGCCAGGGTCTTGAACGCAAGCGTGTTTTCCCGTGCGCCCGGGACACTGTGGTAATTCGTGGAGGAGCCGAGGGCGAAGACTAGCTGGGTGGCCTGCAGCGTCTGTCCATCGGCAAGGGTGACCCGTTTGGAGGCGGCGTCGACCGCGGTGATGTCGCCCTGCACAAAACGGACGCGTTTGGGCAGATTGGCTGCCGGCACCGCGACGTCGGCGGGCCTCACCGTGCCGCCGGCGACCTCCGTGAGCATCGGCGTGTAAAGCATGTGGTTTACGCGATCCACAAGGGTGATGCGATGTTGGCGGGAGATCCGGAAGGCGAGAGCCTTCGCGGCATACCAACCGCCGAAGCCGCCTCCCAGAATGACAATGTGCTCCGGTGCGTAGTCGCTTGCTCTTTTCTGCATGGATTCCTCATAGTCTTTGTTTAAAACGGGGTCCATATCGTTGCTTGGGAACTGTATTTTCCCGGATCGCGGCCATTGCCGCCGCCAGATGCCAACGGGGTCGGGAGGGCGTTTGGGATAGACTGCTGCGATGGAATATGTGCGGCGGCACGGTCAGCGGTTTGTGGAAGAGTTGAAGGACCTGCTGCGGATTCCTTCGGTTTCGACCGCGCCGGAGCATGCGGACGATGTGCGGCGGGCGGCGGAGTTCGTCGCCGGGGGCCTGCGCGCGGCGGGGCTGGACGATGTGCGGCTGATTGAGACCTCGACGGCGACGCGGAAGGGGCACCCGTTGGTTTACGGCGAATGGTTGCGCGCGCCGGGCAAGCCGACGGTGCTGCTCTACGGCCACTACGATGTGCAGCCCGCCGAGCCGCTGGAAGAATGGATTTCGCCGCCGTTTGAGCCCACCGAGCGCGACGGCAACCTGTATGCGCGCGGAGCGGTGGACGACAAGGGCCAGATGTGGATGCACGTAAAGGCTCTGGAAAGCTTGATGGGGACCGCGCTCGCGGCCGGCGGGACGGCCAGCCTGCCGGTGAATGTGCGGGTGATCGTGGAGGGCGAGGAGGAGGTCGGCGGCGAGGGTATCGCGGCTTTTGTGCGCGAACGTCCGGCTCAGCTGAAGGCCGATTGCGCCCTGGTCAGCGATACGGAGATGTTCGCGCCGGAGCTGCCGACCCTTTGTGTGGGCCTGCGCGGGATGATCTATACGGAGCTCGAGGTGCGCGGGGCGCGAACGGACCTGCACTCCGGTATGTACGGCGGCGCGGCCCCGAACCCGTTTGTGGCGCTCGCGCAGATCATCGCGCAGTTGAAGCGGGAGGACGGCCGGATCGCGATTCCGGGGTTCTACGACCGGATCGAGGAGCCGACGAAGGCCGAGTTGGAGGCCTGGCGGTCGCTGCCGTTCGATGAGGAGCAGTACCGGGAGCACGAGGTGGGTTCCCCGGAGCTGACCGGGGAGCGCATGTTCAGCGTGCTGGAGCGGACCTGGGCCCGGCCGACGATGGATGTGCACGGGATGCCGGGCGGGTTCATCGGCGCGGGGGCGAAGACGGTGATCCCGGCGAAGGCGACGGCCAAGATCAGCTTTCGGCTGGTGCCGGGGATGCAGCCGGAGGAGACCTTTGCCAAATACAAGGCCTTTGTCGAGGAGATCGCGCCGCGCGGGGTGACCGCCGAGGTGCGGTTGATTCATTCGGGCGAACCCATCGTGGTGAGCACGGACAATGCTTACGTGCACGCGGCGACGGCGGCGATGGCGGCGGTGTTCGGCAAGGAGACCGTCTTTGTGCGCGGCGGCGGGTCCATTCCCATTGTCGGGGACTTTGTACGCGAACTGGGCGTTCCCACGGTGCTGATGGGATTTGGTCTGCCGGACGACAACCTCCATGCACCCAATGAGAAGTTCCATCTGGCGAACTTTCATCGAGGCATTGAGTCCATTGCCGGCTTCCTGCAGCGCGTGGGCGAAATCTCCGCATGATGCCGGCCGTTCGGCAGGCGTGGAAGGCGACTCGATGGGGGAAGTGAGCGCCGTTTCGCTGCCGCCCGGGACGGCAAAGCTGCCTGTGCACGGCTTTGTGCTGGCCGGCGGGGGAAGCACGCGCATGGGACGTGACAAGGCGCTGCTGCGGCTGGGGGGTGTGCCGCTGGCGGAGATCGCCGTGAGGAGGATGTGCGAATTTTGCGCGGCGGTCAGCGTGGTGGGCAATCGAGGGGATCTGGTGGGCTTGGCCCCGGTGGTGCCCGAGGCGAGGCTGGGCGTCGGACCCGGGGCGGGCCTGGAAGCCGGGCTGGCGGCCAGTACGCAGCCCTGGGCCCTGTTCACCCCGGTGGATGTGCCCGGGGTTCGAGGATGGTTGCTGCGGCGCTGGGCGGAGGCGGTGCTGGGGTTGGCCGGAGCCGGGGGCGAGCGGAACGGGCCGGCGAGGGCCCAAC
>CAXTBJ010000018.1:2953-24816 GCA_964242585.1 uncultured Bryocella sp.
GGTGGGGGAGGATCGGCAGCCTGCCTTCGCGATGCTGCGGGTGGGGGCACTCCGCGCGGTCACGGCGGCGCTGGATACGGGCGAGCGGCGCCTGGCGGGTTTGCTGCGGGCCGGCGCGGCATCGTTGGGCCAGGAGCTTTGGATTCCCGAGGCGGCCGTCTTCGCGTTGCCCCCGGCCCTGGAGCCGAGCCGGGCCACCGTCGCGCAGGCCGCGCAGGTAGCGCAGGTCGCGCAGATGGCGCAGGTAGCGCGGTGGTTTCGCAACCTGAACACCCCGGAGGAGTTCGCGGCGGCCGAAGCGGACCTCGCAGCCGGCTGAGTGAGATTGCGGACGAAGGAAGCGCCCGCGGTGAAACACAGGGCCGGTGGGGAGGTAAACGGACGTCGAAAGGGCGACGACGGAGCGGCCGTTTGCCATACTGGAGGTCATGACGGACAAGGATCAGAGCGACGGGAAAGACCGGACGTCGTCCGCGAGACGCGAGGGAGCGGAGGGCGAGGCCTCGCCGCCGCCGCCGCGGGGAGCGATTATATCCGGGCTTGGCGATAGGCTCGGCGAGGGGTCCGGCGGTGTATCCGGCGAGCCCCTTGCGGGGATCGCGGAGATACCCTTGCTGGCGCAGGTTTCTCCCGATGTGGCCGCTGCCGTGGGCGAGTTCATGGCGGAGACCGCCGAGGCCAATGAGGCCACCGACGCCGCTTTGGCGCACGCGCCGGGTGCGGGGCCCGGCGCGGCGGGCGAGCCGATAGGTCTGCCCTACATCGCCTTCGAAGGCGTTTACAAGAGTTTCGGCTCGTTTGTGGTGCTGCAGGATGTGAGTTTCTTTGTCAATCCAGGCGAGACCCTGTGCATTTTGGGCCGCAGCGGCGTGGGCAAGTCGGTTTCGCTGCAGATCGTGATGGGATTTTTGAAGCCGGATCGCGGCAACGTGACGGTGGCGGGGCAGAATATCGTCGCCTTCTCCGAACGGGAGTTACAAGAGGTTCGCCGCAAGGTGACCATGGTTTTCCAAAATGGCGCACTTTTTGACTCTGTAACGGTGGGAGAGAATGTAGCCTTTTCCTTGAGGGAACGCGGTGGCATGTCCGAGGATCAGATCTTGCAGGTGGTGAGGGGATTGCTGGAGATGGTGGGGGTCGCCGGGATGGAGGATCTGCTGCCGAGCGATCTTTCAACCGGTATGCGCCGATCGGTGGCCATCGCACGGGCCCTGGCCGCGCAGCCCTCCGCGGTGCTCTATGACGAGCCGACAACCATGGTGGACCCCCTGATGGGCAATCTGCTGGGCAGCCTGATCCAGCGGCTGAAGGCACAACTGCATCTGACCAGTATTGTGGTCACCCACGATATGCGTTTTGCGGAACGGCTGGCGGACCGTGTGTTGTTTCTGCATGAGGGCAAGGCACGCTTCTTCGGCACGACCGAGGCCATGAAGGCAAGCACCGACGAGGTGCTGCGGGAGTTTCTGGAGTTGGACCGGCTGGTGCTGCCGGCCTGATGCTCCCCGACCTGACATTTTCCGAACTTTGGCTTTCCGACCGGCGGCTTGAAGGCCTGCCGCGTTCCGGCCCGCTGGCCCCGGTCTGCCGCTTCCGGTCGGGCCAATACCACCGAGGCGCAACTTCCTGGGCGGAGGCCGATGCTAGAGTAGGCCTAGATTCCTGCACACGAGCGTTGCCAGAAGACAAGGATGCGCCCCAAGGCGTAGTAGCCGCTGACCGAGGCGTCGTTGCATGACCAGACCCGAGTACCTAGACCAAGTTGTCATCTCGAACCGCTCCCGCAACCGGACGGGCGCGGTTGGCCGCGCCGGGCGGCCGCGGCCTTCCTTTGCGAGCGTGTTCTGGGCGGTGCTGGATCTGTTGAGCGGGGTGCTGGCGGGCCTGCTGGCCTACGACATCCGGCTGCACTGGCACATGAACCGAGCGGTGATGGGGACCGGCATTCCGACGCATACCGCCCCGATGCACATCTGGGTGATTTTGATTGTGTATGGGATCTATCTGATCCTGTTTTCTCAGCTGTTCGGGCTGTACCGGTCGAGTGAAAGCTCAAGCGGCCTGCATGAACAGCGTATGACGGCCCAGGCCTGCCTGACGGCCTGCCTGCTGCTGTGCGGAACGCTGTTTTTGATGCGGGACTATGCGGTTTCGCGGTTTGTGGTGGCGCTGGCGATGGTGCTCACCGGGCTGATCCTGATGACGCGCCGGGCGCTGTGGCGCCGGTTGCGCCATCGCCGTCACCTTCGCGGGCTGGAGGTCCGCAATGTGCTGATTGTGGGTGACGGCCGGGTGGGTCATGCCCTGCGCAATCACCTAGAGGCCCTGCCGCACCTCGGATTCCGCTTCAAGGGATTCATCTCGATGACGCCGGTGGACGAGGCAGGCGGCCGGGAGGGCAATCCGAGCAGCCCCAACATCGTCGGCGACCTGCGCAACTGTGTGGCCGTGGCGCGCTCCCTATTTGTGGATGAGATCTATTTTTCCACCCCCGCCGATAAGCAGACCGTGATCACGGTGGTGGAGGAGGCGCGCGCCATGGGCATCGACGTGCGCGTGGTGCCGGACCTGTATGACGGTCTGGCGTGGCACGCACCGGTGGAGTACGTGGGCCAGTTTCCGACCATTCCGCTGCATCGCCGTGAGTTTCCGCGGGGGGCGTTCCTGATCAAGCGTGCGATCGACATGGTGCTGGCGCTGCTGGTGCTGGCGCTGGTGTCGCCGATCATGTTGGTCATCGCGGTATTGATCCGGCTGGACTCACCGGGATCGATTCTGTACGGGGCCGAGCGCATCGGGCGCAAGGGAAGAGTCTTTAAATGCTACAAGTTCCGGACCATGGTGCCCAATGCCGACCGCTTAAAGAAGGAGTTGGCCCATCTGAACGAGCGTGAGGGCATTCTGTTCAAGATGACCAACGATCCGCGCATCACCAAGATCGGCGCCAAGCTGCGAAAGTACTCCCTGGACGAGCTGCCGCAGCTGTTCAACGTGATCAAGGGCGATATGAGCCTGGTGGGTCCGCGGCCGCCGCTGGCCGTGGAGGTGGAAAAGTACCACCTTTCGCACCTGCGCCGCCTGGATGTGCTGCCGGGCATTACGGGGCTGTGGCAGGTGGAGGCACGGCAGGACCCCTCCTTCGACAGCTACATCTCCCTGGACACAGCTTATGTAGAGAACTGGACGCTGCTGCTGGACCTGCGCATCCTGGCACGGACGGTGGGTGTGGTGGTCGGGGGAACGGGCAGCTGATTCAGGGCGGCCATCGCTGGAAGCCAGGCGTTGGTGGCCAGGCGCTGTAAAATTGGCAGGTGCGTATTGCCCTGGCCCAGATCAACCCAACGGTGGGAGATTTCTCGGGAAATCTCGAAAAGATTGCCGCCGCCGTCAGGCGCGGTGCGGATCTCGGGGCGGAGCTGGTGATTCTGCCGGAGTTGGCGACCTCGGGGTATCCGCCGGCCGATCTGCTGGAGAAGGAATCCTTCATTCGGCAGGCGGAGGCATCGCTGGGACAGATTGCCGACTTGACGCGCGGGCCGGCCCGGCCGGCGGTGTTGTGCGGCTCGCCGATGCGATGTGAGGAGCCGGGCGGCAAGCCGGTGCGCAATGTGGCGGCCGTGCTCGAAGGCGGTGAGCTGCGCTTTGTGCAGGGCAAGCGGCTGCTGCCGTTCTATGACGTTTTTGACGAGCAGCGGTACTTCGAGCCGGCCAGGGAACAGACACTGACGCTGATCAAGGGGCGGCCGGTGGCGATCACGATTTGCGAGGATGCCTGGAACGATAAGCTGTTTTGGCCGCGGCAGAACTACCCCGTCGATCCGGTGGAGGAGCTGATGCGGCAGTGGGGAGCGCTGCCGCAGACCATGGCCGGCGAGCGGCTGATTTTAAACATCTCCGCCTCGCCCTACTGGCACGGCAAGGCCGAGACGCGCCGGCGCATGATTGGGGCCCTGGCGCGCCGCCACCGGGCAACCATGGTGATGGTGAATCAGGTCGGCGGCAATGACAGCCTGATCTTCGACGGCAGTTCGTTTGCGATGAACGCGGCGGGCGAGGTGACGGCGCAGGCTGCGGGGTTTCGTGAGGATCTCCTGGTGGTCGACACAGAGGGGTTCTCGCTGGGCGAAGCGGCAACGGCAGAGGGATCAGGCCCGGAGCCGAAGCGGCAGACCGGGCATCAGCCAACGCGCTCGCAGGTGGGTGACGCCGCCGCCTGGGCCCTTCCGGCGGGCACGGTCTACGGCGACGACCTGGACCAGGTGCTTACAGAGCTGCGTCTTAAGGAGTCTGCGCCGATTGAAAGCCCTGCGGATCTCCTGCGCCGATTGGGGGGCAAGCCTTTGCCCGAAGCTCCTTCAGAGCCTGCGGAGACATGGCAGGCGCTGGTGCTGGGAACGCGGGATTACCTGCGGAAGTGCGGCTTCAGCAAGGCCCTGGTGGGGCTGAGCGGAGGCATCGACTCGGCGCTGGTGGCGGCCATCGCCGTGGAGGCGCTGGGGGCGGAGAACGTGGGGGGCATCGGGATGCCGAGTGAATTTTCCTCGAGCGGCTCCTTGACCGATGCCGAGCGCCTGGCGGCCAATCTCGGGATTCCGTTCTCGATTTTGCCCATCCGCGAGATCTTTGACGGTTTTACGGAGCGTCTGCAGCCGTTTTTCGCGGGCACGCCATTCGGGCTGGCGGAGGAGAACCTGCAGCCGCGGATTCGTGGAACGCTGCTGATGGCGGTATCGAACAAGACCGGCGCGCTGGTGCTGACGACAGGCAACAAGAGCGAGATGGCGACCGGCTACTCGACGCTGTATGGGGATATGGTGGGCGCGCTGGCGGTGATCGGCGACCTGTACAAGACCGAGGTGTATGCGCTGGCGCGATGGATCAACCGCGAGCGCGAGGTGATTCCGTGGGATACGATCACAAAGCCGCCCTCGGCGGAGCTGCGGCATGGGCAGAAGGATACGGATTCGCTGCCGGAGTATGAGGTGCTCGACCCGATGCTGCGGGCCTACATCGAGGAGTACCGTCCGGCGGAGGAGATCGCCGCAGCTGAAGGCGTGCCGATGGAGCTGGTGCGCAAGGTGATCCGGCTGGTGGAGATCGCGGAGTACAAGCGGGGGCAGGCGGCGCCGGTGTTGAAGGTGTCGAAGAAGGCCTTCGGCATGGGGCGACGATTCCCGATCGCGGCGCGCCATGAGGTGTAAGGCAGAGGTGTAAGGCAGAGCTGTAGGGCAAGGGTTTGGAAAGATTCTGGACAGACCGGCTCCCGACAGCGGGGACCGGCAAGAGGAGTGGCGGCGTGAAGAGGGAAGCAGTGCAGCAGGCGATGCGGTGGACGGCGATGGCTGGGTTTCTGGGTGTGTGTGCGGCCGCGGCGGGGGCGCAGGCCGGGGCTTCAGCAAACCCGGCGAGTTCGGCTGTGCCGACGGTGTCGGGTCAACATCAGACCGCGCCCGCCCCGGCTCCCACGCTGACCGCCCCCGCGCCGGCGGCCCCGGTATCGGCGACCGCCGCCCCCGCGCCGGCGGTGAGCTTTCCGCCCGTGGAGCCGCGCAATTTCACGGCGACCACGCCCACCGTGGATACGGTGAACAGCTTCCTGCACGCGTTGTGGGGCTTCGATGAGAACCGCATCTGGAGTGTGGCGGCCATTCAGCCGACCCCGGCACCCGGCGTGATCGCGGTTCATGTGTTTGTGGCGGAGAAGCAGCAAGCCTCCCGCCTGGCGCAGACCACGCTGTACATCACGCCGGACGGCAAGCACGCCATCGCGGGCGATGTGGTACGGTTCGGCGCGCAACCCTTCGCGGAGGTGCGGGATCTGCTGGCCAAGGGGGCCGACGGACCGGCCCGCGGCGCGGCGGACAAGCAGCTGGAGCTTGTGGAGTTTACGGATCTCGAGTGCAAGGCCTGCAAGGGAGCACAGGCGACGCTCGATCAATTGGGGCAGCAGTTTCCGCAGGCGCACATCGTGGTGGAGAACATGCCGCAGACGGCGCACCCGCACGCCTACCGGGCGGCGGCGGTGGGCTATTGCGTGCGGCAGAGCAAGGGCGATGCCGGCTATGCGACCTACGCGGCGCGTGTATTCGCGGCGCAGGCGGAGCTGACCGGCGAAAAGACCGATGCGACCCTGAGCGCGGCGGCAGGGGCGGCGGGGGCGGACCCGGCAGCGATGCTGGCGTGCGCGGCGGCCCCCGCGACCAAGGCGGCGGTGGATGCGGTGGTGCAGCTGGGCACCGAGGCGGGGGTGACCGATGTGCCGACCCTGGCGGTGAACGGACGTCTGTTGCCCATGGCGAGCATCCCTTTGCCGACGATGGAGCGTATTGTGGTGTTTCAGGGCAAGCTGGACGGCTTTACCGTGCGCCAGCAACCTTCGCTGAGTACGTTGAAGTAGGTGAGTTTGGGCGCGTCTAAGCGACTTTGAGCGGCTGGAAAGTTTAGCAAACACACTGCACACCGCGCCAGTGAGGGGGCGGTTTTCGGCGGTTGTGCGATGAGCGACAAGCCTTCTTTGTTAGGCTGGAAGGGTAACGCAGGTCGCTCACCGGGAGCCATCTCGCACCGTGCGAGGCGTTTGCATCTCAGCAGCGAAGGCGTTCGCTTGGGGAGACCCTCATGTTATCCGAAGCGTCGGTTATTCTGCACGCAAATTCGCTCATCGAGATGGCGAAGCTGCATGTGTACTCGCCGACCACGACCTTCTCGACCGCCTCGACTCCTGCCAAGGAGGTGAACTCGCTGGCCATCTTCGTGTTGGTGATCATGGCGCTGATCTTTGTGACCCTCAGCGTATTGACGACGTATGCCGTATGGAAGTTCAGGGCCAAGCCGGGCGATACGACCGAACCCGCGCAGGTGTTCGGCAGCACACAGATCGAAATGGCTTGGACCATCATTCCGGTTTTGATCATTGTGGTCCTGTTTCTGGGCACGGCGCGTGTGATCTTCGCGATCGAGGATCACCGCCGGCCAGCCTCCGCCGTGGATGTGGTGGTGATCGGCCACCAGTTCTGGTGGGAGTTCCGTTACCCGAAGTACAACGTGGTGACGGCCAACGAGCTGCATGTGCCGGTGAGCGATCCGAAGAATCCGACGCCCACATTTTTGAAGCTGACCTCGGCGGATGTGAGCCACAGCTTCTGGGTGCCGCGTCTGGCGGGCAAGACGGATGCGCTGCCGAATCGTGTGAACGAGATGTGGATCGATCCGTACAAGCCCGGCATGTATGAGGGGCAATGCGCGCAGTTTTGCGGCCCCGAGCACGCCAAGATGCTGATCCGTGTGTTTGTGGACACGCCGGCGCAGTTCAAGGCCTGGGTCGCCGATCAGCAGAGCGATCAGCAGAGCGGCACGAACTCCGACCAGCCGGCGGCTTCGCAGCCGAATGTGGGCAATATGGGCATCGTGGGCCTGCGCGGGGCGGGCAGCGTGGCGGCTGCGGCGGCCGGGATGGCGCGCAACTCGCCCCCCACCCGCGGCCGGGTCGCGGAGCTGCATGAGGTGGCCATGGCGGGCGCGGGGGAGGACCAGGTCAACGCGCAGCAGGGCCGGCGGGTGTTTGAGGAGCAGGCCTGCATCAACTGCCATGCCGTGAAGGGCACGGTCGCGGACGGCCGGTACGGACCCGACCTGACGCACGTAGCGAGCCGATCGACCATCGCCTCGGGCGCGGCCGACAACACCCCGAACAATCTCGTGGCCTGGTTGACGGACCCGAACGACATCAAGGAGGGCACGCTGATGCCGGCGATGCACCTTACCGACCTCCAAAACAGGCAGATCACCGCGTACCTGATGACGCTTCACTAGAGACGATTTAGGACGGCAGGAGAGAAGATCATGGCTACACCGACAATGCCGATCCCCACGGGGATTGAAGGAGCGCTGGATACGACGATTCCGTCGCGTCCGCGGTCACAGTATCTGGAAACCATTCACGATTGGGTGACGACGACCGATCACAAGAAGATCGGCATCCTGTACATCAGCTTCGCGCTGTTCTTTCTGCTGGTCGCGGGTGCCGAGGCAATGGTGATCCGGGTGCAGTTGGCGGTACCGCTGAACACGTTTGTTTCGCCGCAGACCTATAACCGCGTGTTCACGATGCACGGCACCACCATGGTGTTTCTGGTGGGGATGCCGATCCTGTTCGGGTTCGGCAATTATGTGCTGCCGCTGATGCTGGGCGCGCGCGACATGGCGTTTCCGCGCCTGAACGCGTTTTCGTTCTGGATTGCGGCCTTTGCGGGCATTTTCCTGTATTTCAGCTTCATCGGCGGGCTCGGCCTGGGCGGCACGGGCACGGCGCCCGATGCGGCATGGTTTGCGTACGCGCCGTTAACCGAGAAGGCCTTTTCGCCGGGCCACACAATGGACTACTGGGCCTTGGGATTGATTGCCAGCGGCATCGGGTCCATCGGCACGGCGATCAACTTTCTGGCGACCATCATCTGCATGCGCTGCAAGGGCATGACGATGATGCGGATGCCGCTGCTGGCCTGGATCTATGCCACGGTGGCCTTTCTGGTGCTGGTCGCCGTGAGCCCCTTGACGGCGGCGCAGATCATGCTGCTGGTGGATCGCTACCTGGGCGGGCACTTCTTCGACACGCAGATGGGCGGCTCGGCCATTCTTTGGGCGCACTTCTTCTGGATCTTCGGGCACCCCGAGGTGTATGTGCTGGTGCTGCCGGCCTTTGGGTTTGCGAATGAGATCATCCCGGTGTTTTCGCGCAAGGCCATCTTCGGTTACCCGGCGATGGTGACGGCCACGGTGGCGATCGCGTTCATCAGCCTGGGTGTGTGGGCGCATCACATGTTCACGATCGGCATGACGTCGTTCGGAAACACGTTCTTCACGCTGTCGACGATGCTGGTGTCGATCCCGACGGGTATCAAGACCTTCAACTGGCTGGCGACGATCTGGGGCGGCAAGATTCGGCTGGCGACCGCGATGCTGTTTTCGATCGGCTTCATGTTCCAGTGGGTACTCGCCGGCTTAACGGGCATCATGCTGTCGGTTTCGGCCTGGGACTGGCAGCTGCACAACTCGTACTTCGTGGTCGCGCACTTCCATTACGTGCTGGTGGGCTCGATTCTGTTCATGATCTTCGCGGCGTTCTACTACTGGTACCCGAAGGCCACCGGGCGGATGCTCGATGAAAAGCTGGGCAAGCTGCACTTCTGGCTGATGCTGATCGGCTTCCACTTGACGTTCGACTTCATGCACATCCCGGGCCTGCTGGGGATGCCGCGGCAGATCTACACCTACCAGCCGGACCGCGGCTGGACGGGGTGGAACCTGATTATCACCGTCGGCGCGTTCGTTCAGTCCATCGCGACCATGGTGTTTGTGTACAACCTGATCCACTCCTACTTCAAGGGCGAGATCGCCGGCCCAGACCCGTGGGATGCCTGGACGCTGGAGTGGGCTACGCAGTCGCCGCCGCCGGCGTACAACTTCGCCGTGGACCCGGTGGTGGCCAGTCGCCGTCCCCTGTGGGATCTGAAGCACCCGGACGACCCGGATTCGGCCTTTGAATAGGCCGTTTTGTCCGCAGGCCCTTGAGCAGGTTTTCCGCAGGAATGAGGATCTATGAGCAGCATTGCGATTCCCCTGGAGCATGTCGAGAATGAGGCCGCCTGGACCCTGCCGTCCAGGGGCCGCGTCGGCATGTTCTGTCTCATCATTGCGGAAACGGCGTTGTTTTCCATCTTTCTGGTGGCCTATATCTACTACATGGGCCGGGATGTGCACGGCCCGACACCGCGCGAGGTGCTGGAGCTGCCGATCTTCGGCACCGTCGCCCTGCTTTCCTCCAGCCTGTTCATCTGGCTGGCGGAGCGGGCCATCGAGCACGGTCAGATGGAGAGGTTCAAGCTGTTCTGGTCGATCACCGTGGCCGAGGGCCTGTTCTTTCTCGCCGACACGGGCCTGGAGTGGAACAAGCTGATCAATCGGGACCACCTGACGGTGAGCACGAACCTGTTCGGTACAACGTACTTCTGTCTGGTGGGTCTGCATGCGACGCATGTGATCGTCGGTCTGCTGCTGCTGCTGGCCGTGCTGATTATGGCCTTTGCCAAGCAGCTCAAACCATCCCATGCGGAGCGTGTGCAGGTGCTGGGGCTGTACTGGCACTTTGTCGATGCCGTGTGGGTAGCGGTCTTTACCGTGGTGTACGTGGTGAGCCGATGACGACGCAAACGCAAGCGCAAACGCCGATCCAGGTGACCGAGGGCGCGGGGCACGACGAAAAACACAGCGTGCACCTGCCCGCGCCGACCGCCTGGCCGATGGTCCTGGCGTTGGGAGTGGTTCTGCTGATCGGGTCGCTGGTGATGGATCAGGCCGTCGGGCTGTTGGGCGGGTTTCTGGCCATATGGGGCGCTGTCGGCTGGTTCCGCGAGGTGCTGCCGCAGGAGAAGGTGGAAAATATCGTCGTAACCGCCGAGGTGGTGCATGTGGAGCCCTCGCGCAGCCGGGTACGGCGTATCGAGGTGGGGGAGACACACCGCGCGCAGCTGCCGTTGCGCACCTTTCCGATCCGGAGCGGCCTGATCGGCGGCATCGCCGGCGGAATCGCGATGGTGATCCCGGCGGAGATCTACGGCCTGCTGCGCTATCACAGCCTTTGGTACGTGGTGAATCTTCTGGGCGGCGCGGGCGTGGGCGACTGGGTGAATCCGAGCACCGCGCAGCTGATGCACTTCCGGCTGGGCGCCTTTGTGACCGCCAATGTGATCCAGGGCGCGACGACGCTGCTGGTGGGCATGCTCTACGGAGCGCTGCTGCCGGTTTGGCCGAAGCACCCGGTCCTGCTGGGCGGGCTGGTGGCGCCGGCGCTGTGGACCGGGCTGCTGCACAGCATTCTGGGCATCGTGAATCCGTACCTGGCGCAGCGGATCGACTGGTGGTCGTTTGCGGCCGCGCAGTTGGCCTTCGGCCTGGTTGCGGGCTTCGTGGTGTCGCGGCAGGGTGGACTGGAGCGGCTGGCCCAGGTGCCCCTGGCGGTACGCCTCGGGGTGGAGTCCCCGGGTCTGCAGCCGGGCGAGCATGGGAAAGAGCCGCAGGCGTGAAGAGGCGCAGCGTAGTAGCCGGCCTGGCCCTGTGGAGCGCGACGTTCACGGGGTGCAACCTGCCCGGACGGCCCAAGGAGGCACAGGCTGTGCCGCGTCCGGAGGAGATCGTGTCGTTCAACGAACTGTTCGGCCGCAACTGTGCCGGCTGCCACGGCGCGGCGGGGCAGAACGGCGCGGCCAACAACCTGAACAACCCGGAGTACGAGGCGTGGATCGATGACGCGTCATTGCGCAACTGGACGGCGAACGGCGAAAAGGGTGCGTTGATGCCGGGATTCGCCAAGTCGGCCGGCGGCGATTTGACGGACCAGCAGATCGATATCCTGGTGCAGGGGATGCGGCAATGGCGGCGTGGATTCAGCTTCGGCGCGGAGACCCCACCGCCGTATCGACAGCCGCAGACGGCCGATCTGGTGCATGGGCAGGCCGTTTACACGGCTGCATGTGCAAGCTGCCATGGTGCATCCGCTGAACATCCTGGACCCTCCGGCTCGATCCTCGATGGGGCCTTTCTGGCTCTAATCAATGAACAGACCGTGAGAACCACGATTGTTCCGGGCAGGCCCGATGTAGGACAGCCCGATTGGCGGCACATGATTCCAGGGCGGGCCATGACGGACGCCGAGGTGTCGGACGTGAGCGCCTGGCTGATCGGCCAGAAGCCTTCAAGACCGGGCCACCCGTACCCGAACTTGCAGCCGAATGTCGAACGGCCGGGTGAGGTTCCTCCGCTGTCGTCGGTAAAGCAGTAAGCGCTGAGACAGAGTTGCGTGCCTGTGCCAAGGATGCTGGAGATCAACCATGGATGAGTTGTTACCGCCGCCGAACCCGGAAGAACGAGAGCAGCGGCTGGAGAGGGAGCGCATCAGCCGGCGCACGTTTTTGATGAATGTGGGGATCGGGCTGAATGTCGTGGTCGCACTGGCCATCGCCGCACCCGTGGTCGCCTATGTGCTGGGTCCGGTGATCAAGCGCAGAACCTATCTTGCCTGGGTGGACGTGGGTACGCTGAACACGTTTCCCGAGGGCGAAACCACGCTGATTCAGTACAAGAATCCCTTCAACACGATGTGGGACGGCGCTACCGCCGACATTCCGGCCTATGTGCGTGCCGATGGCGGGGGCAGGTTCACGGTGTTCGCGATCAACTGCGCGCACCTGGGCTGCCCGGTGCGCTGGTTTTCCGAGTCGCAGCTGTTTATGTGCCCGTGCCATGGCGGTGTGTACTACGCCGACGGCAGCCGGGCCGCGGGACCGCCGGAGCGCGGTCTCTTTACCTACCCCACGAAGGTGGAAAACGGCCGTTTGCTGATCGATGCCGGTCAGATGCCGACGCTTTCCAACCAGGCGAGCAATAAACCGTGCTCGCCGCTGCACGATGAGCCGGGCAACAGGGGACGGGACAACAAGGGGCACGACAACAGGATCGACAAGGCGCAACCTGCGCTTGTGACGAAGATTGAACCGATAAGGATTGAGCCATGGCCTGGTACGAAAACACCTACGATTGGTTAGAACGGCGTGTGCAGCTCGAAGGCCCCGTGAAGGAGGCCGCGCTGCACTATGTGCCGGCGAGCACGGCGAGCTGGTGGTACGTCTTCGGTAGCGCCAGCCTGGTGCTGTTGATGCTGCAGATCGTCACCGGCATTCTGCTGGCGCTGGTGTATTCGCCCTCCGCCGGGCAGGCTTGGAACATTCTGCAGTACCTGAACCACGATCTGCCGCTGGGCTGGTTTCTGCGCGCGATGCACGGGTGGGGCTCAAACTTCATGGTGGCCATCGTGGTAATCCACATGGCGCAGGTGTTTCTGTTCGGGGCCTACAAGTTTCCGCGTGAGCTGACCTGGGTGCTGGGCGTGTTCATGCTGCTGATGACCCTGGGCATGGCCTTCACGGGGCAAGTCCTGCGCTTCGACCAGGACGCGTACTGGGGACTCGGTATTGGGGCTTCGATCATGGGCCGCGTGCCGTTGATCGGCGGGCAGCTGGTACACATGATGCTGGGCGGACCCATTATCGGCGGAGCCACGCTTTCGCGCTTCTTCGCCCTGCATGTGTTCGTCATTCCGGGATCGCTGTTGGCCTTTACCGGCCTGCATGTGTGGATGGTGCTGAAGCTGGGTGTGAACGAGTGGCCGGTTCCGGGGCGCGTCGTCAATCGCGACACCTACATCAAGGAATACAACCAGATGGCGCACGACGACGGCCTGCCGTTCGTTCCGGGCGCGGTATGGAAGGACCTGGTCTTTTCGGCGGCGATTCTGTTTGCCGTGGTCGTGGCAGCCGCCATGTTCGGCCCCAAGGGACCGGAGGGAATTCCCGACCCGACAATCATTCAGACGGTGCCGAAGCCTGACTTCGCCTTTCTGTGGATCTACACGGTGCTGTCGTACCTGCCGCCGTCGATCGAAACACCTGTGATGCTGGTGGCGCCGGTGATCGGCATCGGTGTGCTCATCGCCCTGCCCTTCGTGGCGGGCGTCGGGGAAAAGAGCTGGTGGCGCAGGCCGACGGCGGTCTTCTCCGTGCTCTTTCTGGCGGTGGCCTGGGCCGGTTTGACCAAGCAGGGTACCTATACCCCGTGGAGCCCGCACATGGAGGCCTGGAGCGGTGCGGTAGTGCCGGCGTCGTACCTGCAGAACCGCACCCCATTGGAGCGCCAGGGGGCGAACGTCTTCCAGGAGAAGCAGTGCCGCAACTGCCATTCGATCGGCGGCGTGGGCGGACAGCGTGGACCGGCCCTGGACAGTGTGGCAACACGGCTGACGGAGGATCAGCTGATTCGTCAGGTCTTGCTGGGCGGTGGCAACATGCCGGCCTACGGCAGCACGCTTTCGCCTTCGGAGACGACGGCGCTGGTGAAGTATCTGGCGACGATGCACCCGACGTGGGAGCGTGCGGCGACCGACGCCTCGCGTCAGGTGATTGAAAGCGACGGCGTGCCGGATAACTCCACCGTGGAGCACGGACACGGGCAGGTGAAGACGCTGCAGTAAGGAAGCCATTGTGGTGGATGTGGTCGCAGTAGCGTGGATGGAGGCCGGTTCTGTCGCCGATCTGGCGGGGGACGGCCTCCTCCGTGCGTGGTCCTGGCCGGTATTGCCGTTGATCGGAATTTTGGTGACCGCCGCAATTTATCTGCGCGGCTGGCGGCTGGCACGGCGGACGCGGCCGCAGGAGCTGCCGGGCTGGCGGGCTTTGAGCTTCTGTGGAGGATTACTGGCGATCTGGCTGGCGATCGCCTCGCCCATTGATGCGCTCGACGATTACCTGTTGACCGCGCACATGATCCAGCACTTCATTCTGATGTCGGTGGCGCCGCCGCTGCTGGTGTTGGGGGCGCCGACGGTGCCGATGCTGCGGGGATTGCCTCGCCGGCTTATCCGAGGTCCGCTGCATCCCTTGTTTGCGAGCCGCGGGGTGCAGAGGGTATTCCATGCGCTGAGCCATCCGGTGCTCATCTGGCTGGCGATGAATGTGGCGTATCTGGGCTGGCATGTGCCGGCGGCCTTTGAGCTCACGTTTCGCTCGGAGAATTGGCATGAGACCGAGCACATGTGTTTTCTGCTGACCAATATCGCTT
Organism: uncultured Bryocella sp.; assembly: GCA_964242585.1. Taxonomy (GTDB): domain Bacteria; phylum Acidobacteriota; class Terriglobia; order Terriglobales; family Acidobacteriaceae; genus Granulicella. The sequence continues at coordinate 17,621 of CAXTBJ010000018.1, forward strand.
TCTGGTGGGTGGTGCTGCAGCCCTGGCCGACGAAGGCGCGCTGGCCGCGCTGGGCGGCTATCCCATTTCTGTTGACCTCGGATCTGATCAACACGATGATTTCGGCGCTGTTGGCGTTTTCGGGTAAGGTGCTGTACCCGTCGTATGCGGCCGCACCCCGGGTGTCGGATTTGACGGCACTGCAGGATCAGGTGGCGGCAGGATCGGAGATGTGGATACTGAACTCGCTGGTGTTTCTGATTCCGGCGGTGGCGATCACCATGGGGGTGCTAGCGCCGAAGCGGATGCGGCCGAGGCCCGGTATGCAATCGATGGCCAAGCCGGGCGTGAAGGCGGTTTAGGGCACAGGGAATAGGGAGTAGGGGACAGGGGACAGGGCACAGGGCACAGGGCCAGATGTCGGTAGGTGGCGGGGTAGCCCGTGTGCTGCTTGAATATGGGTGCGGCAGGCCTCGTAACCTGCAGCGATTACCAAGGATGCACTGACGAGTAGGCCGTTCGCACCAAAGCAGGGCAGTCCGGAACCGGCGATGGTATATGTTCCAAGCATCGGGTGCAGAGCCGCTCTTGAGACTGTCGTGTCGGAGACCGCCACAAGGCCGCTATCTTGAGGAGCGACCAGGTGAGCGACCAGGTGAGCGGCCAGATGTGCGGCCTTCGGTCCGCGCGCCCGGGAAACGGCTGTCGTGGGGTGAGGGTGGCTGCATTGCGAGGCAGAGAGCTATGGCAACGGTTCGGATTGCCGGCCCTTTTCGTTTGGGGGATCTTTGCCGGGCTCGGGGTGTCGCGGCTGCTTGCGCAGGCCTCATACACGGCGACACGCGCGGGGGATCTGCAGGTGGGCGCCGGGGTCTCGTTCGGGAGCTCGGATTACGACTCCCCGGAGCTGGGCGGTACGGGGGAGAGTCTGCGCGGGTTCGATCTGTACAGTACCTTCGACTTCAAGCCGCATTTCGGGGTGGAGGCGAACTTTCGGCAGGTGAAGCCCAGCTACGGTGAGGATGTGTACGAGCGGACCTATGAGATTGGCGGCCGGTATGTGTATCCGATCGGGCGATGGCGGCCCTACGCCAAGGCGATGTACGGCCGCGGTGTCTTCAACTATCCCAACGACATCGCCAACCTGGCCTACAACCTGTACAGCCTGGGGGCGGGGGCGGATTTTCGTCTGCTGGAGAGGGTGAACCTGCGCCTGGACTATGAGCATGGGCACTGGTTCAGCTTTCCGCTGGCACCGCTGGAGCCAAACGTGGTGACGGTCGGCTTGGCGTATCACTTCAGCGGCGAAGGCAAGTGCCGGCTATGTGCGAACCGGAGATGACGGCGTGAGGCGGGCTTCGGTTGTTGCCGATGAGCTGTTGCGCGTGCTGGACAGTACGGTTACGGCGTACCATCCAGCTGTTCAGCAAACCGGGCGTACGCTGGCCGAGTTGGTGGACGGAACCTCGTTTTTCCCGGGCGGCAGTGGGCTTTGGCGGGGGCAGGCCAACGGCGGACCGTTGCCGACGTTTTTTCCGGAACGCCCGGTGATGTTTATCGGGCACAATTTCGATAGCCAGCGCGCCTTTCAGCGCTCATTGCAGCGCAGGGGCGAGGCGCAGGGTCAGTTTTGGAAGTTTCTGCTCGCCATGCTAGAAGCCGCGCAGCTTGTTCCGGAGGATTGCTTCTTTACCAACGCCCTGATGGGATTGAAGCCCGGCCGTGCCACGGGACCCATGCCGCGCGTTCCGGGATATCTTGATCAGTGCAGCATGTACCTGAGAAAACAGACGGAGATCGTGCAGGCACGATGCCTTGTGGCGTTGGGCGCCAACGCTGCATGCTTTGTCCGTGAGCTGGCATTACCTTCCGTGGCGGCCAAGCATCCCAGCTCCTGGATTTACTGCAAGGGGCCGCTGCGGCCGGAGGGCATACAGCAAGAAGGCCGCAAGATCGCGGCCCTGCTCTCGACGGTGCAGTAGGTTGCGTGTCAATACTTCGGCAGCAACGGGTCGATTCTGTCGGCCCAGGCTGTGATGCCGCCGGCGAGATTGCTGACGTTGGTGTAGCCGTTCGCCCTGAGTTCCTGCGCGGCCTTTTGGCTGCGGCCGCCGGTCTTGCAGTGAACGACGATCTCGGTATTCCTGTCCTGCGGAAGCTCATTGAGGCGCCGGCCGATCTGGCCCACGGGAATCAGGGGAGCACCGAGGTTGACGATGGCGTACTCGTGCGGCTCGCGGACGTCGAGGATGAATGGCTTGTCGCCGCTGTCGAGTCGCCCCTTGAGCTGCTCGACGGAGATCTGCGGGATGCCTTCGATCTCTGGAGCGCCCTGCGGCGCGATGCCATGAGAGGAGACCTCGAGTGGGCCGCTGCCGGTGGCGGGGGCGATGCCGCAGAACTGGTCATAGTCGATCAGCTCCTTCATTTCGTGCGTGCCGCAGGCGGGGCAGTCGGGGTTCTTGCGCAGTTTCAGGGTGCGGAACTGCATGCCGAGCGCGTCGACGAGGAGCAGCCGGCCGATGAGCGGCTCGCCGATGCCGAGAATCAGTTTGATCACCTCGGTGGCCTGAATGACACCGACCAGGCCGGGCAGGATGCCGAGCACGCCACCCTCGGCGCAGCTCGGGACCAGGCCCGGCGGCGGCGGTTCGGGGTACAGGCAGCGATAGCAGGGGCCTTCTTCGGTGGCAAAGACCGAGGCCTGGCCCTCGAAGCGGAAGATGGAACCGTAGGCGTTGGGCTTGCCGGTGAGCACGCAGGCGTCGTTGACGAGGTAGCGGGTCTGGAAGTTGTCGGTGCCGTCGGCAATCACGTCATAGTCGCGAAAGATCTCGAGCGCGTTGGCCGAGGTGAGCATGGTGTTGTGTTTGACGATGTTGACGTTTTTATTCAGGCCCTTGAGCATCACCTCGGCCGAGTCGACCTTTAATTGGCCGACGGTGGACTGCGAGTGAATGATCTGGCGCTGCAGGTTCGATTCGTCCACGACGTCGAAGTCGACCAGACCGAGGGTGCCGACGCCCGCGGCCGTCAAATACAGTGCCAGCGGCGCGCCGAGGCCGCCGGTACCCACACAGAGGACCCTGGCGGCTTTGAGCTTTTGCTGACCCTCCATGCCGACCTCGGGAAGGATGAGGTGGCGCGAGTAGCGGGCGATCTCCTCGTTGGAGAGCTTGGGCAGTTCGGTCTGTATCGGTTCCAGCGTGGCGTTCATGATTTGGGTCTCGTTAGAAAGATGCTTCCGGGTGTGGGTTCGATACAAGCTCCCGACAGAACGACATAACGAATCGGTCGCGACCGGTTATGTCTTCCAGTTATGTCTTCCAGGCAGACGGTACGGTCTTTTCGAGCGCAAACTCGACCAGCGGGTCGATGTCGGTCCTAGCCATGCGGTAGCCCAGCTGCCGAATCTCGGTATCCTGCATTTCCAGGTAGGTCTCATAAAGGCCACCGAGTGCCTCGTCCTTGCTGGCAAAGACGAGTCGGTTGGGCTGGCGCACCTCAAGGAACTCGCGGACCGCTTGGAAGACACCACTGAAGATGCGGATCGAGGCTTGTAGAGCTGCGGTTACTGATTTTATGTCGGGCGCCGCAGTAAAACCCACTTGCCACTCCGTCTCACCGACTTTGGCGAAGGTCGTCGTTACGAGCAGACCGTTATGCGTGAACGTGGCTATCGCTGTGTCCATGCCACGCGTCGTCCAGGTCAGTCTGGTTTTGGAATCGAACGCCGCGATCATCGCCTCCGCGAGGGCACTCATGGGAGCTCCTTCAGGCCTGATTGTAGGCCGCGGTTGACGGGGCTCAGCTAGCAGCAGCCGCCGGCGATGGAGGGAATGATGGTGATTTCGGCGGCGTCTGAGACAGGGGTGTCTTCCTTTTCGGGAAGGTAGCGCATGTCCTCGTCGCCGACGTAGATGTTCACGAAGGAACGCAGCTTGCCTTCGGGCGTGAACAGGTGCTGGCGCATGGCGGGAAACGTCGTGACCAGGCCTTCGAGGCCGGCGGCGAGCGTCGCACCGGAGACCGTGACCGCTTCCTGACCGTCCGTGTAGGGGCGCAGCGGGGTGGGGATGTGAATCGTCATGATGTGTCTATTATGACGCGGGGGCGAGCCGGCGGTTGCCAGGCCCTTGCGGGCAGTGCTGGAGAGACGTCTTGTCGGAGCGCATCGACCGCAACCGGTCATCCGCAGCGGCCGGCCGGGATTCGGCAGCTGGGACCCGCAGCGGATCGGTAGACTGCTGTAGTGCTGTAGATCGTTGCAGCGTAACGACTCACTTCGCGCTGTGGAGGGAGGTTGCGATTCGAGCAAAAGACGCGTTTGAGGCCATTCTGTGCGCCGCCACGACGTTCATCGTCGTTTCAGCCCGCGCGCAATCTCCCTCCGCGACGATTTCGGTCTCCGGCACCGTGCTGGACCCCACGCGATTGGCGCTGGCCGGTGCCCGTGTGGAGTTCGATCTCGCCTCAGGCCAGCAGTTCAATACGACGACGGATGCCACCGGACACTTTTCTTTGCAGCTGCCGATCTCGGCGGCTTACACCGCACGCGTGACAGCGGTGGGGTTTGCCGCCCTGTCGCGCCCCTTGGTGCTCCGCGAGGCCGGTATGGACCTGACGCTGCGCCTGGAGCGGGTGGCCTCGGTCAGTGAAGCCGTTGTGGTTTCGGGCAGCATCGGGACGCTCGACTTGAGCGATCCGGACCCGTCTCAAAAGGTCCTGGTCCGGGAAGAGCTGCTGGATGCAAATCCGGGTAGACCGGGCGCTCCGGTATCCATTCCGGGGATGCCGATCGAAACCGCCTCCGGCGGCATCAAGGCTCCCCAGTATTTCGTGCCGGGGGTAGCGGGGGACCACGGCGAACCCATCGCTCAGTACATCGCCATCGGCGACTACCTGGCTTCCAATAATCTTTCAGCGAACGCTCACGGCAACGGCTATGCCGACCCCAATCTCTATATCGCCGCCGCCCTGGGCAGTGTGCAGACCGATGGCGGCGCCTTCAACGTTCTGGAAGGCAATCACGCGATCAACCTGGCGGCAACCTACAGCCTGCGGCCGCAGCTACGCCGCTTCCTCACCGTCACGGGTGACGATCGGGATCTCGACCTAACCGCCGGTTTGGCAACTGCCGATCCCGACAAAAAGGCCTGGCTTGCGCTGGAGGGGAACTACGGCAACGGCCTGACGCGGACGCTCGAGCACCGGCAGCAGTACAAGTGGAACGGTTCGCGCGTCTTCGATCCCGGATCGCATGAGATCACCTTGCTGAGTATCGGGTATTTCGGCGAGTCGCATGAGGGCAATCTGGTGCCCACGGGGTACGGTCTCCAACTCAACGATACCCTCGATCCGCGCCAGATGGACCAGACGCACACCGGTCTGCTGGCCCTGAACGACGATTGGCGAGCCGGCCATGCCGATATAATCTCGAGCTCGGGGTACCTCCGTACCTACAATCTGGCGCTGTTCTCGAATTTCGGTGAGGGGCTGATTCGGCAGAGCGAGTTCCGCACGGTGGAAGCCGGCGAGGTGCGCGACGCCCATCGTTTTGCCCCCTGGTTGGAGGCGATGGGCGGTCTGGACTACAACGAGGACGATATCCATCGCGACAACTTGGATCACTATCTCTCGGCAGATCCAAAAGTCTACGGTGCCTTCGTCAAGGTGCTGGCCAACGACATCACGATTCGCGAGTTGGCCCCCTATGTGGCAGCCCACGCCGACCTCGGATCGCATCTTCACCTCTACGCCGGGCTGCGTCATGAGCAGGTCGAGATGAGCAACAGCGACATGCTCAAACCGGATCAATCGTTCGACCTTCGCCGAGGTTTCGAGAGCCCAAAAGCGACCCTGACCTGGACGCCGGGACAGGGCGCTCTGCGTTGGTTGCCCTCGGCCTCCTTCAGTCTTGGGCAGGCGTTCTTCACCCAGGACCCGCGGATCGCGGCCGCGGGCAGTACGGGCACAGGGGTTTCGGCCTTCGCTTCGCCTTTTGAGCGCTCTCACTCGGCGCAAATGGTAGTCGAAAAAGAGACTCACCGCACCGATCTGCGGCTTACCCTGGGCCGCACGACCACCACCGCCACGCTCGCCAAGATTGATCCCGATACCGGCCTCGCGGAGGATGAAGGGCCAGGCACGCTGAGGTATTTCACCGCAAGCGTGCGGCATCAGTTCAGCTTCGGCATGGTCCAGACCATCTTTTCGAAGGCGGACGCGCGCGACCGAGATACGGGCCTGCCGACCCCCGAAGCTCCCCGTACCATCTTCGACGCGCTCACCACGCTGGATCGGCTGCCCTTTGGGGTGCAGGCCCGCGCGGAATACGAGTACGTCGGCCACAAGTTTCTGGACGTGGGCAATGCCGAGCACCCGGCGCCGTACGAGGCCATCCCCGTCGGAGAAACCCGGATCGCGCTCGTGCGCCCGTTTCTCGATGGCCGTTTGCAGCTCGGTCTGGACGGCATGATGGCGCGTGGGTACACCGGCCAGACCACCGAAACCTTCGCTCCGGGCTGGGCGGTCGGAGACCCACCGCCCTCCTGCCCGGCAGGCACGGACGGCGTGGCCAACGACTTCGACTGCGGCACCACGGAGCGCGCCGTGGGCGTCCGGATGGTCTCATGGATCGGGGGATCGCTCTCCTACCGTTTCGGGAGTGTGAAATAGGCCAGCACCGGTCCTGTAACGAATCGTCGGCTGCCGTGAACCTGCCGATCGCTTACTGGCCGGCGACCTCGATGGGCTGTGGATGCAAGGCTTTGTCGTCTTCCCCTGTGCCCGTGAGCAGAAAGCTGTTGGTGACCGTGGCTCGGCCCGTGGCCTTGTCGCCGTCCACGGCGGTGATGAGGTAGGCGCAACCGAACCAGTGGGCTTCGGCAAGATCGGTCGCGGACCAGTGCGCGGGGTGATCTGGGTGCGAGTGGTAGAAGCCGACGATGTCGAGGCCCAGCTTGCGGCCCTCGCGCTGCGCGGCGATCAGCTCGCGCGGGTCGATGCTGTAGCGGTTATGGGCGGAATCGGTGCGGGTGTTGCCGGCGCGCATGAGGTCGGCTACGTCAATGCCGGCGGGCGTGGCGCGGCCGAGCAGGATGCCGCAGCACTCGTGCGGATAGGTTTCTTCGCCGTGAGCGCGGAGCTGGTTGTAGAGGGTTTGCGAGATGGTCAGGGTCATGGTGGTTTGCAGGGCAAGCAAAAGCAAAGGCGAA
>CAXTBJ010000018.1:24916-49444 GCA_964242585.1 uncultured Bryocella sp.
GTTCGGAGTCTATGGCGTCGGAGGCCGCTTCTTCGGGCGTGGGCTCGGTCCAGAAGCGTTCCGAAAGGTATTTATCGGCGGAGTCGCAGAGGATCGTGACGATTACGGCTTCGCGGCCGGCGCGGGCCTCTTCGATGGCGACGTCGAGTGAGGCGGCGACAGCAGCGGCAGCGGAGACGCCCAGGAGCAGGCCCTGCGTGGTCGCCAGTCGCTTGGCCATACGGTAGGCGCGCTCGGTGGGCATCTCGATGTTGCGCTCGGCGAGGTGAGCGTCGTAGATGGGCGGGACGATCGCCGTGGCCATGTGCTTCAGGCCTTCCAGGCCGTTGAAGGGCGAGTCGGGCTGCATGGAATAGCAGTGGATGGCGGGGTTCAACTCGCGCAGGCGGCGCGTGGTGCCCATGAAGGTGCCGCTGGTACCCAAGCCGGCGATGAAATGGGTGACGCGGCCTTCGGTCTGCTGCCAGATTTCGTTGGCGGTGCCGTAGTAGTGGGCGCGCCAGTTGTTTTCGTTGCCGTACTGGTCGGCGTAAAAGTAGAGGTCCGGATGCTCGGCGGCGAGCTTGCGGGCCATGCGGATGGCACCGTCGGAGCCTTCGCCGGGATGGGTGTAGACGATCTCGGCACCGTAGGCGGCGAGGATCTGTTTGCGCTCCGGGCTGACGTTTGAGGGCATGCAGAGGGTGACCGGGAAGCCCCCCGCGGAGCCGAGCATGGCGTAGGCGATGCCGGTGTTGCCGCTGGTGGCGTCGAGCAGGCGCATACCGGGGCGGAGCTGGCCCTTGCGCCGCGCATCCGCCACGATGGCAGACGCCGCGCGGTCTTTCACGCTGCCGCCGGGGTTGGCCCATTCGGCCTTGCCGAGGATCTGGATGCGGCCGGGGATGCCGGGCAGACGCTCGGTCAGCTTATCGAGCCGGATCAGGGGGGTGTGACCGACGCGGTCCAGCAGCGTCATGCCCAGGGGGACTGGATGCCCCGGAATGGACCGTTCGCCCGGTGCGGATGCCTGGAGGGAGGTGGAATGCGTGAGGTCGGTCATGCGGTTTTGCCATCCTTCTTGGGCCGCCCCTGCAGCTCCCTGTTTGAAGCCATGCGCGGGGGTGTGCGAGAGTTTAGATGCGGGTGCAGCCGAGCCGCTTCGCAAGATTGGCACCACTGGCGGCGGCACGCCCTTACACGCAGATTCTGGAGCCCATGGCCAAACCCAAGATCAAGCAGTTGACCTTTGACGAGGTGGTGTCCACCCTCGGCAATGAACGATTCGATGTTTCCCCCGCCACCGGCGGCGCCAAGGGCGTGAGCGGCGCGCGGCGTGTGTCCAAGTACGGCTGCGCCGCGGAGATTGCGCCGAGCAACCTGAAGGAGTCGCCGCTGAAGCTGCTGGTCAAGCCCGGGTGGGTGCTGAATGGAGAGATCGCCCGGATCATGGATAAGGGCTATCAGAAGTTCCTGGCCACCGCCAAGCTGCAGGTGCCGGCCACGGCGGATCATCTGCGGTGTATCCACAAGTTCGATGAGGAGTTTCGCGAGGCGGCCGGGGCGTTGTCGCTGTACAACGAGGCCATGGGCACGACCAGCGATGTGTATGTGTATGACCGGGTGAAAGGGCGCGAGACGGTGTAGTGCCCTCAGCAAGCGTAAACGCGGCCAAACTGTTGGCTTCGATGTGGGTTCATGGCTATGGCTTTACAGCGCGTCGGGACTACTCTTAGTCTGCGGCTATGGGACCAAAGGACTCATTGCAGAGGATCACGATGCAGCCGGGGAAGCGTGGTGGCAAGCCCTGCATACGTGGTTTGCGGATCGCGGTTGCGGATGTACTGGGATACATGGCTGCGGGAATGACGCATTGCGGAAATTTTGAACGACTTTCCTTACCTTGAGGAAGGCGATTTCCTGGCTTGCCTGGCGTTTGCGGCTGATCGCGAGCGGAAGCTGGAGATATTAGCCGCTTGAAGCTGTTGTTGGATGAGAACCCTTCACCTCGGCTGGTTGACATGTCAGTTGATCAATGTCCAGGGTCGGCGCATGTCCACGAGTTGGGGCTTGGGGCGTCGGACGATAGCGCGGTATGGGAGCATGCGAAGGCTCATGAATTCGCTATTGTGACCAAAGACGCCGATTTTGCCGAACGGAGTGTGCTGGAACCAGGTCCGCCCAAGATTCTCTGGCTGCGGATTGGAAATTGCACTACGGATGAAATCGAGCGCTTACTTCGGGTCCACGCTGAGGCAATACGAGTGTTTTTGGAGGGGAACGCGAGACCTGTTTGCTCCTTGGGCGTGGGTAGTTCGTCATCCGGTCAAGGCGATGACAATCGTGGGTGGCCCATTCATCACGAAGCGATGAGCGGGATAGGTGCTCTATCTGGACTTGGTCTCACCCCATTCATTCGCAATGAGACCGCGCATCAATGCGGCACCCAGCGCGAGACGGTGTAACAGAGCTCGTTCAGGCAGGTTGGGTATGCAGCTCATAGTGCTTGGCGACGGTGATTGTCGGCTCAGCGATCGTCATCGCGATTGACGGAAGAATTTTCGGCTTGCAGCAGTCTCACCCAGGATGGAGCGCTGGCCAGCATGGAATCCTGCCCGCAGTCTGTTCTCGCTAGCTGCCGTCCGGATCGAACGCTGAAAAGAAGGCAACGCGATGGGCCGTGCAGGGCGCCGGTTTCCATGGCGACCTGTTTGCCTCCATTCTCAAACACCCACCCTCGCACAAACGAGTCTGCTTCGATCCGGTGGAGGATCCGGCCATGCTGGGCAATGATGAGTGTGGCAGGCATAAGATAGCCGCCGTCCTCCTCGGGTAGGCGGAAGCTCAGGGTCCAGCCTGTCAAGCCATTGGGACCCGTATGATGTCGGGACTCTACTCCCTTTTCTCGCGGCGGAGCCATCCAGACCGTAAGCATGAGGTAGCAAGTGAGAACCTTTTGGAAAAGCAGGAGACACCCCTGGTTGTAGGCTTAGAGCAAATTACTTGTAACTGTAGTGATTCGCTTTACTGGAGCGTAGCCGGACGAAGAGACTTGTAGTCTACAGGCCGGAAACGCAGATTCCCTACGGGAATGACAACAAGAAAAGCAAGTACACCTGCATCATCGTTCGGTCCTAATGCTTCAGATTACGGCTGCGCTGCCACTCGCGATAGGCTTCGCTTTTGCCCAGACCTCTTGTTTTTGCAATCTGCTTCAGCGCGTCTTTTTCATTCAGTTGGCTCCCGGTCATCAATAGCCTCATCTCTTCTGCCAGCGAGGTTGCGACGGGCTGCCCGGGGTACCCCGGGGCTGTTGTGAGCCGTCCTTCCAGCAGGAGGACCATTTCGCCGCGTACCGACGGTCTTGCTCGCAGGGTGGCGAGCACCTCGGCTGCCGTGCCGCGTAGAAACTCTTCGTGGAGTTTGGTCAGTTCGCGGGCGAGTGCCAGGCGTTGCGCGGGGCCGAAGACGGTCACCACGTCCGCCAAGGCACTCAGGAGGCGGTGAGGGGTTTCGTAGAAGATTTGGGCTTCGGGCGGGCCAATGTCCGGGGTGTCCTGTAGGCGAGTGCGAAGTTGCTCCAGGGCCGAGCGGCGGGCACCCTCTTTGGCGGGTAGAAAGCCGTGAAAGGTGAAGCTCTCGGTGTCCAGGCCGCTGGCGATGAGTCCGCTGAGGGCGGCGTTGGCGCCGGGAATCGGGAAGACCGGAACGTTGGCCTGTATGGCCTCGCGCACCAGGGCGACGCCCGGGTCGGCGATGCCGGGCGTACCCGCGTCGCTGACGAGGGCGATGCGCGTCCCTTCCTGGAGAGCGATGATGAGTTCGTTGGCGCGGTCCTGCTCGTTGTGCAGATGGTAGCTGACCGTGGGCTTGCGGATGCCGAAGTGATTCAGCAGTTTTTGAGTCTGACGGGTGTCCTCGCAGGCGATGCGGTCGACGGAGCGCAGCACGCGCAGGGCCCGCAGGGTGATGTCTTCGAGGTTGCCGATCGGCGTGGCGACCAGATAGAGGCCTGGCGCGAGGGGCCTGTCGGAGGCCGGCGCGGTCTGGATGACGCCGGCGAGCTCCGGATTAAGAAGTTCAGTCTTCGGGTCAAACTTCTCAGCGTTCGGGTCAGACGTATCAGCCATCGAGCCGGCGGTTTCTAGCTCCGGGCCGCTCACGTGTCTCTTCGTTCCGGCGGAGGCGTGTGGGTGAGGCGGATCTGGCCCATGGCGCGTTCGAGGCCTGCCGGGGTCAGGATGCCTACCATCGCGCCGTCTTCCACGACAGGAATGAACTCGCTGGCGCCCAGCGCGGCGGCGCGGCGCAGGGCATCGGGCAGCTTTTCGCCGGGATCGGCTAGCTGCAGGGAGCGCGTCATGGCGCCCTGGAGATAGCTGTCGCCTTCGGTTTGCAGACGGGTGGCGAGGGCGGTGCGGGAGGTCCAGCCGACGAGCCGGTCGCCGCGCACGACGGGGAAGGTGTCCTGGAGGGTGTGGGTGGTGCGGCTCAGGGCATCGCGCAGGGTGCCGGAGGCGGGCAGCGGGATGTATTCGGTAAGCATGACATCGCGGACGGTGAGCGCGGTGGCGTCGGCTGCGCCCACGGCGGCGACTTTCGTAACGTAGTTCATAAAAAGCAGCGTCAGGCCGAGCAGAACGGGCCAAAGCAGGCCCAGAAAGATGCCCATCGCGAGCAGGGCGGCGGCAAGGGCGGTGCCCAGGCCGAAGGCGGGCCGCTTGCCACCCAGCAAGCCCTTACCCATGCCTTTGCCGAGCAGGCCGCCCGGGGCGGGAGTGCTGCCAATTGCTTCCCTGGGTGCTTCCCTGGATGCGTCTCCGCCAGGTTTGGGCTGGTTGGCACCGAAGAGACGTCCCGCGGTGAACCGCTTGGTCGGCAGCAGATTCACCACGCTCAGCGCGACCTGGAGCCAGACGGCGCTGCGCAGGATGTGCTCGACCGTGATCCAGGGCTGTTGCAGCAGGGCGACGCCGGGCGCGACACCGTAGGCAAAGCCCAGAAGCAGAAGCGCCGCGAGCAGATTCGCGCCGGCACCGGTAAACGCAATCAGGCGCTGGCTCGATTTGGGCAGGCCGCCGTCGCGGGGTTCAAGCGCCATGACCGCGCCGAAGGGCAGCAGAAACAGGGCCCGCACGGGGGCGCCGGCATAGGCGGCGGCGACCGCCCGGGCGATCTCGCGAACCAGGATGGCCGCCAGGAGAGCAAGCCAGAGGCCCACACCGCGCACCATGCTGCCCGTGGCGACTTCCGCGTACCCGGCCGCGAGCGCCAGCAGCAGAAGGAGCGACAGGTGTACACGCACCTGGACGCCCAACCAGCGTCCGAACGGAATGGCCATCCCCAGCACAGACTCGATTGTAAAGGGCGATGGTGGAGGGGATTGCAAAGATTGGGCGTGGCCGGCCCAGGTGGAGATCGGCGCGTGGAGCCGGGCTATGCTTTGTAAAGCGGTGCGGGGCTTTGGAAAGCGATGCGAGTGATTGGGGGAGAGTTCCGATCGAGGCGTTTATCCGCACCCCAGGGCGAGGCGACACGGCCCACCAGCGACCGGCTGCGGGAGACGCTGTTCAACGTGCTGGGGCCGGCGGTGCAGGGGGCGCGGTTTCTGGATCTGTATGCGGGATCGGGCGCGGTCGGTGTGGAGGCGCTGAGCCGGGGAGCGGCGTTCTGTGCCTTTGCGGAGCGTGGGCCGGCGGCGCTGGCGGCGATTCGGGAAAATCTGGCGTCGCTGGGACTGGGTTCGAGTGCGCGGGCAAGGGTGGAAGGCCGCTCCGCGCAGGCGGCTTTGCAGCGGTTGCCAGGGGCTGCGGAGAGCTTCGATTTTGTCTTCCTGGACCCCCCATATGAGGCTTCGGGAGAGTACACGGAGACACTGGCAATTTTGGGCCGGGAGGGCCCCCGATTGCTGCGGCCGGGGGCGACGGTAATCGCCGAACATGCGCGGCGGGGGGATTTGCCGGAACGGTTTGGGGTGCTGGCAAGGCGGCGTTTGTTACAGCAGGGCGATGCGGCGTTGAGCTTTTATGGGGTGGAGGTGGGTTCTTGACTTTTATAGGTCGGCCACTTGCAACGGAGGGTGCTATTGGCTTTGCCTGGAATGTATGTTCGATCCGGGCGAATACGGAGATCCTTCGCTGCGCTCAGGATGACGGCTTTTTAGTTAGTGAGAGTAGGAGCTAGACCTGGAAGCCGCCTCCTTCGTGTGCGCCGGTTTGCAGGTCCACTTGGAAGGGGACCTCGCGGTCGGTGAGCATGTTCCAGCCCAGGCCGTGGAGCGTGCCTTGGCGGACCTCGCCGAGGGTGATGCCCTCCCAGCTGAGGCGCTGTGTTTGCCAGCGGACACCGTTCGCGCCGAGGGCGAGGACGGTGTGGAAGCCGGCCAGCAGAAGCAGGCCCTCCGAGGGGGCCGGGAGCACAGCGCAGACCGGGCGCAGGGGGAGGAAGTCGGCCCCTTGGGGATGCGTGGTGGGGACGCGGTAGGCGTAGCCGCCGGCGATGGCCAGCAGATCGTCGGGTGCGGGGCAGGACCACAGACCGGAGGGCAGAGTAGGCTCGCGGAAGCCCAGGGCGCAGGTGGCGAGGAATAGGCCACCGACAGCTGGACGTACCTCCACCAGCAGCGCACCACGGTTCAGGGCATCCTCTTCCCCCGGCACGAGCTGGGGGTAGGTGAACTGCCGTGCCGGCAGGATGAGCGGCGGCTGCGTGAGGAGCCGCGCGTGCCAGGTGTGCGGAAAGGCGTCGAGGTGAACTGCGGGGGTGAGTGGAGCGGTCATTTGAATTCCCAAATACCTACGCTTAGCGTAGGTGCTCCCAGCCGCCGGCTTCCAGTTCGCTACGGGTGCCGTCGGCGGCGATCGCGGTGATGCGGTTTGCAGCGTTGAGGGCTCCGGCTTTGGATTTTGTGAGGCGGCCGATCTCGGTCACGGGGACGCCGCCCACTCTGGGAGGCAGGCGGGTTTTGGGGGCGGCTGTGAAGAGCAGTTCGTAGTCCTCGCCGCCGTGGAGGGCTAGATCGAGCGCCGCGGTGGGGCCAAGCGCTGCGGCAAGCGGGTGCAGGGGGATCTGGGCGAGCGAGAGTTCGGCGTGGACGTCCGAGGCCTCGCAGAGGTGGCCGAGATCCGTGGAGAGGCCGTCGCTGAGGTCCATGGCGGCGGTGGCCCATCGTCGCCGCAGCAGGGCGAGGCCGGTTTTAAGGCGTGGCTCCGGGAAGAGTTGGGGGTGAGAGTTTTCCGGCGTTTGGGGGTACGGGGCGCGCGAGAGATTGCCCCATCCTGCAATGGTGAGGCTGTCGAGGGGTGGGGTACGCGTTTCGTCCGCGGGACGGGTTGCCCTGTCCCCGTTCGCCAGCAGGCGAAGTTCGGCGGCGGCCCCGCCCAGGGCGCCGGTGCAGAAAAGGCGGTCGCCGGGACGGGCGCGGTCGCGACGCAGGGCGCGGCCGGTGGGTACGGCTCCCAGGAGCACGATGTCGGCAAGGATCGCCTCACCGGGGGCCTCGGAGGTGTCGCCTCCGGCCAGGGTGACGCGGGCCCGGGCTGCGAGCGTCAGCAGGCCGTCGAGGAAGCCGTCCAGCCAGCCTTCATCGGCGGCCGCACGGCGAGGCAGCGCGAGGGATAGGAAAGCGGCTACGGGCCGGGCCCCCATGGCCGCCAGGTCGCTGAGGCCGCGGGCCAGGGTGCGGTGGCCGACCGAGGCGGGGGAGTGCCAGCCGCGGTGAAAGTGCCGTCCCTCCAGGCACAGGTCGGTGGTGACGACGATCTCTTCGCCGGGACGCGGCCGCAGGATGGCGGCGTCGTCCCCTATGCCGAGCCGCACCTCGGCGTTGCGGCGCTTATCGACGCGTCCCCGGATGCGCTCGATCAGGGCGAGCTCGCCGGGACTGTTTTTTTTAGACTTCTGGAGATCTTTCCGCGGCCGTGCGGGCATCATCAGCCCCAGCATAGACCGTCTATCAAGATGCAGCCGACAGATGCATTCTAGAAGGTTGTGCCGATATAGCCCCTCCGTTACGATAGGGATGGAGCAGACCGGCAGCTTGATCTGGGAGTCGATCTGGCAGTTCGATTTGGGCCGTATGCCCGCCGCCGGTTGGATTGGCCCGTCTTTGCCAACAGCTTCCTCACTTCGCCCGCTCGGGCCGGACAGGGGCAGCCGAAGCCCGTACCGCCCAGGTTCCCGTATGTCCCAACGATCCATCGTTTACGTGACGCGCGATGAAAGCGGCGAGACCGACCGTGTGTCGATCCCCATGCGCTATGTGTACCTGTTCGCGACCTCGGCGCTGGTGGGCCTGTTCACGCTGGCGGGCATGGCGGGCAGCTATGGCCGCATGCTGGTGAAGGTGGAGTCGGTAAACCGGTTGCGGGATGAGCTTTCGGCCAGCCGCCGAGATTATCAGCACCTGGCCAAGACGGCCCATGAACGGGATGTGCAGGCGGCGAGTCTCAGCTCACTGGCCGGCGAGGTGTCGGCGATCTATGGTCTGACGGCGGGCAAGCTGACCCTGGTGCACGGCCATGTGCTGCGGTCCGGCCAGATCACTCCCGGACAGGCAGCGAAGGCCGCGCTCAAGGACGAGCAGACCTTCAACGACGACAGCTATTACAAGTCGCTGGACACGTTTTATGCCCTGCGGAACACGGCTGCCGAGGGTCTGGCGCCGGCGCAGGGCATTAATCCCAGCCTGGGAGCCAGCGGGGCGTTGGGCGATCTGGCGGCGGGCGTGGATCTGGGGGAGGGGCTGGGCTCGGGTCTGAGCGGCAGCCATGTACCGGATATGTGGCCGATTTTGGGGCCGGTCAACTCGGGCTTCGGCGAACGGGTAGATCCCATTCTGGGCGTCGGCAACGGCGAGTTCCACAAGGGTGTGGATATCGGCTCGCCGGATGGCACGCCGGTGCACGCGCCGGCGGCGGGCCGCGTGGTGAAGGCCGGCATGGGTTCAGGCTACGGCCGCGAGATTCAGATTGATCACGGCAACGGCATCGTCACGGTGTATGGGCATCTGCAGGGCTGGAATGTGGCCGTGGGGCAAGAGGTGGTGAAGGGTGAGGTGATCGGCTTTGTGGGCCACTCGGGCCGAACCACGGGCTCGCACCTGCATTACGAGGTCCAGGTGCGGGGGACGGCGGTGAATCCGCACCGTTACCTGCGCACGACGATGGCGCAGCTGGGCGGCGGTCCGGTCAGCGGGTTCAGCAATGGGCCTGTTTAGACACGGTCCTCGCCGTTTCGGAACGGTAACGCTACAATCCTCCTCATGGCCTTTTTTGAGAAACCGTTGGGCAAAAATGTCCGCTTTCTCCTGCCTTCGCTCAAGTTGAAGCAACCCTGTGACGGCGGCATCACCGTGGAACAGTCCGTCCATGAATTTTTGATGGCCAACTTCGGCGGTTATACGGCCACCGCCGCCAACCTTTTCGGCTATTGGAAGGACGAGAGCGGCACCTCCTACGGGGAACACCGCGAGTTCACGGTGGCGCTCACGGGCGAGCACGGCCTGACGGAGCTGAAGCAGTTTCTGGGCGATACGGCTCGCACATTGAATGAGAAATGCCTGTATGTCGATATCGCGGGCGTGGCCTTGCTGCTCTATGGCGATGTGGCCCATGCGGAGATTACGGTGCACTTGAATGGGCAGCCGACCGTGACGCAATAGCGGCGTCTGGCGCCCTAGTTGCTGCAGGCTCTGTTCGTTAAGGGCTCTGTTTCTGACGGGCGACAGTTGCCGTCGGCAGTGATGCGGATTCCCTTCACCCCTCGAGCAAAGGCGCTCGATGGGGACCCGGCTTCGGGAATGACAACAAGAAGGGCGATGGCGAGGAACGAAGGGAGGGTCAGCCATCCTTCGGCCAAGAAGGCAGGTCAGCTATCCTTCGGCCAAGACGCGTTCGAAGACGGCGTCAATGTTCCGGAGCTGGCGTTTGTAGTCGAAGGCATGATCGATCTGCTCGGGTGAGAGCAGGGCGGTGACTCGCGGTTCGGCGGCGATGCGTTCTCGATAGTTCCCGGCGTTCGGTTCGTCGCTGGTCTGATCGTTATTCCAGGCATCCATGGCATGGCTCTGCACGAGGCGATAGGCGTCTTCGCGGCTCATGCCGGCTTCGGCGAGGTCGAGCAGCAGTTGGCCGGAGAAGATCAGGCCGCCGGTGAGCTCGAGGTTGTGCAACATGCGTTTGGGGTAGACCAGCAGACGGTCAATCAGGGTGGCGGTTTTGTCGAGCAGATAGTCGGCGAGGATCGTGGTGTCGGGCAGAATGACGCGCTCGGCAGAGGAGTGCGAGATGTCGCGCTCATGCCACAGGGCCACGTCTTCGAGCGCCGTTTGCGCGTTGCCGCGTACCACGCGGGCGAGGCCGCAGATCTGCTCGCTGGTGATGGGATTGCGCTTGTGCGGCATCGCGCTTGAGCCCTTCTGCCTGGGTGAGAAGAACTCCTCGGCCTCGCGGACCTCGGTGCGCTGCAGGTGGCGGATTTCGGTGGCGATCTTGTCCAGCGTGGAGCAGAGCACGGCCAGCGTGGTGATGTAGGCGGCGTGACGGTCGCGCTGCAGGACCTGGGTGGAGATCGCGGCGGGTCTGAGGCCGAGGCCGGCGAGGATCGCGGCCTCGTGTGCGGGCTTCAGGTGCCCGAAGCTGCCGACCGCGCCGGAGATCTTGCCGACGCGCAGATCCTCGGCGGCGGCGTCGAAGCGGCGCAGGTTGCGGCCCATCTCGGCATACCAGAGCAGCAGCTTCATGCCGAAGGTGGTGGGTTCGGCGTGAATGCCGTGCGTGCGGCCGATGGCGGGGGTGTGCTGGAACTCAATGGCACGGCGCTTGAGGATCTCGCGCAGGCGCAGGATGCCGGCGCGGATGATGGCTGAAGCCCCGGTGAGGGCGAGCGCCTGGGCGGTGTCGACGACGTCGGTGGAGGTGAGACCGTAATGTAGCCAACGCGCCGCATCGCTGCCTTCGCGGCCTATATTCTCCGCGACCGCGGTGGTGAAGGCCAGTACGTCATGGCGCAGATCGCGCTCGAACTCGTCGATGCGCTCGACAGAAAAAGCGGCGCGCTCACGAATGGCGTCGGCGGCTGCGGCGGGTACGATGCCGGCCTCGGCGAGGGCCTCGGTGGCGGCGATCTCGACGCGCAGCCAACGGTCGAATTTGCTGCGGTCGGTCCAGAGGTCGGCCATCTCGGGCCGGGAGTAGCGGGCAATCATGAAAGATCCTTGGGTCGGAGCGGGATCGGGGCATGGGCCTGCCCGCCTTCCCGCACGCCTTCAATCATAGGCGTAACAGCGCTTGCTCGACATTGCCTACGGCTGCTCCACACCCAGCAGAACGCTCATCTCCTCATATAGGAAGCCGCGGCCCGGCTTGTAGGGCTGAACCCATTTGCCGTCGAGGACAAACTGCGGGATAGCGCGTTTGCCGGTGTGGGCGATGACCTCCTCGGCCGCGCCGGGAGTGCGCTCGATATCGACCTCGCGAAAGGCGATGGCGTGTTTATTCAGGAAACGCTTCGCTTCACGGCAATCACGGCACCAATCGGCGGTATAGACAAGAAGTTCCATGCGGTTGATCTCTTTCCTGCGTTGCGATTCAACAATTTCGGGAGGCACGCCGGCGGCGTGGGTGCGTGCCGCGGCTTACGATCGGCTCGTCACTGCTCGTGGTAGTTGCGCATCAGGCCGCCGTCGATGACATAGGTGGAACCGGTGATGTAGGCCGCCTCGTCCGAGGCGAGGAAGGCCACCAGGCCGGCAATCTCCTCCGAGGTACCCATGCGGCCCAGCGGGATGTTGCGCAGCAGCGGGTCGAGTTTGGCGTGATCCTCAAGCAGACCCTTGTTGATCGGTGTGACGACGGCGCCTGGAGCGACGTTGTTTACCGTGATGCCCAGGGGGCCGAGCTCCACAGCGAGATCGCGCATCAGCATGCGGATACCGCCTTTGGCCGCGCAGTAGGTGGCAAAATGCGGGAAGACCATGTCCTCATGCACGGAGGAGATGTTGATCACGCGGCCGGGCTTTTTCGCGTCGCGCAGCCGGCGCACCAAGGCCTGCGTGATGAAGAATGCGCCCTTCAAATTGAGGTTGAGGACGGTATCGTAGTCGGCCTCGGTGACGTCCCAGAAGTCGGCCCCCTTTTCCACGCCGGCGTTGTTGACCAGGATGTCGCAGCCGCCCAGCTGGTCGAAGGCGGCGGCGATTAGGGCCTGTCCGCCGGCCACGCTCGAGACATCCGACTGCACGATGATGGATCGTCCACCGCCGGCGGCGGCGATCTGCTTCTGCGTGTCTTCGGCGCCTTCGGGATGGCTGTGGTAATCGATCACGATCGCCGCACCCTCGCCGGCGAGACGCACGGCGATGGCCTGGCCTATTCCCGAGGAAGAACCCGTAACGACTGCTACCTTGCCGTCAAACCGTCCTGCCATGTCTTTCTGTCTCCGAGTTGCCGGCTATCTTGGCACGGCCGACGCTTTATGGCTCATCTGATGCAGCGGAGCCGAGAGTTGCTGTCTCGGCGGCCTGCCGCAGCCTTCGGCAGACAGCCTGCTCGGCACGGCGGCGGCGGAAAAATTCGCTCAGCATCGTGCCCGAGGCCTTGCAGAGTACGCCTTCGACGACCTCGATGCGGTGATTCAGCGCGGGATGATTCATGACGACGAGCGCGGAGCCGCAGGCACCGGCCTTGGGGTCGCGTGTGGCAAAGACGAGCCGGGCGACCCGCGCGTGCAGCAGGGCGCCGGCGCACATCGCGCAGGGCTCCAGGGTGCAGACGAGAGTGCAACCCGGCAGCCGGTAGTTGCCCTGGAGGCGGCCGGCCTGGCGCAGGGCGACGATTTCAGCGTGTGCGGTGGGATCATGCGTGCGCAGGACCTGATTGCCGCCGCGGCCGAGGATCTCACCCGCGGCGGAGACGACGAGGGCACCCACCGGAACCTCGCCGGCGGCCTCGGCGAGGGCGGCCTCGGCCAGGGCCAGGCGCATCCAGTTTTCGTGTTGCAGGGCTTGTACGGTCCCCGGCTGCGTCGGCGAGCCCATGCGGCGAGTCTAGCCGAGGTGCTCGCCGGCTTCGGCGCGAAGGGCTAAAAGGAAGGCTCGGAGTGCGGCGATGCGGGGCTCCGCGAGTTCCCGGGCTGCGGGCAGCCGCAGCTTAGCGGGCAGTGTATCGAGCGCGTGGGCAAGAGAGCGCTCGGCATCGGCAAGGAGGAGAAAGCGCGTGTCGCTGCCGAGCTTGGAGGCGGTCCGCAGGATGCCGATCGCGCCGAGTTGCTCGAGGATATCGGCGTCGCGCAGCAGGGTTGCCTCAGGACCGGTGGGCTCGTCCTGCGGCTGGTGCTGGCGCATGGCGTCAAGGACCGCTGCGATCTTCGCGACCGGAAAGCCTATGCCTGCGAGCAGGATAGGGGCCTGCTTGCAGGCATAGGCCACATGATCCCAGTGTTTCAGCAGGTTGGCCTCGCGGGGACGGTGACCGACGAAGACGCCGAGGTCGTGCAGAAAGGCGGCAGCGTAGATGACGTCGTCGTCCACGCGGAGCTGCGGGGAATGCGCCGCGATGGTGCACGCAAGCGTGTACAACCGGGGCTGATGGCCGTATTTGTGGGGCGGATCGGCCTGGCGCTGGAGGTAAGCGGCGAGCTGAGCGCGCCAGCCGCTCGGACTAGGATTACTCATGCGCCGCGCACCTGGGGCTGCGCCGCGGGGCCGAAGAAACGCTCGACCTGGCCGGCAAGTTCGGCCAGCTTGGGACGACGCCGGGCGAGATCGTCCGGGTTCAGCTCGAAGCTGCGCCTCCAGATGTCTTCGAGGAGGGGCAGCAACCCGGGCATGACGAGTTCGGCGGTAGAGAAGCCGCGAATCTGCTCGAAGAAGGCCTCCGCCTCGGTCTCATACTCATCGGAAGGTGCGCCTTGGGCGATAAAGCCTTCCACGTCAGCGGCGGCGACCAGCTCCTGGAGGGAATCGAGATCGGGCGGCGGGGGCCAGGGTTTAGGCATGGTTGCTCATCCACAATGGTCTTAAATGATTGAAGTTAATCACCTTCCTGCCGCATCTCTCCAGGTAGGAACAGAGCCGCCCGTCGCAAGAGATCATCGTATTTTCCTGAGCCAGATAACTTAGCGCAGAATCAGTCACGCCGAATGGCCAGAATTCAGTCTGCGTTCCGACGGTCTCTGTGCCGACGTGTGCCTCTTCGGTGGTCATGGCAAACTGTGCGAGTTGCTCAAACCAGGCGTCGCGCAAAGCCCCGCTCAAACCATTGGCAAGATTGCTCGCTTCGGCCAGCATATAAGAGGTAATGCGCGCAGCCTTGAAGCGGCTCAACACTTCAACCAGCAACGAGACATCCTGCCAACTGAGTTTCGTATTGATTCTTTTGAACGAATTTAACGTCTTCGGTCCTATTCGGGCGCTTATCTCGAGAATAAGCAGGTTCGTATCGAGCAGAACTATAGTCCATCTTCGAGCTTGCGAACAGGCGGTGCGGACCCTCAACGGGCATTCTTGACACTCACCAAGAAACCGTCGGACGCATCGAGGGTTACTGTTTTATAGAGTCTGGAAGTGGAACCGGGCCATCCACCCAGTCTTAGAAAACTTGCCGTGGCTGCGTCCTCGTTCTGCGCACCGTCTTGAATACCGGTATTTCTATAGGAAAGCATGACCTGCCGCGTCCGCTCATCTTCCGAGATGCTGACTTCTTCAAGCCGAAGATCACGAAAGATGTCCGGTGGGTAAAGTTCAGCGAAGGTTTTTACCGATTGCCTCACTGCTTCTTGGACTGGCAACATAGGAGCTCCCAAACTGATTATGCGGGCTGCTGCTGGGTCATGCAATGCAGGGCGCCGAGGCCCCAGATGAAATCCGTGCAGTGAATGCCGGTGACGGTGCGGTCGGGGAAGCAGTCGGCTATTGCGTTCAGGGCGAGGCGGTCGTTGGGATCGTTGAAGGTGGGGACCAGAACCAGGCCGTTACATATGTAGAAATTGGCGTAGCTGGCGGGCAGGCGTTGGCCCTCAAACAGGACCGGCGCGGGCATGGGCAGCGTCCTAATCTCGAAGGGTTTGCCCTGAAGGTTACGCGCGGCACGGAGGCGATCGAGGTTTTCCGCCAGGGGCAGATGATTTTCATCGGTCGTGTTCGGTTCCACGGCGGTGAGGACGGTATTCGGGCCGACGAAGCGGGTGATGTCGTCGACGTGGCCGTGGGTATCGTCGCCGGCGCAGCCGCGGTGGAGCCAGACGACCTGCTCGATGCCGAGAAGGTCGTGGAAGGCCTGTTCCAGCTGCTCTTTGGAGACGCCCGGGTTGCGTGCCTGCACGTCGGAGAGCAGGCACTCCTCGGTGGTGAGCAAGATTCCCGCCCCATTGGTGTCGATGCTGCCGCCTTCGAGGACCAGGCGGTGCTCGGAGCCGTCGGCGAGCGTGATCTTCGGCTGCAGGCTCGCGATGCCGTAGAGCTCGGCGACATGCTGCGGGATCAGGTCATCGTTGTGCCAGTTATCGTACTTGGCCCAGGCGTTGAAGCGCCAGTCCGTGAGGGCGAGCCGGCCGGTTCCATCCTGCCCCTTGACGAAGATCGGGCCGGAGTCGCGCAGCCAAATGCGGTCCGTGCGCCAGGGATGAAAGTGCAGCCGCGCGAGGTTGGCGCCCCC
The DNA here is from genome assembly GCA_964242585.1 of uncultured Bryocella sp. Lineage (GTDB taxonomy): Bacteria > Acidobacteriota > Terriglobia > Terriglobales > Acidobacteriaceae > Granulicella. Next base: position 40,549 of record CAXTBJ010000018.1, read on the forward strand.
GCGGCGCAGCATCTGCGTTGCACGTTTTTCTGCCGCTGCATCGTTAATGAGAATATGGACATCTTCGGCGAGTGAAAGCCAGCGTACGATTTCGCAGTAGACCCATGGGATGGGCTGGAACTTGCCCGGCCAATCCGCGGGGTTATGCGGCCAGGCGATCCAGGTAGCGGCGTGCGGAGCCCACTCGGCGGGCATGCGGAAGCGGGATGGGGCAGGGGACACGGGTAGCACCCGGATATGCTACACGGCGCCGGACAGCTGGAATCACGCCTCTCAGCTTAGGAGGGTGGCGAAGTGGCGCTGACCGCTCCGTTATAGAACGTGTAGGTGGCGGTGTAGGGTACGCGCACGGTCGTGTTCATGTGGCCGGCATCGCAGCCGTCCGCCGGCGCCACGCCGCCCTCGACGCCTGAGCGGCGCACCCATAGGACATTGCTTAGGAATCCGCGGGTGTTCCCAGAGGGAAACGCCTCCAGCAGCAGCGTGGGGAGGTTGCCCCCTTGGGACGCAGGCGCGCTTGCGATGACGTTGCCGGTGATTGAGCTGCCATCCGTCCAATGCCAGCTGGGACCGGCGCTGTGGGTGCCGACCTGCACGCCATCCGAGGCGCGCACGAGCACGGCGTCCGGCCCGACCAGCTCCCAGCCCATCTTGCCGTTCCCCAGCGAGCAGCGATACACCTGAGCGCCGCGTCCCTGGACGGTGGCTGCGGTGCTGGTGCCGGGCGGCGGCAGTGTCCGGTCCGTGGTCGAGTCGCCGGGCTGTTGTAGGAAGGGCAACAGCGCAAGCAGCAGCAGCGAAGGGAGCATGGGAGACCTCGTGCGTGTGACAGCGGCGGGGCGCTTGGGGGTTGGTTCGGGCGGATGGACTGCCTAAGTTTGTGTCCGGAATTCGTGGGTAAGGGTCATGAACTCAGGCTTACGAATCCAGGAAGCGGCTGGTGATGCCGCCGTAGGCGTCGATGCGGCGGTCGCGCAGGAAGGGCCAGTGCTGGCGGGTGGTCTCGACCTCCCTGGGGTCGAGCTCGGCGTAGAGAATCTCTTCAGTGTCATGCGAGGCCTTGACGAGGATGCGGCCGAAGGGGTCGGCGATGAAGCTGCCGCCCCAGAACTCCAGTCCGGGGTTGGGCCCGACGGTGAAATCACCGGTCATGCCGACGACCTCGTTCGCGGTGGGGGGCACGCGGTTCAGTTTGCCGTCGAGCAGAACGTCGCCCAGCTCATGGCCGACCCTGTTGACGGCACAGACATAGACGCCGTTGGCGATGGCATGGGCTCGCTGAATTGTTTGCCAGGCGTCATACTGGCGCTCGCCGAACTCGGCTTTTTCGGCGGGGTGCCAACCGATGGCGGTGGGAAAAAAGAGGGTTTCCGCGCCTTTGAGGGCGGTGACGCGCGCGGCTTCGGGGTACCACTGATCCCAGCAGATAAGGGTGCCGATCGGGCCGGCAGAGGTGCGCTGCGCCCCGAAGCCGAGGTCGCCGGGGGCGAAGTAGAACTTCTCGTAGTAGAGCGGATCGTCGGGGATGTGCATCTTGCGATACAGGCCGGCGATGTGATCTGGCCTGGTGGAGGCGTGGTCCCCGTCTTTCCAATCCAGAATGGCCGCGGTGTTGTGATAAAGCCCAGGGGCGCGGCGCTCGAAGAGGCTGGCGATGACGACAACTTTGTACTCGGCGACGACCTCGCTCAGTGCGGCGGTCGATGGGCCGGGGATGGATTCGGCGAGATCGAAGAGGGCGTGGTCTTCGCGCTGGCAGAAGTACTGGGCGCGGAAGAGTTCGGGGAGGCAGACGATTTTTGCGCCGTTTTCGGCAGCTTCGCGGACGCGGGCGACGGCCTTGGCGAGGTTGGCGGCCGGGTCGGCTTCGCAGGACATCTGGATGAGGGCGACGCGGGTGGGTTTAGGCACGGAGGCTTCCTAGGCGGTGAAGTGCTGCAATTTCGTCTCGCGCGCGAAGCGCAGGATGGCTTTATCCAGGGTGACGAGTTGAAGGTTTTCAATCAGAGCGGTTGCTACAAGGATGCGGTCGGCAGGGTCCTTGTGCATGGGTTCCGGAAGTCGCACCGTTTCGAGAGCGATCGCGGGCGAGAAAGCAACGAGCTGGATACCGGGAAGCTGCAGGGCGCGCTCGATCCAACGATCCACGGCTACCGGCAGGTCCAGCCGGTTCTTCCCCACGAGCATGGCCACCTCCCAGACCGAGATGACGGAGATGAAGGCTTCGCCCTGCTCTCTGGCGGTTTCCACTGCTTGAACGATGCCTGGAGCTAACGTCGGATCTCCCTTCAGGTATCGCACCCAGATATGGGTGTCGAGCAGTAGCTCAGGCATGGTCCTCGTCGCTTACGTCCCACTCCTCACCGCTGGGCCCGACGATGTCGCCCAGTTCGGTTACGGTGCCACGCATCCAGCCGTAGCCGACGACGCTTTCGGGCTGCTCCATCGGAACCAGGCGGGCAACCGGAACTCCACGACGGATCAAGGTCACCTCGGTGCGTTTCTGCTCCACCTCGCGCAGGAGCGAGGAGAGCCCGGCCTTCGCCTCTGCAACTGATGCTGTCCGGGTACGCCTCGCGCCGACCAAATGAGCCGGTTTCTCTTTTGAAGGCTTTATCGCGGTATGTGCTGCGGGCATGTGGTCACCTTGTCATGACTATCATAGCAGGGTAGATTTCCATGCCCGGCAACGATGGAAGGCTCCCCTTCGAGGTTGGGGGGAAAGAGAAGGCGCGCGTGTCTGGTCCCCATCTTCGTAATTTGAATTTCTGCTACTTTTTAACGAGGACTCACCGTAAAAAGGACATAGCTGTGGATGCAGGTTCCCTCCACGGCCTTGAAGGCACCGACCATTTTCTCAAAGGCAGCAAAGTCTGCCGGAAGCAGGAGTGTTGTATGTCGAGCGAATACCGCGATTTTCTGGAGTTGTCGTACGAGGAGCTGGAGGAGCGGAACCTGGCTTTAAAGGAGCAGCGCAAAAAGCGGGTAGATGCCGCTCAGCTGCAGGAGGAGCGGCTCAAAGAACTGAATGAGACGCCCGGCATCAAGGCCGTGACCGTGTTGTTTTCCGACCTCGAAGGCCGGCTGCACATGCTGGACTACGACAAGAAGTTCCTGGTGAAGAGCTATGACAACCTGACCTTTGACGGCTCGTCGATCCGCGGTTTTACGGCGCAGCGGGAGAGCGATCTGCGCCTGGGGCTGGACTGGAGCGCTTTCTATTGGACGCCGGCGGACATATTCGGCGCGGGCAAGGTGCTGGTCTTCGGCGAGGTCATCGACAAGAACGGCGCACCCTACTCCGGCGATGTGCGCGGTTTGTTAAAGACGCTGGCGGCCGACAAGTTCAAGACCGAAGGCTACACGCTGAACGCGGCCAATGAGATCGAGGGCTTTCTGTTCGAGGGCACCGACGCCGAGCGGAATTACGTGAGCACGGGCAAGTTCGAGTACACCAACCAGGGCGGCTACTACCACTCGCTGCCCGGCGATCCGCTGCGGGACTTCATCGATGTGTGCGCCGAGGTGCAGCGCGCGATGGGCTTTGAGAACGAGAAGGACCACCCCGAGGTGGCACCCTCGCAGTTTGAGATCAACTACAGCTACGGCGACGCGGTGGCCGCGGCCGACCAGATCCAGCTCTACAAGCTGATCTGCCGCCAGGTGGCCACGCAGATGGGCATGACAGCGAGCTTCCTGCCCAAGCCTGTGACGGGGGTGAACGGCTCCGGCATGCACACCAACGTGTCGATCACGAAGGACGGCAAGAACCTGATGTGGGACCCGCAGGGCGAGGAAAAGATCTCGGCGTTGGGATGGGATTTCGTCGACAAGATCCTGACCGCGGGCAACGATCTCTGCCTGCTGCTGAATGCCAGCGTGAATGCGTATCGCCGCCTGGACCCGCACTTCGAGGCGCCGAATCAGATCAAGGCCTCGGCGACGGACCGCGGTTCAATGGTGCGCATCCCGATCGGCAATGAGAAGTCGGCGCGCGTGGAGGTCCGTTCCGTCGGGCCGGATGCGAACCCGTACATGGTGCTGTACTCGATCTTCAAGACCGGCCTGGACGGCAAGAAGTCGGACATCGCCAACCTGCGCCAGGCCGACCGCTATCTGCCGGACAACATCTATACCGCGCTTGAGGACTTCCGCAAAGCAGAGTGGACGACCGAGCTGCTGGGGGCGGATGTGAAGGCGCGCTATGCGGACCTGAAGCAGGGCTCGGCCGACCGCTGCGCACGGCTGTTGGGCACGATCATCAAGGTGCCGGAGATTCAATACCACCATGATGTGTACAACCAGCTCCTTTGGAGCATGTTCTAGGTCCTTTCGGACCACGTGCGCCCCGGCCCAGGCCGGGGCGTTCTTTTGCCGGAAGTCTTCCGAAGGGCATAGGCTAGGAACGATGAGCGCGGAACGGATGGAAGTCGATGTGCTGCTGGTGGGTGGCGGCATTATGAGCGCCACACTGGGCGTTTTGCTGGCGGAGTTGGCGCCGGAGCGCCGTGTGCTGATGGTGGAGGCGCTCGGGGAATTGGCCGCGGAGAGCTCGCAGGCATGGAACAACGCCGGTACCGGCCACGCGGCGCTGTGCGAGCTGAACTATACGCCCGAGCGCGCGGACGGGTCCGTGACGATCGACAAGGCGGTGCAGATCAATGCGCAGTTCCAGGCGTCGTTGGCTTTCTGGAGCACGCTGGTGGAGCGCGGCCGATTGAGCGCGCCGCGTGAGTTTTTGAACCCTGTGCCGCACATGAGCTTTGTCCACGGGGCAAAGGACGTGCACTTTCTGCGCACCCGATTTGAGGCCCTGCGCGACCACCCGCTTTTCCGCGGCATGGTGTACAGCGAGGACCCCGCGCAGATTGCGGCCTGGGCCCCGTTGATGATGGCGGGGCGAAACGGCACGGAGCCGGTGGCGATGACCCGGGCGGAGTTCGGCACGGATGTCGATTTCGGCGTGTTGACGCACAAGCTGGTGCGGTCGCTGCAGGCGACGGAGAGCTTTCAGCTGTTCACCGGCTGCCGCGCGACCGGCATCCGCCGCCTGCCGGACGGGCGCTGGCGCGTGCAGCTGACGGGAGCGCGGGGCGAGCAGGCTGGCAAGCAGACAGTGGATGCCAAATTTGTGTTTCTGGGCGCGGGCGGCGGGGCGTTGCCGCTGTTGCAGGCCTCCGGCGTGGCGGAGGGCAAGGGCTATGGCGGCTTTCCGGTCAGCGGGCAGTGGCTGCGGTGCACCAATCGGGCGTTGATTGAGCAACACAGCGCAAAGGTGTACGGCAAGGCCGCCGTGGGCGCGCCGCCCATGTCGGTCCCGCACCTGGACACACGCATCATCGCGGGCCGGCGTGAGCTGCTGTTCGGGCCGTTTGCGGGGTTTTCGACCAAGTTTTTGAAGCAGGGATCGTTCTTGGATCTGCCCGGCTCGGTGAAGCCCGGGAACCTGTATCCCATGGTGCGGGCGGGGCTCGACAACGTGGGGCTGACGCGTTATCTGATCGGTCAGGTGACCCAATCGCCGGCGGCACGCGTGGAGGCGCTCCGTGAATTTATGCCGGAGGCCCAGCAGGCCGATTGGCGGCTGGAGGTGGCGGGGCAGCGGGTGCAGATCATCAAGCGCGATCCGCGGCGGGGCGGCAAGCTGGAGTTCGGCACGGAGGTGATCCGGTCGGCGGACAACAGCCTGGCGGCACTGCTGGGCGCCTCACCGGGGGCTTCGGTGGCCGTGGCCGTGATGACGGAGCTTTTAGAGGCGAGCTTCCGGTCGTCCATCCCCGATTTTGCCGAACGGATGCGGGCCCTGATTCCGACTTATGGCGCGCCGCTGGCCGAAGATGGCGCGGCCGTGGCCGCTGCCCGCGCCCGTGCCACGGCGGTGCTGGGTCTTGCGCAATAGGCGCTTGCCCCGGGGAAACCGAAGGCGCTCGGGTTTGAGATTGGGACAGTGAGTAGGGAAGGCGACGAACACGGGCAAGGGGGACCTACCGCGCGCAAGCCGGTCTTTTTCCTGATTCAGGTGCTACGCGGCTTCGCGGCGTTGATGGTGGTGGCACACCACGCCACTATCCTGGTCTTGGAGCGGTTGCACCTGGGCCACAACTGGGTGAATGGGTCCAGTGGGGTGGACCTGTTCTTTGTCATCAGCGGTTTTGTGATGGCCCTTTCCGCGCAGCCGCTGTTGCGTGCGCCGCACCCGGCACGCACGTTTCTGGCGCGCCGACTGGAGCGCATCGTGCCGATGTATTGGATTGTGACGGCGGCCAAGGTGGCCGTGCTATGCCTTTGGCCGGCCTCCGCCACCAACAATCTGGGCAGCTGGCAGCACGTTGTGTCGTCGCTGTTGTTTCTGCCTAGCCTGAGCTTCCATCTGCTGTACGAGCCGGTGCTCGTGGTGGGATGGAGCCTGAACTTCGAGATGGCCTTCTATGCGCTGTTCTCGGTGGCATTGCTGCTGCGCAAAAAGCCGCTCTGGATCGTGGGACCGCCGTTGCTGCTGGCGGGCGGCTGTGCGCTCGCCGGCGTGTTGGCGCCCTGCACATGGGCGCTGTTCTATCAAAACTCCATCCTTTTGGAGTTTCTGGGAGGGATGCTCCTGGCGGGGAGTCTTGCCCACCTGCGCCGGGTTCCCTGGCAGCTCGGGCTCACGCTGGTGGTGGCCGGGCTCCTTCCGCTGCTGTTTTACCTGACCGGATGGGTGATCACGAGGCGCGGTCTGATCTGGGGACTGCCGGCGATGGCCGTTGTGGCGGGGGTGATCGCCATGGAGGACCGATGGGGCCGGCGGATGCCGCGGTGGGCGTTAAAGATCGGCGATGCCTCCTATTCCATCTACCTGGTCCACACCTTTGTGCTGCCGGCCATAGGCCTGCTGCTCGTGCACTTTCGCCACTCCTGGCGGTATGAGGTGAAGATGGTGGTGGTGTTCTGCGCGGTGCTTTCCGCGGGCGCCGGCCTTCTGGCCTACCGCTGGATCGAGCGCCCCATCAACGAATGGTTCAAGGGGCGGCGGCGGACGGCGATCCCCGTTACGGCTTAGCGAATGAGCGTGTATGCGAGAAGCCCCGCCTTTTGGCGGGGCTTCGAGAGCGGATTGGCCGATGGTGTAGAGCGGTTTCCCCGAGGGTATAGAGCAGCCGCGGCAGGATACAGAGAACCTTCGCTATGCTCAGGATGACGGCGAGCTTTAGACCCTGCAGGCTTCACGCCTTGCAATCTTTAGACCGGGGCTCACGGCAGTTTGCCGAGTTAGCTCTTTTCTATGGTCACGCTTTCGAGCACGACGTCTTTGCGGGGGCGATCGGAGGCGCCTGTGGGCAGCTTGCTGATCTTCTCCACGATGTCGTAGCCCTCGGTGATCTCGCCGAAGATGGTGTGCTTGCCGGTTAGCCAGCTGGTGTCAGTCACGGTAACGAAAAACTGTGAACCGTTGGTGTTGGGGCCGGCATTGGCCATGGCGAGCTTGCCCGGCTGTTTAAAGTGGTGTGGGCTGCCCTTGGTTTCGTCCTCGAACTTGTAGCCGGGGCCGCCCATGCCGGTGCCTTCGGGGTCTCCGGCCTGGACCATGAAGTTCGGGATCACGCGGTGAAAGATCGTGCCGTCATAGAGCTTGGGGCCCTTCTTGGAGCGGGAGTTCCACTCCTTGGTGCCTTCGGCGAGCCCGATAAAGTTGGCGACCGTCTTGGGCGCCTCGGTCTCGAACAGGTTGGCCTTGAAGGTACCCTCGGAGGTCTTGAAGATGGCGGTGGTTGGCATGGTTTCTCCTTGCTTGTGACTTCTTGCATGTGCTTGCTGCATGTGACTTGCTGCGCGGACGACGTGAAGTTCCCTTACGGCGAAGGCGGTGCAGGCCACGACTTGCTCTGAGCTTGCCTCGCGTTTTTGATGCAGATCCGGCAGACCTCGTGAGATGTCGTCGTCCGCGAAGTTAACGCTGCGGGCGAGAGGTGGGGACCATTGGAAAAGTGGGCGTGGTTTGCATTGCGGGGGTGCCGGCCGTTGCCGGCTCAGGTGGAACGGGCTGGCCCACGGGCACGACGGTGACCTTTTTGACGATGACCGGCGTGAGCGGTTTGTCGGAGGCGTCGCGCTCGACGCGTGCGATGGAGCCGACCATGACGGCGGTGTGCGCGTCGCACTGGCCGAAGATGGTGTAGCTGCCGTTGAGCTGCGGGTAGGGCACCTCCGTGATGAAGAACTGGGAGCCGTCGGTGTTGGGGCCGGAGTTGGCCATGGCGAGCCGGCCGGGCACGTCGAAGCGCAGGCTAGGGGAGATCTCGTCGGGCAGAAAGTAACCGGCATCGCCGGTGCCGGTGCCGAGCCGGTCGCCGCCCTGGATCATGAAGCCGGGGATCACGCGGTGGAACTGCGTGCCGTCGTAGAAGGGCTTACCGGTAATTTTTTCCTGCGTGGCCGGATCGGTCCAGGTGCGGGTGCCGGTGGCCAGGCCGATGAAGCTGGCGACGGTTTGTGGAGCTTCCTTGTCGTAGAACTGGCAGGTGAGCCGCCCCATGGTGGTATCAAACAGCACGGTGGGGCCGGTGGGCGTAGCGGGCGGCGCGCTGTGGGCCTGGGTACTGGGAGCGTCGGGCAGGGCCGGTGCCGGTAGGGCCGTGGAGGGCACAGGCGTGGGCGTTGAGGGTAGCGTGGGCGTAGGTGCGGCGGGGGTCGTCTGGGCGAGGCAGGAGCCGGCGACGGCGGAGAGGGCAAATGCGAGGGGGAGGCAACGGCCGAAGAACATCACGTCCTTCAGGCTAGCGCCATCCGCCGCGTGGAGCAAAGGGGCCGCCGCGCGGCAACCTGCCTCGCGCCGCTTCGGTCATGGAGCGCATCCTACGGACGCAGAAAGAGAACCCGGGACCGAGATCCGGGTAGGAGCCGAAGGATGGCAAAGCAG
>CAXTBJ010000019.1:0-25849 GCA_964242585.1 uncultured Bryocella sp.
GAAAGCATTCTTGGCAAGTGTTTGTGAACCGCCATTGGAGCTGGTCGTGACGTCTACTTCGACGGGTTGCGAGGTCAACTCTGTTGAGGCAGACTGTCCGTTATAGACCGTTGTGCGCGTTTCCAGGGGAACGGAGCCCGAACTGTTGGCTCCCTGGTACACCGACCGGCTCGTCTCGTAGGTATTGCCATTTGTGCCCGCGATGAAGTTGAAGTCCGTCTCGTTGCCCTTCTCATCGAGGAGGTATTCGGTCGTCACCGGATACTGACTGTAACTGCGATTGTATTGTTTCGAACCGTCCGAGGTCGTTCGCGTCAGCCCGGCGGGCGTGCCGTCGGTATTGATGCTCCCCGGCCAGCCATAACGGTAGGCGTAGCTGATCGTTCCACCCGTCGGAAGGGTGACGGACGCGATCCTTGCCGTCACCGCACCGTCCGAGGCGCCCGGCGTGCCTTCATATGTGAAGGAGTAGGTCGATCCATCTGCCAGGGTGATATGGTCGACTAAATTGACCGTATTGCTGCCGTACTCCACCACGCCCGACACCTGGAAGTTTGTCCGCACCGTATACGACCGATACGACAAAGTTGCACTGGCGGTGGTTGCCCCATTCGATTGCTTGACCACAGGGTACGTGAACGAAACAGGACTACTGCCGGCAATCGTTAGCGCGGTAGAGCCCGTGGTATCCGTGAACGAACCGGTTCCGTTGAAATTGATCTCGTTTCCATTGCTGTCGGTAATGCTTGATGAGTTTTGCCCTGTCGCAGACGACCCTGGCGTGATGATAGAGCCATTGCGGGTCATCACCTCGTATCCGTTCACCAGGGTGTAACCAGAGCCGTCGTTGGATGAGCCATTGCCCACCGTAGTTGGGCCTGGACCGTCCGGGCAGCCCTGAGTCGTTGAGTATTGAAAATTGTGAGCCGCTCCAAACGGGTCGTGATAAACGAAGTTCGATTGCTCGATATTGGGCGTGCCCCCTCCCGTACCCCTGCTGCCAAGGCACTTAGATTGGGTTGTGAGGTAAGTCAAATAGCCCGAAAAAGCCGTGCCGTTTAGCTGACCCGTGAACCCCCAATTCGGTGCCGGTGTCCAGACTGTTGTGGACCCGTTACTTACCGGATTCCAAATCAATCCTTCGTACTGAATGGCGTAGTTAAACCCGAGACCTCTGCCTGCCTTGTTCATGATCGGAATCGTGAACCGGATGTTGTTGTTGCCCAGATTGACCGAATCGAAACCACGGTTATCGAAGCTCGCGAAAGGGTAGGCCCCCGTACCGGGCGCTTGCGCGAGCAGAGAGACGCACGTCATCACAGCTGCTATAGCCGCAAGGAAAAACTTGCTCATGATTCGCCTCGGAAAACTCTACTCGGCGGTGATGCTGTTAATGGTGATGTCGGCCTGCAGCGTGCGCTGGATGTAGCGCTGGATGCGGTGGGGCAGGACGAAGCCGGCATCGGCGCGGTAGTCGCTGAACACGATGCGGTATGAAATTACATGCGCCGGATCGCTATCCAGAGACAGATTGAAGTCGAGTTGATTGATCAACCCAGTTAGCAGACCGTAGCTAACCCCAACCCCCGTTCCCTGCTCCAGCAGCTTCTGAAAACTGCTCGGCTGGCCGGAGGGCAGGGATACGTTGGTCAAGTAGGCCACCTGCGTGGCGCCTTCAGCCCCAGTCGCCAATGGGAGGCTCGCGGTCCGCAGCAGGCTGCCGCTGGAGAGCAAGGGCAGGCTCATCCACGGAGCGAACCACGGGATCGCACGCCGGCAGCCCAGACTGGCATCCTGATGTTGGGCGCCTTTGGGATCGGTGTAGGTGCAGCTTCTTCCGCTCGCAAAGGACGTGCTTGCAACGGAATGGGGCTGGGAACCGAGACTCCACGTCTCGCTGCTGGAGCCATCGGCCGAACACGTCAGCGTGACATTGCCGGAGTCCTGGAGAGAGCCGGCTACCCAGGTCGTCGTACCCGACATCGTGACTGAGGAGAAGGTCTTTGCACTCGGATTAAACGCAAGCAGGGCCTGCTTTTCCAAAGGTGTGAGAACCGTTTGTCCGGCCAGGATGCGCGGCGAAGGCAGGAGCAGAAGCGACCAGGTTAGACAGGGTAGGAAAGATTTTAGGCGGGCGCAGAAAACCAAGCAAAGCTGCATGATGCGGTCTCCGGAAAGCTCAGATCGGAAAATCCTGGACGCGAAACAGAAGGGCTGTTGGGGACGAGACGAACTGTCGCAAAGCGCGCGCAGCTTGTCAACACTTTTTCCAGTGAGTCAGTCCAGTGAGCTGTCGCAGCCTTGTTTGGTGAGTGGTTGCAACAAGTTTCGCCAATCGTTCAAACGGTCGCGTTCGTGCGTCGCGCTGGCAGCGATATGCGTAATCCAACTCTTCATCCGAGATCCAGCCCAAGGCCATCGTTGACCGCCGTGACCAGGTTCTGCTCCGTGCCTAAATAGCGCTCGGTCGTCTGCACGGAGGCATGTCCAAGCAGCAACTGGATCTGTTCCAGATCGCCGCCGGCCTTGCGGCACAGCTTAGCGCAGGTCCGGCGCAGATCGTGGGGCGCGAGCTTGCCCAGCTCGGTCTCGCGGGCATAGCGGACGACCAGGCGCCAGACGACCTTTTCGTCCAGGATCGCGCTTCCCCGCATTATGTCGGTCTTGGTCACGGTGCTCAAGATGACGGTCGAGATTGATTCCGAGGTGAGCTCACATGAGGACCTCTCGTTCTAACCGTTCACCTTATGACTGAATGGCGGTTCATGAATTCCATACGAGGCATACGACCCTTGCACCCGGCTCAAGATCAGCACTACAGGACGTGAAAAGGCGGTCGGGCTAAATGCTCACCCCAAAGTTTTCTCTATTGTGAGCTTCAGGTCTTCGAACTAAAGCAGGTCAAGGCGCGGCAATGTGTTTGAGGTGTACAAATATATGCGTTCTCCACAACTATTTCAGCTTTCGGGTTCTTTAGACTTTTAACTTTGTAAAACTGGTTTAAGGGGGTGTACTTCCGTTTTGTAAGGTTCCAGGCACCCCGATTCTACAGGAACCTTGAGACATGTCTTCACAAGTCACTGCTCCAAGCGCAATCGGTGGACTGAGACAGCTGCATAGCCTCTCCAAGCCGTTCGTATGAGTCCGACCGTTAACGTACTCCACTGCATGGTCTACAACCTCATGCGCGTAGTTAGCGGCAAGCCCTTCATAGGAGAGCAGCGCATCGGTATAGAGGGCAGCGCCAGTCTCTACATGCTTGCGAACTTCGGACTGTAGAGCTTTCTGCTTTCGGTTTGTTAACTACCGTCGTACGCACCTTGCCACCACGCTCCAAAATGCCCATGACCGCAACCTTGTCCTTCGTGCCCGTTCCGGTGATGCGGCGAGCTTTCTTATCGAGGTGCATGTTGCGGGCCTTGTCGGCCTCAACTTCGCCCGTCAGCATGTTCTCGAAAGAGCCCTCATGCAGAGCGAAGCGAATCCGGTGCGCCATGTGCCATGCCGATTTTTGCGTGATGCCTAGATCGCGGGCAATCTCACAGGAACTAATGCCGTTTTGCAGTTCATAATAAGCCATATCGCAGGGAGCCACTTTTCGAGGCCCAGAGCAGAATCCTCGAAGATGGCCCAACCTTTAACGAAAACTTCGGCTTGGGATGTTCGCATAGCACTTGTATAACTTCGCAACCGCAAGATAGGTCACCTTGTCAGTCCCACAATGCGGGCAACGAACCTTGCCGTCATCCCACCGCAGAGCGATCAGGAAGTTACGGCAGTTGTCGTAGTAAATGATGGCTTGCTGAAGCGTGTGAGGCGCTTCCATTTCCTAATCATAAGAACGAACGTCTTGTGTGTCAAGTATGTAGTTACCCAAATTAGAAGTATTTAGTCATTGCATATGCCTCGTTCGCCCGAATCAGTAGACTAGACCCCGATGGACCTTCAACTGCAAAACCAGGTCGCCTTCATCGCCGGCAGCTCCCGCGGCATCGGCCGTGCCATTGCCGTCACGATGTTAGCCGAAGGCGCCAACATCGTCCTGACCGGCCGTGATGAAGCCTCGCTGCGCGCCACGGCGGCTGAGCTCACCACGCCCGCCACCCAGGACCGCATCCTCGCCGTTCGCGGCGATTTTACCCATGCCGAAACTATCGCCCGCGCCCTGGACCTGACCGCGAAGCATTTTGGCCGCTTTGACCACCTCATCGCCAATCTGGGCACGGGTTCCGGCAAACCCGGCTGGGACCAGCCCGAGGACGAGTGGTACCGCCTCTTCGAACTCAACTTCTTCGCCGGTACCCGCCTCACGCAGGCCGCCCTGCCTTATCTGCTGAGGCAGTCGGGAGGCGGGTCGATTCTCTATGTCTCCTCTGTCGTCGCGCTTGAAGCCACCACCGCGCCGCTGCCCTACTCCGCCGCGAAAGCCGCGCTCAACAACTACGCTAAAAATCTTGCCCGCCAACTCGGCCCGCAGAAGATCCGCGTCAACACCATCGCGCCCGGCAATATTTTCTTTCCGGGCGGCAGCTGGGAGAGGCACCTGAACACGCGTCGTGAGGCTGTGGAGCACATGCTCCAGACCGAGGTGCCGCAAAGGCGCTTCGGCAGCCCCGAAGAGATCGCCTCGCTGGCCGCTTACCTGTGTTCGCCGCAGGCCGGCTTTGCCACGGGCGCGTGCTACGTAATGGACGGTGGCCAGACGCGCGCCGTCTAGGATGCGGTGTTGTACCCTACTGAGATTGCCTGCGGGGTAACGACCGAGTCCCCCGCAACGCCGATACACAGCCCACGTGGAGATCGTTTGCCGATGAACATCATCGTTACCGGAGGCGCCGGCTACATCGGCGGAACCGTAGCCACTCTGCTCCTGGGAGCTGGCCACCAGGTCACCATCATTGACAATCTTTGCCACAGCCGGCGCGAGGCACTCCCGAGCGGCGCGCGTTTTGTCCAGGCCGATCTCGCCGATCGTTCCCGCATTGAAGAGGTTCTACGCGAGACCCAACCGGACGGCGTGCTGCACTTCGCCGCGCTGATTGAGGCAGGCGAGTCCATGCAGAAGCCGGAGATCTACTTCCGCAACAACACCGCCTCCACGCTCGCGCTGCTGGAGGCCATGCACGCCACCGGCGTTCGCAACCTCGTCTTCTCCTCCACCGCCGCCGTCTACGGCGAGCCGGAGTCCGTGCCGATTCGCGAGGACGCGCAGCTCGTCCCCACCAACGTCTATGGTGAGTCCAAGCTCCTCGTAGAGCACATGCTCACCTGGTTCAACCGCATCTACGGCTTGCGCTACGCCTCCCTGCGCTACTTCAATGTGGCCGGTGCCCTGCCTGACCGCGGCGAGGCACACGAACCCGAAACCCATATCATTCCGTTGATCCTCGACGTCGCGCTCGGCCGTCGCGAAAAAATCCTCATCTATGGCGACGACTACCCCACGCCGGACGGTACCTGCATCCGCGACTACATCCATGTCGTCGATCTGGCCGACGCACACAGGCTCGCGCTGGAGACCCTCGGGACGCGCGACCGGCTGATCCTGAACCTTGGTAACGGCTCCGGCTTTTCGGTCAAAGAGGTCATCGAAGCCGCCCGCAGCGTGACCGGCCACCCCATCCCGGCAGAGATCCGTCCGCGCCGCGCCGGCGACCCCGCGCGCCTCGTCGCCAGTTCGGCGGCGGCGCAGCAGGTGCTTGGCTGGAAGCCACAACACGCCGCGATTCAGGACATCCTCGCCAGCGCCTGGCAGTGGCACCAGCAGCGCTATCGCTGAGCCGCTGCGCCCGTCCACGCTCATGGCCACCCCCGCTCGCCTCATCGTGAATGCCGACGACTTCGGCCTCACCCTGGGCATCAATCGCGCCATTCTTGAACTCCACCTCGCCGGCGTCCTCCCCTCCGCAACCCTAATGGCCGGCGGTCCAGCCTTCGCGGACGCGGCAACGCTTGCCCGCCGCCATCGCACCCTGGGCGTCGGCTGCCACATCGTTTTAACCGACGGCCATCCCCTGTCCCCACCTGAAACCATCACCTCCCTTATCGGCAGCGAGGGCAAAAACTTTAGACCCCATCTGAAAGATTTTTTGCTCGACGCCCTGCGCGGCCGCATTCAGCCCGGCGACATCCGCCGCGAGGCCCTCGCGCAGATACGGACGCTCCAACGCGCCGGCCTGCCGGTCACGCATCTGGACACGCACAAACACACCCACGTGTTGCCGCAGGTCGCCGGTCCGTTGCTCGAAGCCGCCGAGGAGGCAGGCGTCCCCGCGATTCGCAACCCATTCGAGCAGACCTGGAGCCTCAAAATCGGCCAAACCAGGCTCTTGCGCCTGCTGGGCGTGGCCGCCTGCCGCGTCTTTCAGCGAAGTTTTCTCGCTCAGCCCGCCGTCCGCCGTGGCACGGTCCGTACCACGAGCGGCACCCTCGGCATCTCCGCCACAGGACGCCTGAACGAAGCCGCACTTCGGCGCATCCTCGCCGGCCTGCCTGCCGCAGGCATCTGGGAGCTCGTCTGCCACCCCGGCTACAACGACCGCGACCTGGACGCGGTCAACACCCGCCTTCGCCAAACGCGCGACATCGAGCGCCAGGCTCTGCTCACTGTCCTCGGCTCAACGGAACTTTCCCCGCAACCACCCGGCCCCCCGCTCATCCATTACGGCAGCCTCTGAATACCGCTCAACCAACAACGAACCACAAAGAACCAACAACTAACAACCGACAACGACCTCCCTCGAGCCCCTATGAAGATCGGCATCACCTGCTATCCCACCTACGGCGGCTCCGGCGTCGTCGCCACCGAGCTCGGCATCGAGCTCGCCGCCCGGGGCCACCAGGTTCACTTCATCACCTACTCGCAGCCCTTCCGGTTGACCGGGCGCCAAGGCTCGATCTTCTACCATGAGGTGCCGGTCTCCAACTATCCGCTCTTCGAGTACCCGCCTTACGATCTCGCCCTCGCTACCCGCATGGCCGAGGTCGCCGAGATCTACTCCCTCGACCTCCTGCACGTTCACTACGCGATCCCGCACTCCGTCAGTGCGCTGCTCGCGCATGACATGCTCGCCACCCGCGGCATTCGCCTGCCCTTCATCACCACGCTGCACGGCACGGACATCACCCTCGTCGGCCTTGACCGCTCCTATCTGCCCATCACGCGCTACGGCATCGAGCGCTCCGACGGCGTCACCGCCATCTCCGCGCACCTGCGCGAGCGGACGGTGGCCGCCTTCGGCATCACGCGGCCCATCGAGGTCATCCGCAACTTCGTCAACTGCGATGTCTATGTGCGGCGCCCTGAACTCGTCGCGGCCCAGCGCCCGCAATTCGCCGCCGCGGACGAACGCCTGCTCGTGCACCTGTCCAACTTTCGGCCGGTCAAGCGCGTTCTCGATGTCGTCGAGGTCTTCGCCCGCGTTGCCCGCGAGATGCCCGCGCGCCTGCTCATGATCGGCGATGGCCCGGACCGCTCGCAAGCCGAGTTCCTGGCCAGGCAGCACGGCGTGCTCGATCGCTGCCACTTCGTCGGTAAACAGGAAAATGTGAATGAGCTGCTGCCGCTCGCGGACCTCATGCTCATGCCCTCCGAGATGGAATCGTTCGGCTTGGCCGCGCTCGAAGCCATGGCCTGCCGCGTGCCCGCGATCGCTACCCGCGTCGGCGGCGTCCCGGAGCTGATTGAAGACGGTATCAACGGTCTGCTGTTCCCCGTAGGCGACGTGAATGCCATGGGCAAAGCCGCCACCGCCCTGCTCCGCGATCCCGTCCGCCTCGAAGCCATGGCGGATGCCGCGCGCGCCACCGCGCAACAGCACTTCTGCGCCACCCGCATCATTCCCCACTACGAACGCTTCTACGAGCAGATCATCGAGGGCCAACCCACGCTCTGAGAGGTGCACTGTGCTGCGGATCTTCCTTCAACCCATAGAACCCACGCCACGGAACCACCTGAGGTACTGCCCCCCACGGTTCCGCTCGCGATCTTCCAATATCTTGCGCAACCGAAAAAGCCTATGCTCAAGAGCGCGCCGCTACGCGTTGCACAGGGAGAACCCCACCCATGAACCATAGGCCTTGGCAGCCGCTGTTTTCGGCTCTGGCTCTACCCTTGCTGGCCGCGTCCGGCCTGGCGCAGACCACCGGCGTCGCCCATCCTGACACCCCGGACGACACGGTGCAGACCACGGGCCAACCCGCGACGACCGACCACTACGTCATGCCGTCCCACGTCAACGCGCCCGCCCCGGCACCCGCGCAAGCCTACACGGCCACGGCCACCTATCCGGTGCAGAACCCGGGCACCGCCGTCAGTTATCCCGCTACCGCCGTCAGTTATCCCGCTACCGCCGTCAGTTATCCCGCTACCGCCGTCAGCTATCCCGCCACCGGCTCGGCGGCACAGCCGATTCCGGCCCCGGGGGATCAGGCCCCGCAAAGCACAGAACCGTCCCCCGCCCTGCTCACACGGCAGCCCGGCGCAGGCCAGCCTTCCAGCTTCGCCGCCTATCCCCCTGCCGAAACCGCCGCGGCACGTCATGAGCGGCTCGCCGACGGCGATTATGGCATCGTTACCGAGGTTCCCGCGCAACCCTTCGAGCTGCCTGCAGGCACCGTCCTGAAGACCCGCCTGGACACCCACATCGGCACCGAGGAGACGCGAGTCGGCACCCAGTTCACCGCACAGCTGCTCGCCGAAGCCGGTCACGGCGGCCACGTTCTGCTGCCCGCCGGCTCCGTCATCCGCGGCCGCGTCACCACCGCCCACGGCGGCAGGCGCATCGCCGGCTCGGCCGCCCTGCGGCTGCAGCCGGAGTCCATCACCCTGCCCGACGGCGTCGTCTACCGTCTCGATGCCACCCTGTCCGATGTCGAAGGCGCCGACATCGTGCACGTTAACAGCGAGGGCACGGTTAAACCGAAGACCGACGTAAAAGCCACCGCTGCGGTCCTCGGCGGCACGGCGGCGGTGGCCGCGGTCACCGGTGCAGTCATCGGGGGAGGCGTGGGCGCGCTGGTAGGCGCAGGCATCGGGGCGGGTATAGGCACAGTCGTCTGGCTCCGGCAGGATCAGCAAGCCACCCTGCCGGTCGGCACCACGCTCTTCTTCTCGCTGGACCAATCGCTCCAACTCAACCCCAGCTAACGCTTCGTGCTCCGGATCAGTCGGGACGCCTTGCCTTCAAGCGAAGGCTGCCCGGCTATCGCCTACGGATGACCCATGGTCGGCCCGCCCGTATTGATCCCCTGCGGTATCCGATCCGCCACCGGCGGCAACGGCGCCCTGGAAGGGTGCGGTCCCTTCTGGTACCAGAAGGCCACCGAATAAAAATTATCCGATCGGGCATTGGCGTGCCCATGTTCGATCGTCATCTTGAACGATTTCTTGAACGGCACCGGGGAATCCAGATGGAAGCGGTACACCATCCATCCGGCTCCTCGATCGTCTCCTCCGTTCAACGGATTACCGTAGCGTTGGTAGGAGAAGGTGGGCCGGTTGGACCCGAACGGATTGATGCCGCAGTTGCCGTAACACCACGCGCCGAGAAAATAGTCCTCGCTGCCGGTGCCGATGATCGTGGGTTTGTCCGGGCTGTCGATGTACATCATCTCGTCACCCTCACCCCACCAATCGCCCTGGTTCTGCAGCAGACTCAGCGTCACTCCCACGTACTGCCCCGGACCCTCGGTCTGCAGGATCGTGTAATTGCCTTCACCGGTCAGATTCTTTCTATCCGTGACCTCGGGCATGCCGTTGTCCTTCCATTTGTCCAACGCGCCCTGGTTCGGTTGGGCCTGACGGTATTCCGCATAGAAGTACAGCAGGTCTGCCGGCAGACTTGTATGCTTCTGCCAATCGATGTTGTAGTAAAAAGCCCCTGTGGGCATCGATCCGTCGTTGGTGATCGTGATCTTCGCGGATTTGCGAAACGGCATGACGAAAAAAGAATTCAATGCCTTCTGCGAACCGATGGACAGCGGTGCGGATTCATAGGTGAAGTACTTTCCCAGGCCCAGCCCAAAGAAATCGCCGATGGGTGCCTCCACCGCAGGCAGCGGATCGTCGTCCCAGTACAGGCGCAGTACCAGCTTCTTCAGGTGGTACGCCTCCGGGGAGTCGATCGTGAACCACATGTGCGTGATGACCCCCGGACCCGCCACCTGCGCCAGCGTCCGCGTCTCACCCGGTATGATGGGATGCAACCGGTCCCCATCGTCATTGCCGCCCGTGAGGTCCGAAGAGGTGATTCGCTGCTGCGTATAGTTCCGCGGCACCGCCAGCCCGGCCAGATCCTGCGCCGCCAACGTGGACCCCGCGGTCAACATACCCAAGCCAAACAACAGAAAAGCAAACCGCAGCAACGCGTGCACATCGAACCGCTTCGATACGACCATGTTCATCGCTTCCATAAGGCGTTCCTCAGATCCGCTGTAGATCGGATCGGTTTTGTAGATAGGCCGTAGACAAAACAGAGCTAGATCCGGACCGGCGTCCGCCATAACACGCGTACCTTCAGTGCGCGATGGCGTGCTGCATCTCCTCCAGCGACACCCTGGCCGTCTCCGGATAGGCGAACCACACCAGCACGAGATCCACAACCATCATGGAGGCGAAAAAATAAAAAGGCACCGCCCCGGAGCTCTTGGCCAGCAACGGAAAGATCGCCGAGATGATCGCATTCGAAATCCAGTGTGACGAACTGCCCAGGCTCTGTCCCTTGGCGCGCAGCCGATTGGGAAACACCTCGCTGATGTACACCCACACCACCGCGCCATGCGATATTGCGAAGCAGGCGATAAAGGCCATCAGTAGCCACACCAGCAGATTCAAATGCTGCCGCGTCGTGAAGATGTAGCCGATACTGCTCAGGCAAAGAATCAGACCGACGGTTCCGATCAGCAGCAGCTTCTTTCGCCCGAATTTGTCGATGATGGACATCGCGGCGAGCGTCGCCACCAGATTCGTTGCGCCCACGGCGATGGCCTGCAGGTTGGCCGAAACCCGTGATGCGCCGGCGAAGCTGAAAATGTCATTCAGGTAATACAGCACCGCGTTGATGCCCGTCAGCTGCGAGAACATGCCCACCGTGATCGCCACCATCACGGGCACACGATATTTGCGGGACAGCAGCGAATCTTGATGGCCGGTGCCCTCCTCACGCAGCGCGGCCAGGATCTGTTCCATCTCACGGTCCGGGTCAGGCACGCCCAGGGTGCGCAACACGCCCAGGGCCTCGCCGGTACGGGATTGCGTCATCAACCAGCGCGGGCTGCGCGGGATAAAGAACAACATGATCAGGAACAGGCATGCCGGAATCGCCGATACCCCCAGCTGCCAACGCCACTCCGACGCGCCCAGGTGCATCGCACCCAGCGCCGCATTGGACATATAGGCCAGCAGGATGCCTACCACGATATTGACCTGAAAGAAGCCGACCAGCCGACCGCGCCATTCCGTCGGCGCCAGCTCCGCGATGTACATCGGGCCAAGCACGGAAGATCCACCGATCCCCAGACCGCCAATAAATCGGAACACGATCAGCGACGGTAGATTCCACGCCGCCGCGCAGCCCAGCGCGGACAGCACATAAAAAGCAGCCATGACGCGCAGGCTGTCGCGCCGCCCAAACTTCTGTCCAGGCACGCCCGCGAAGATTGCGCCGAGCACCGTTCCCCACAGGGCGCTCGCCACGGTGTTCCCCAGCGCGGCCTGCGATAGATGAAACTGCTGCGTCAACTGCGCCGTTGTGCCTGAGATGACGGCGGTGTCGAAACCGAACAGGAGACCTCCCAGGCCCCCTACCGCCGTGCTCTTGATAACGCGTGCCGAAATTCTCATACCCATCCTTACATCTTGACTGCTGCTTGCGTGTTTGTGCTGCCGACCGTCTCTTGTTTAAGTGAGGTCCACGGTCCCGCAAAGGTGCACGACAACGCCCAGCTCGTGCAGCATCGCCGCCTTCACGGCAAGCGCCTTTTGCGCGTCCTCCGCCGTTGGGGCATAGGCGATACTGACATGGTTCGCGCGATGCCGTCCCATGAACGAATCTCGCGAGATACCGTGAAACACCGCATTCACCATCGGCCATTCCGCGGTGGTGTTCCCCCAGCGGCGCTGCGTCTCCTGCTCCGGCAGCTCCAGCACGGAGCCCAGCCCCATATCCACGTGCAGGCCTCCGCCTTCCACGAAAACGCGGCTCCACACAATGGACCCCTCGCGCCCCACACCCTTCAGCGTGCCCCCGCCCAGCGGAAAATACATCACGGGCTGGCGATCGCTGCGCGCTCCCGCATAACCGTCGACAAAATGGTTCGGCGGCGCCCCGCCGGAGATCTGCAGCACCCACACAAACTGCCCCGCGAACTCAGCGCCCCAGCGTACATCGTGCAGTGTCGTGGAGGGATCGAAGCCCAGCGCGCGCCACACCCGGTTGGTAACCACGCCGTCGACGCCGGCGCACTCATCTACTTCATTGAAATGCGGCAGGGGTCCGCCGGGATACAGCTCTTCATGCGTGCCCTCACGGTAAGCGGGCGGCCGTTCCTGGTTATTGAGCAGGCCCTCCACCAGATCGGAGGCCGGCACCATGTCTTTCAAACCCTGCTGGTATTGAATGCCGATGGTGTCGCAGGAAAAATCATCCGCGATGCGCAGGGCGGCGATGTACATCCTGCACTGCTCCAACACCTGCTCCCCGGTCAGCTCCGTTTTGGGATCGAGCCCAAGATTGAACCTCAATCCCTTGGCATCCAGCCATTGGCGCACCGCTTGTGCTTCGGGCTCGCCCACTGTCCGCATGCGCGCCACCAACGCCGACTGGCTCAGCCTCTCCTTGAAGAAGCCCGCGGGATTCAGCATCTCGTCGTCAATGATGGCGTTGTACATGCCCATGCAGCCCTCATCGAAGATGCCCAGAATAATCTTGCGCGCCTGCAACGCCGTCGCCAGCTTCGCCCCCAGCGCGGCCGCTTCCCGCGGCAGGGTCTCGGGCCGCAGCTCACGCACATGCGACAGATCGTGCGTCACGCTGCCCTCCCCGATCCACTCGCCCAGCTTCGTCAGAAAATATGCGTCGTCGAACTGTTCGCTCCACAGCGTGGAAAAGGGCACGCCGGCCTTCACCAGCGAGCCGTTCAAATTCAGCAGGCCCACCAGGCCCGGCCACTGACCGGACCAGTTCGCCACAGTCAGAATGGGGCCGCGATGACTGCGCAGGCCAGGCAATACGTGATGCGTGTACTGCCATGCCGCGGTGGCGAAGACAAGGTTCGCCTCGGGATCGATGGTTGCCGCGATGTCCATACCCATGCGCTGGCTGGACACAAAGCCGTGGCCCTTGGCCGCATCGACCGGAAAGGCTCGCTTGAGCATAACGCCCCGCTCCGCGAAACACCGTGTGAGCTGCGCCTCCAGCTGTTCCTGTGCCGGCCAGCAGGTCTTGTTCGCCGCCTCACGCAGGTCACCGCTCGTAACCAAAACCGCTTCCTTCATGGGGTAACGGTTCCCTGTTGCAATCCCTTCCATATAAGCCTTTCCTCCACCTTCCTCAGTTGCATTTCAGCGATCAAAACTCAAATCATTGGCGCCGCGGCGCCTCACGCTACGGATTGGCTGCGGCAAGTTTCTTGGCATCCTGCACATCCTCCGCGGTCAGCAGCGGCGGCGCCGCGTGCGGTCCCTGGGTGGTGCGCTCCATGGCACGCCGTTCCGCCTCATCCGCTGAAAGCCTGCGAAACGCCGCGAGCGCCTCCGTCATACCCTCGCGATTGCCCACCTTGCGATAGGCTCGGGCGAGCAGGTAGTAGGGCAGGGGCGCATTCGCCTCCTTCGTGACGGCGATCTCAAGATTCTGAATCGCCCCCACCGTATCGCCGGCCTGCAGCAAGGCCTTTCCCAGCAGCACCCAGGCCTCTGCGCGCGGTGCGCTTAGGCTCAGCGCCGCGCGCAACGACGCAATCGCCCCCGCGCCATCGCCGCTGTCCAGCTGCACCCGCCCAATCTCGGTCATCACCTGGGCGGAGCGCGGCTGCAGGGTCTGCTCCGCGCGCAGCGCAGCCAACGCCTCGGGGAACCGTTGATCCAGCATCAGGCAGAAGGCCATGGATTCATGGATACCCTGCAGCCCTGGATTCAGCTTCAGCACCGTTTCGTACTCGGCCAGTGCGGCGTCCTGCTGCTGCCGTGCGGCCTCGCTGTCGGCAAGGATCTCATGGGCTCTGTACGAATCGGGCGCGCCCCCCAGCACTGCCTGGAAGGCCTCGCGCGCCTTCACCTCGGCGTCATGTGCCTGCTGGTACAGCTGCTGTTCCTGTGCGGCGGCAACCGAAGGGCTCAGCGATCCCGGCTGCGCCACTTCATTCTCTGTCCTCTTTGCCGAGACGCCTTCGCTGCGTAGGGCGTCTTGCTCCGCCACCAGCCGCAGCAGCCATGGGCTCTTCGGATTCAGAGCCACGAGCTTCCGAGCCGTCTCGCTGCCGATCGCCAACGCACTCTCGCCGAGCGCATACGCTGCATCCATATTCCCCGCATCCGCCTGCAGCACCTCTTCAAACTGGACCTCCGCGAGCCCATATCGTGCCTGCGAAGCATAGGTGTATCCCAACCAGAGGTGTGCGGTGGGATCGGCTTGGTTCAGGCGCACGGCAATCTCCAGCTCCCTAGCACTGTTCGCGTATTCCGCAAGCCGATGCCACGCCAGACCTAAAAATAGGTGCGGCGCTACCAGGGACGCCTTCAGCGCCTCGGCCCTTTGCAGCGCTGCAATGGCTGCCTCCGTCTGCCCATCGCAGTACAGGGCAATCCCTTCGTTTGCGCGTAGCTCGCCGCTGGCCGGCAGCAGCCGCACCGCGGCGCCGTACTCTCGTGCTGCTGTATGGCAGTCCCCTTGCGCCTGCGCCTGCCCCGCCGCGCGCAGGTCATTTTCCAACGCGGAGCCGGTACCCTGCGCCATGCTCACGGGCACGGCGCAGCATACCAGACCGATCCACAACGTACGAGCTCCCAAACTAGAACTCCAACTTCAACGCGAACTGAATGATTCTCGCTCCGTTCTGCTGCGCCGTAAGAATACCGAAGACGGAGCCCGTGCTGGCCAGCGACGCCGCGGACAGGCTTGACGGCGCGTTATTGAAGATAAACGTGTTGGCATTGCCCCCGTTGGAAAAGATCGTCCGGTTCAGCAGATTGAACGCATTGGCCTGGAACTGCAGGCGAACGTTGTCATACAGCTGAAACCGCTTGGAGCCTGAAAGGTTCTCATTCAGGTACCAGGGCAGCCGCAGACCGGAGAGAAAGGTCGGCGCGTTGCCGAACTGGCCCGCTGCGGGGAACGCAAACGCGGATGGGTTGATGTAAAACTGGCAGGCGTTGCGGCCAACCTGTGTCGGCTGAATCGGACCGGAACAGCTCCGGTTGTACCCCGGATTCTTGAGCGGAACCCCGGGCACCAGATCGGGCCGGAAGCTGTAGCCGTCGGTGGCGAAGTATGGATCGTTCTGACCGAAGGCATCGTATTCGATGTGGATCGGCCGGCCGCTCTGATATTGCTGAATGCCCGAAACCTCCCATCCGCCCAGCACCTCATTGGCAACCCCGCCGCGGTTCAGAAAGGCCTTGCCCTTGCCGACCGGCAGCTCATAGGTGTAGCTCAGCGCGATCACCTGCGGGATGTCGGAGCTGGTTACGCTGCGTGCTCCCCGCGGGTTGTAATAGTCCTGATAGAACGAAGCCGAGTACTGCGCGTTTTCCGCTCCCGAGCTCGATCCGTTATTGGAATCCACATTGCCCATCGTCTTTGAATAGGTGTACGCCAGCAGGAACGTCAGGCCGTTGGAAAAGCGGCGCTGCAGGCTGCTCTGCAGACCGTTGTAGGAGACGCTGCCGATCGGATCGATTGGGTTATCCACGCTGCCGTACTGCGGAAACGGCCGCAGCGCCTGCCCGATGGTCGCGCCGGCGGCGCCGATGGCATTCACGAAGTTGGGGAACGGGGCCGTGATGCCCGCGGCCGCAGCCGCGGGGCTGTTGATCGGTTGTGTCAGGAACACATTCAACGGCAGCCCCACGCTGGCTGCGGCCCCGGCGTACTTGGCGGCCACAGCGGGATTGATCTCGTTCGGCTTCGACCACACGCCGATATGGTAAGAGTGCGAGCCGACATAGCCGAGCGTACCCACCATCTTGCCGGGGAACTCCTGCTGAATCTGCAGCGCCCAGTTCATCTGTGTCGGTGGAATGCCGGACTTGGGATAGATGATCGCGGGATTGGTCAGCCCCACCAGGATGCCCGGGCTAAGCACGGGCGAGGTGACGCCCTGCGCCGGAAACCCATTGTTCCAGAAGAACGCCGGATCGCCCGCCGTATTGCCCGGATGCGAGGCGACCGCTTCACCGGAGAAGCCGATGCTGTACTCGCTCGAGCCGATGCCGTTCTCCAGATTGTCATTGCCGTCGGGCCGTGTGATGGCATAGCCGCCACGCACCGCCGTCTTCTGGTCCGGGTACGGCGTCCACGCGAAACCGATCCGCGGTTGAAAGGCCTTGAAGTCGATCTCGCCGATACGGGTTTTCCCATTGCGGCCTGTTCCCGTTCCATAGAACGTATACGCTCCGGGCAGATTGCCCGCGGCCGGATTGGGCAGATTTACGTCCACCGTGGACGCGTATCCGTTTACCTCCGTGCGCGGCACCTGGATGTCGTAGCGCACGCCCAGATTCAGGACCAGGTTGTTGCGTGCGCGCCAGTCATCCTGCGCATACATGCCTGTCTGCAGCCAGCGGTACCCTTGCGACACTGGAAAGCTTGCGATCGAAAAATCCACGGCTCCCAACAGGAAGCTCGCTCCCGAGTTTCCCGTTCCCGCCGGAATCGAGACGGGCTGCCCATTGGCAAAGCCGATGCCGTTCAGCCCGGTCTCCGTCGGATCGAAGCTGAACTGCGGCGAGCCGATATTGTTTTCGTTGCGCTGCAGCCGGCGAAGCTCGCCGCCGATCGTGAGATTGTGCTTGCCGTAGGTGAGGCTGAGATTGTCGTTCACCAGAAAACGGTTCTCCGCATCGATGTTGGTGCCGCCCGATCCCGTCGTCGTGGAAAGGGCGCCCAGCAGATTGATGAGGGGATAGGGCGATGCCCCCGCCGGAGCCGGCAGGCCGTTGATACCCAGGGCGGACAGCCCCGGACCCAATTCGTTGGGTCCCGTATTGTTGGTATCGCGCAGAAAGCCTGCATTCAGGTTATTGGTCACGCGTGGTGAATGCGTGTAGTTGTAAGAGAACCGGAACTGGTGCGTGGGCGCCGCCACCACCGAGCTGCTGAACGCGTTCAGCGTGCCGTTGTCACCGTTGTTGTAGGTACCCATGAAGTAGCTGCCGGAGATGTTGTGCTTCGGCGTGATCGTCTCGTCGATCTTCACCACCAGCCGGTGCTCGTCGTTTTTGGTGGACTGCACACGGAAGAAATTGTCGTTGATGCCGTTGTTGGTCGCCATCGGAAAAGCGTTCAACACGTTCTGCGAGATGCCCGAAATTGCCGTGGTGGGGATCTGATTGGCCGGAAAGGGATCGCGCACGGTGTACTGCTGCCCATTCGGTCCCGTTACCGTACGGTCCGAGTGCGGATCGTAGATCTCGCCGTTAAACACGGGACGGCCCAGCGCATCCGTGATCAGGTTTCCGTTCGCATCGGTGAGCTGCGCTCCCAGGGCCTGCGTGAAATTACCGGTCCGGTAGGCATTCGGAAAGGTCGTCAAGCTCGCATTGTTTGAGCTCGGCCGCCAAGCGAACTGCGAATACTCCACAAAGAAAAAGGTCTTGTCGTGCCCGTTGTAGAGCTTGGGGATGCGCACCGGACCGCCCAGGGTGCCGCCGTACTCATTCTGCTTCAGCGGGGCGCGCGGTTCTCCAAGGGCGTTGCCCACGTAGCCGTTGGCGTTCAGCTTATCGTTCTGCAGAAATTCAAACAGGCCCCCGTGAAAGGCGTTGGTTCCGGATTTGAACGCAAAGGAGACCTCGCTGCTCGCAAAGCCGTACTGCGCGCTCTGGTTGTTGTTGATGACCTTGAACTCACTGATTGCGTCGATCGGCGGATGGTTCAGCGAGACGTCTCCCGAGTAGAGGGTATTGGCTACCGGCACGCCGTCGATGTAGGTCTCGTTCGAGTCGCTGGGCGAACCGCTGATGTGCAGGCGATAGTCGGGCGAGGCGCCGGGCTCGGAGCCGGCCACGCCCGGCGTCAGCACCACAAAGCTGAGCGGATTGCGCGAATCGTTACTCATCGGGACCGGCAGATCCGCGATCTCGCGCGGTGTGATCACCGTGCCGATCTCCGAGGTCTGCGTATCGACCGAATTGTTATCGGCCACCACCGTGACCGTGCTTTCCACACTGGCCGGCAGCAGGGTCACGTTCAGTGCAAGGGTGGACCCCACCGCGACGGTGATGTGCTGCTGAATCGATTTGCCGAATCCCGCCTCGGTGGTCTGCAATGTGTACAGCCCGGGCAGCAGATCCACAAAGGAGTAATCGCCGGCCGACAGTGACTTCGAGTGCAGAATAGCGCCGGTCTGCTCATTGGTGAGCGTCAGATCGGCTCCGGGGGCCGAGGCGTTTTGTTGGTCGTGGACCTCGCCCTTGATAGCGCCGCGGTTGGCTTGACCTGATGCGTAAAACGGCGGCAGCACCAGGACGGCGACGGCCGCGGAGAGGGCACGAGAAGTGCGTTTCATGGTTGGGCGCTCCAAAATTTAAACCTTTAACTGCGCCGTGAATATACCCATCCCCTCCCCATCGCTGTCAAGCTGTTTTTTTAATGCGCACCCGCCGGCTCTCGCCCTCCAGCCGCTTGGCCGTCGAATCCCGCAACACCAGCGAGGGCCGTACCCGCACCGTGACCGGCGCTTCGCCCAGCTTGCCCTCGATCCGGTCCATCAGGATCGAGGCCGCTCTGTAGCCCATGTCGTAGCTCGGCTGGATGACGGCCGTCAGGTGCGCATGAAAGGCATGGTCCACCGCGATATCGTCAAAGGTTGCCAATGCCACGTCCTCGGGATAGCGCACACCCAGGCGCTCGAACGCGCCCAGGGCTCCTGACGCCATCAGCCCGTTGCACGTGAAGATGGCCGTGGGTCTGGACCGCAGCCGCAGCAGCTCCGTGGCGCGCACCCGGCCCGACTCCGCCCGAAAGTCGCCCTCCGCGATCAGTTGCTTCACCACCGGCAGGCCCGCCTGCTCCAGCGCGCGCTTATACCCCTGCAGCCGTTCGTACCCCGTCTGCAGATGCAGGCTGCCCGTGATGATACCGATGCGGCGATGCCCCTGCTCGATCAGGTGCAGCACGCACTCCCTCGCTCCGCCCACGTTGTCCAGCAGCACCGCATCCGTCTCCACATCCGGCACCGTGCGGTCCAGGCAGACTACCGAGACGCCGCCGTTCACCACATCGGCGATATGGCTCACCTCGTGCCCGCGCGCATCCTCCGTGGAGGCCAGCAGAATGCCGTCGATCCGGTACGACCGCAGGGCCGTCATGATGCGGCGCTCGCGGTCGGTCTGCTCATTGGTGTTGGCGGTCAACAGAAAATAACCGCGCTCGATGGCGGCGTCCTCCGCCCCGCGAATGATCTCCGGGAAGAAGGGATTTGTGATGTCCGGTAGCACCAACACCAGCATTCGCGTCTGCTTGATCTTCAAACTGCGCGCAATTTCATTGGGGGAATAGTTCAGATCCTGGATGGCCGTGCGCACCCGCAGCGTCAAGTCTTCGCTCACCCGGCGCGTTCCCCGGATCACATTGGAGACCGTGGCGATGGATACCTTCGCCCGCTCGGCAACTTCGATGATGGTCGCCATATAGGCGTGAGTCTATCGGAAAAGGCGCACGGTCCCGCACCGAACAACACGCCTTGACCGGGGAGTCCTGAACGGGGTGCTTGCCGGACTGCTTGCCGCGGGGGGAGCCGCGACACCACGCGAATGCCGGGGCCGGGGAAGCCGCAGGGGAAAGATCCCCCTTGTGAAACGATTAAATTTCTTGCTAGGATGCTCGTGCCCTGTCGCCGTTCCGCTATGACCACCTCGATGCTTCGCTCCCGCACCCGATGCTCCGTTCCCTTCTCCGGGCCTTTGCGTCGCGTTCTGGTCGCTGCGGCGATCGTCGGAGGAGGAGCACTGGCGGCCCTGGGCCAGAGCTTGCCCCCAAATTTGCCTCAGAACTCACCCCAGAGCACATCCATGAGTTCACCCTGGGTCCGCCCCGCGCATCCCGGCGATCCGCTCACCTGGGGGCGGCGTGACGGGGTCGTCTTCGGCCTGGACTCCCCGGGCGGCATTCGCGGTCCGCGCGGCCTGATCCGGGTCGGCCCCTGGAGCGACGGCAATCTGCAAAACGAGCTGCTGAACTTCATCGCCGTGGAGCCCGTCGTCAAGGGTCCGGGTTCACGGTTTGACCGCATGGCCTTCAGCGAGCTGGAGATGAGCCAGCTCGACCCCGGCAAACGGGGCAAGCGCATGACCGTCGACGCCTCCGGCAATGCCGATGCGCTCGCCGGCAGGCTGGAAACGCTTCACGCCGGCAAGGTCACAGTCGAGCGCCTCTCGGTCCGCATCGACGTCGAGCGCTACACCGCCAACGGCGCCCATGTCTTCCTCCTCGTCTCCATCGACAGCGATCGACCCAGCGAGATCCGCCTGCAAGCCTTCGCCGAACCGGACAGCCCGCCGCTCGAAGAGCTCACCCTGACCGCGACTATGGGCAACTACGAACGGCTGCGCCTGCTTTGGCTCAAGGAGGCGACCGTCAGCAGCCGGCAGCTCTTTGGCGATTACCTCGGCACGGCCTTTGTCGAGGGCAGCAGCTTCCCTCTTGCGGACCTGCTGCGCAACACGGACGGCGATGCCGTCGTCTACGCCACCACCGACGAGCCCGACCCCGGCAAGACCGCCGGAAACGACACCAATCACTGGCCCTACACGCTGCCCAAGCTGACACAGTACTGGCGCGTGCCCGGATCGGAGGTGCAGCCGGACCTGCGGCTGCGCGTCAACGCCCGCCGCGTGTACTGGGCTTCGACCGCGCCCGTGCTGGACGGCATCGCCTTTGAAAATTTCGAGCTGCGCCAGCGCTTTGTGCCGGGCCAGAGTTTTATCTTCGGCCTCTCGCCCGCGGAGCCCGCCACACTCTACTTCGGTCGGTCGGTGCTGCGGCCCTACAACGCCCCACACTTTGAAGACGGAGCCAAGGCCCATCCATGAACCTCCGCCGCCTACCCCTGCCGTTGATCTTTCTGCTGCTTCTCGCGCGATGCGCGCCCGGGCGAGCCCAAACGCAAACCACTCAAACCACTCAAACCCATGCCGAGACCCTGCAGCAGCTCACCACCACCAGCTTCCGCGTCGAAGCCGGCTCGGAGAACGGACACGTCACGGAACGCCTCTTCGTTCGCGATCACGGTGCCTGGCTGCCCGCGCTCGACGGCTCGGGCTCGCTGCATGTGCGCACCTTTGACGGTATGCAATCCTGCGCCGCACAGCAGGTGCAGAGCACCGGATTCGGCCTTCTGCTGTCGGGCACCTGCAACGGCATCGGCAGCTTTGAGCAGCATCTCAGCCTCGATGCGGAGCCTGACCTGCTGCATGTAGCGACTCGCCTCACCCTGAATAAAGGCGTCATCCTCTGCTCGGCGGAGGACCGCTACGATTTTTTGCCCGCCAAGCACACGGTGATCGATAACCACACCGGCCCGCTCGACTTTGTCTGGTCGCAGAACCTGAAGCAGGAGTCCGACGATGTCATCCCTACCTACGGCTTCAAGTCGCCGGCCGTGATGCTGCAGCAGGATGCGGTCTTCGCCGCGCTGCTGCCCACACTCAGCGAGCATCACGCTGAAACACGCGCGCTCGATCTCGATGTCACCTCGGGACCCTTGCCGTGGATCGCCTTCGGAGACATCCCAACCGAGCCGCACGACCACAGCTTCTTCCGGCGCTCGCTCTACGGCACCATCGCCCCGCTGGACAACACGGTTCACTATGAGTACACGGTGGCGCTTTCGGCACAGCCGCCGCGGCAGGGCTATCGGCGCGTCACGCATCTGCTGTGGCAGCGCATGGGACATCCTGCGCTGCTCGCCTCACCGTCCGCCCAGCAGAATGCGTTGCGGCCCGAGTTGAGCTCCTTCGACTCCTGGCGCCAGGACGCCTGGCACACCTATGCCGATCGTATCTACACGGGTTTTCCCTGCGTGGATCGCAGCATGAATCACAGCGGCGCTCAGAGCTGCGGCACCCTCCTCAGCAATCGCAATGAAAACGGCGACTGGCTCAACTACCACTCGGACGCCTGGTTCAACGCATGGTTTGAAAGTCTGCGCACCGCGTACGGCTGGTACCTGAACGGCCGCGCGACACATGACCCCGCCATGATGGCCAAGGCGGAGAGCATCCTCAATCTGATCCTGTCCGCGCCGCAGAAAGACGGCGCCTTCGGCACCATCTATCTGCTCGGGGAAAAGCGCTGGATCTCCGGCGACGGCTGGGCCGGCTACACCGGCAACTACCACGCGTTTTCCATGTCCTGGACGGCGTACTGGATGTTGCGCTGGGCCGACGATCTTGTGCCGGCGCGCAAGGCGGAGATCCTGGCCTTCGTTAAACCTTATGGTGACTTCCTGCTCAAGCAGCAGGGGGCCACGGGCGTGATCCCCTCCTGGTACGTTGCCTCCTCGCTGCAGCCGAATGAGCAGTTTCGCGACTTCAACGCCGAGATGGGTCCTTCCGCGCTCTTTCTCATCACGCTTTCTCACAGCACGCAGGACCCACGCTATCTGCAGGCCGCTGAACATGCCATGGACTTCCTGCAACGTGAAGTGATTCCCCGACAGCGCTGGTTCGATTTCGAAACGTATCTCTCCTGCGCGCATAAAAAGTTCGACTTCTATGATCCCTGGACCGCGCAGTTTCCGCAAAACAACCTCGCCGAAATACAAAGCGTGCAGGCCATGCTCGCGCTGTACCAGGCCACCGGACAGCGCCGCTATCTCGATGGCGGCACGCAGATGCTCGATTACCTGCTCCTGACACAGCAGGTCTGGAACAACCCGGAGTTCACTCCCGCGCTGATCGGCG
The DNA here is from genome assembly GCA_964242585.1 of uncultured Bryocella sp. Classification (GTDB taxonomy): domain Bacteria; phylum Acidobacteriota; class Terriglobia; order Terriglobales; family Acidobacteriaceae; genus Granulicella. The sequence goes on from CAXTBJ010000019.1 coordinate 23,123, forward strand.
GCTTCACCACCCAGAACACCGATGCCGAATGGAGCGACGCCCGCCAGGCCTACGCCGCGATGGTGCTTGCCGATTACTACCGGGCCACCGGCGACTTCGCCTACCTCGAACGCTCCGTCGCCGCCGCCCGCTCGACCTTCGCCGTCGCCCCCTGGGAGAACTGGGCACACAAGGGATACAGCGATGAGCCCGGCGCCCTGACAGGCTTCCACTGGGGCACCGGCAGCGCCATGACCACCATCGAAATGCTGTCCCCGGTCTTCGGCGATGCCTTCATCGACCTGAAAGCGGGACAGGGCGTCGGCATCGACGAGTGCACCCTCAGCGGCGTCGAGATCGATGGCTCCACCATCTCCTTTCAGCTCACCTCGCCCGCCCGGCAGCGCACATTTTTGTTGCGGGTTGCCGGCGCACAGCCGAACAAAACATACACGGTTCACGCCTTCGGTCGATCGCAACGGGTCAAAGGCGCCACGCTCCTCGAAGCCGGCCTGCGAGTCGGCCCGCTCGGCTGATGCAAGTCTCGGCTGATACAAAAAGCATAGCGATTCAGACACACAGACCTTGGAGACCTCCATGTTGAAGGGCATCTCGCCACTGATCGGCCCCGATCTGCTCAAGACGCTTCATGAGATGGGTCACGGCGATGATCTTGTACTCGCCGACGCTCACTTCCCGGGCCATTCGCTCGGCAAACGCACGCTGCGCGCCGACGGCCTGGCCGTGCCTCCCCTGCTGGAGGCCATCGCTCCGCTGTTCGCGCTCGAAGGTCTCGCCATGATGCAGCCGAATCTGCCCGGCGAACTCGATCCGCTGCTGGAGGCCGAGTACCTTGCCGCCATCCGCAAGCACGCCCCGGCCACATCAACCCCCGAGCGTCTCCCCCGCCAGGACTTCTACACACGGTCCGCGGCGGCGTTCTGCATCCTTATCACCGGCGAACTTCGCCCCTACGGCAACATCATCCTTCGCAAGGGCGTCACCCTGTAAAGTCACGCCAAACCGGCACCCGCACCGCTTGCACCACACACAGGAGCCTCCCTTGAGTATTGTCGCCGGCGTCGATTTCGGAACCCTCAGCGTTCGCGTCTCTATCTTTGATCGTCATCGCGGCGCGCTCGGCTATGCCACCGCCTCGTATCCGTTGCTGCGCTCCCCAATCGATCATGACCTGGCCACGCAGCGGCACGCGGATCAGATGAACGCCCTGGTCGCGGCCATGCGCGAGGCTCTGGCCACCAGCGGCGTCGACGGCCAGGAGATCCGCTCCGTGGCTCTCGACACCACCGGCTCCAGTCCGCTGGTGGTGACCGATAACCTCGAGCCACTCAGCGATTACTACCTGTGGTGCGATCACCGTGCCTCCCGCGAGGCGGCGGAGATCACCGAAGCCGGCCGCCGCTACCGCAATGGTGAGGGCTTCGAGGGTCTCGCCTGGTGTGGCGGGGCTTACTCGTCGGAATGGGGCTGGGCCAAGCTGCTGCACTGGCTGCGCCACAATCCGGCCGACCGCCCGCGTTTCGTCACCGCGCTCGAGCACTGCGACATGGTCGTCGCCACCCTGTGCGGCATCACGGACCCGGCGAAGCTGCCGCGCAGTATCTGCGCCATGGGTCACAAATGGATGTGGAACCCGCGCTGGGGCGGTCTGCCGCCGGAGGACTTCCTCGTCTCCGTCGATCCCCTGCTAGCCGGTATGCGGGACAGGATCACCGGCCGCTTCGGCACCTCGCAGGAGATCGCCGGCACCCTCAGCCCCTTCTGGGCCGCGCAACTCGGCCTCGCTCCCGGCATCCCCATCCCGGTCGGCGCACTGGACGCCCACTGGGACGCGATCGCCGCCAATATCCGCCTCGGCGATGTGGTTAACGTCATCGGCACCTCCACATGCATCATCGGCCTCAGCGAGCGCGAAGACCTGGTTCCCGGCGTATGCGGCGTCGTGCCCGGCTCCGTGGAGCCCCACCAGGTGGGGGTCGAAGCCGGCCTGTCCGCCGTGGGCGATGTGTTTGGGGCCATCGCGGGGCGCGCCCACACGAGTGTTGCCGAACTTTCACGCGCCCTCGAAGGCATGTCCGTGGGCCAGACCGGTCTGCTGCGCCTGGTTTGGGACAACGGCGACCGGACCGTGCTGGTCAATCCGCTGCTCGGCGGCGTGACCCTGGGCTGGAACCTGGCTCACACCGCGGCCGACGAGCTCTTCGCCGCCATCGAAGGCACCGCGCTCCACACGCGGGTCATCCTGGAGCGCATGGCCGAACACGGCACCGTCATCCGGCGCGTGATCAACGGCGGCGGCATCCCCAAACGCAATCCCACGCTCAATCAGGTTTACGCCGATATCCTGAACAAGCCGGTCCTCGTCCAGACCGAGGACGCCACCAGCCTGGGCGCGGTCATCTTCGCCTTCCTCGCCGCGGGTGATTTCCGCTCCGTGGAGGAAGCCCAGGACGCGCTCTGCCCGGCCTACACCGAGTACCGTCCGCAACCGGCCTCCGCCCAGCTCGCGGACGAGCTCTACACCCTGTTCCACCGCTTGTATTTCGCCTTCGGAACGCCGAGTGCCGAAGCCGCGCGCCTGGGCGACGTCCTGCCCACCCTCCGCGACCTCCGCCGGCGCGCCCAAAATCGCTCACAAACGCCTTATCAGGAACACATGGATGCCGCTTCAAGCCCTGCCGAGGCCAACGCACTTCTACCTGCAACGGCGTAGGCGCGGCACATAGA
>CAXTBJ010000019.1:25949-32591 GCA_964242585.1 uncultured Bryocella sp.
GCCCTGCCGAGGCCAACGCACTTCTACCTGCAACGGCGTAGGCGCGGCACATAGACCTGCACCCCGCACCGCCCTGACTCCCTCGACGCTGATCTCAATTGCCGCGTCTCAATTGCCGCGTCTCAATTGCCGCGTCCAGATCGTCGGGGAGCAGGAGCGTAATTAGCCAGGGAGCCGGATCATAACAGTTTGACAAAAGGAAGATCGGTGTGGTATAGTCGCGCCGCTTAGTAAAACGTTTAAATAAGCACATCGTAGTTCGGATCGCCTCAAAACCTCTTCGCGCCCTGCCCAGACCCGCCCTCACTTGTCTGCCGCGAGGAATTCCCGCTCCCCACATTTGAGCGCCGCTCCTTTCTGTGCGCTCAGAACGCTTGCCCCTCCCTAGCCCCTGCATGAGGTCCCATGAATTCCCTGTCGTCGAGTGGTCGTCGTTCCGTTTTCCTTCTGTTCCTCAGTTTGCTCGCTCTGCTCGCGTTCACGCGCCGCGCCGTCGCGCAAACCCCGCCGCAAAGCACCTTCTTCAGCACCGTCGCGGAGGAGGCCTACTCCACCTACCTGACCCCGAACGGCAACGGCGACCTTTGGCCCAGCTGCTGGTCCAACGATGGCAATCTCTACGCCGCCAACGGCGACGGCACCGGCTTCGGCGGCTCCAACGTCGCCATGAAGGTCTCCTCCATCGCGGGCACGCCGCCGAATCTTACCGGAACCACCGTCTACGGCGACGCCGGCCGCGACTACACCGGTATGCCCTACAACGGCAGCACCGGCTACACGGACAAGCCCACCGGTATGCTCTGTCTGAACGGAGCGCTGTACCTCGCCTTTCAGAACCTGAACGAGAAGGACTTTGAATACGCCCCCGCCGCGTCCATTGTCATGTCCACAAACCATGGCGCTACCTGGTCCACCCCGTCGAGCACGCCCATGTTCGGTTCAGCCAACAACACCAACGAGTCCGTCGCGGCGCTGTTCACCACCATCCTGTTTCTCGACTTCGGCCAGGACTCCGCGAACGCCGTCGACGGCTATGTGTACGCCTACGGATTAGACCAGACCTGGCGCGATCAGCAGGCCGTCTTCCTCGCCCGCGTGCCCAGCAATGCCGTGCTCACGCGCTCGGCGTGGCAGTTTTATTCCGGCACCAACCCGGCATCGCCCACCTGGTCCAGCGACATCACACAGAAGCAGCCGGTGATCAGGGATACAAGGCTCCTCTACCCCACCATGTTCGGCACCGATTGCCCCAGTTCAGACAAGGTCATCGCCCAGGGCGGCGCCGTCTACGATGCCCCGTTACACCGGTATCTCTTTACCTCCTGGTCGTGCAGCACGCATGAGCTCTACGAAGCGCCCCAACCCTGGGGGCCCTGGAGCCACATCGCCGCAGGCACCTTCGGCAGCACGGTCGCGCCCGCTACCGCGGACTTCGGCCCGCTGCGGGGAGCCAATAACCGCGGCCAGTACGGCACCTCCATCCCTTCCAAGTTCATCAGCTCCGACGGGCTCAGCATGTACCTCCAGAGCAACGTCTGCTGCAGCGGGGACCCGGCCTACACCTTCGCCCTCCGCAAGCTATCGTTCACCGCGGCAGGGACAGCCTCCGCCGGCAACACGGCATCGAACACCGACCTCGCCCTTGCTCCCGGCGCCCGGGCCATCAGCAAAAGCACGCATTACGGCACGCTTTGTGGCGCAAACTGCACCGATCAGCTCTCCTCCGGCAGCAGTCGCAGCGAAGATGACTACGACGAAGAAAGCAAGACCTCCGATTGGTGGGGCTACACCTGGCCCCAGCCTTACAACATCGACACAGTCACCTACAGAACCGGAACGATGTTCTCAAACGGCGGCTGGTACGCCGGCAATCTAAGGGTTCAGGTACGCCGAAACTTTCAGTGGACCGACGTGAGCTCCACCATCTCGCCCGCCTATCCGTACAGCAACGCGGCAGGATCGCAAACCACCTATACGCTCACCTTTCCCGCAACCACCGGAGACGGCGTTCGCATCATCGGCACGCTCGGCGCCCCCGCCTATTTCTCCTCCATCAATCAGCTGAGTGTCACCTATGGCGCAACGACCAACGGCCTCAACCTGATCCAGGACCCCGGCTTCGAGCAACAGACCTCGAGCTCACTCTCCTCCCCCTGGACGGTGGAGGGTCCCGATGCACACGGCGTCGATTTGAGTGCGGGTTTTGCCCACTCCGGCGTGAACAATGCCTGGATACGCGACTCCACGACCAACTGGAACGCTATCAGCCAGATTATCCCCGTCCAGCCCAACACCAACTACACGCTCACCGGCTGGATGCTGAACAACTTTTCCTCCAACACGGTCTACTTTGGCGCCAGCAACACCGCCGGCACCACTCACACAGAAAAGACCTACAACGCCGCCCCCAATTACACCGCGATGTCGGTCTCCTTCAACTCCGGCTCCAACACGGCCATGCGGATCTACTGCGGCTTCTATGGCAACGGCACAGACCAGTTCCTTCGCTTGGACGACGTTGCCGTCCATTAAACGGCAGGGGGCACGGCACCCTGCCTGGCGCCGTGCCCCTGTACTGAAGCGGTCTTCCTGCAGAGGCAGAGCTTTTGCTCAGGCCGAAGCTCCTCGCATAAATGCCTTGGCCGAAGGCCTAGAGACATGTGAACGAAGCCCTAAAGGTATGACATGAAGAATCGGCCACGTACATCCTGCAGGGAGCCGGAAAACACCTGGGGAGACACAGCCATGGATGGCTCCTGAGGTAGGACTCGAACCTACAACCCTTCGGTTAACAGCCGAATGCTCTGCCATTGAGCTACTCAGGATCGCTTTGGACGCGGGCAGCCGGGCGGCTGCGCTTCTACGTTTATAGCAAACCCGGCGGGGGCCGTCAAAGCTCCACGGGCACAGCCCAAGGCCGTTTCGCACCCATGCGCTCGCACCCTCATTACGGGTACAGCAACACGGCGAGGTTATAGCTGCTGAACGGCTGGGAGCTGCGTTTGGCCGCGCACGCCGCCACCACGGCCTGGTGGTACCGCCCCGAGCTCAGACGGTCGCGCAGTTGATCCGGCAGCGCATCCAGTCCGCCCGTCGTGAAGCGCATCACGAACCACGGCCGCCGCGGGCCCGCATACCCTTCGCTCATCGCACAGGTGCTGCGCGCCTCCTCATCGCCCACCTGGATTTGCAGGTTCGGCGTCGTCCGCAGCAGCTCCGCAATGGCGATCTCCTGCTCGTCGTAGGACAGCGACTCCACATCGCGGTCGAAGTCCTCCACGGCATACAGCTCCCCGTTGCGGCTGCGCACGCTGATGCCCACACGATTGACCTCCGGGTCCAACAGGTTATCGCGATGGTGCGGCGACTCCATCCACGCTTCGTGCAGGGTCAGGGCGTTCGGGGCCTCGGCGACATTTTCCTCCACCAGGCTGAATCGCGCGCCGGTGCCGCCCGCACGGCCGGCGAGATCGGCCTCCCCTGGGTACTGGTGCGAGATTGACTCGCGCGCCGCCATCTCAACCGCGTGGAAGGTGGCCGCGCGATAAAGCGCCGTGTCCCACACCAGCACCGGCAGCCCTCGCTGCAGCCGCTCCGCGTTCGCGGCATGGAACAGGTACTGCTCCGCGACCGAGGCCGGGCCCTGCGCCACGGCCGGGCCGGCTAGGAAGACGAACAGGGCGAACAACAGACAGAAGCGCATGCAAAGCAAGACCCCTCGTACAGAAAAAGGCTGCGGTGGAACAGGATCGAAGGCAGAAATAGACGGCACACCCCTCTGGGCCGATCATCCGGCGTCGGCCCGGAGCTGTCAATACCGCAGCGAGTTCATGCCGCTGCCTAATGCCGCTGGGGAGCCAACTCCGGCAGGCGGTCCCGATACCGCACCATCAGGTGAAACAGTTTGCGCGCATGCCAGTAGCGCGGCACATACCGTGTAGGCTCGGAGGCCGCCCGGAAAAACCACCCCAGATACAACTTATCCGCCCACACAGGGATGTGCACCTGATCGCCGCTCAGAAAGGCAATCGCCGCGCCGATGCAGTGAATGGCCGGCAGGTAGCTCAGGTGATGCTTCAGGTAGAGCCCCACACGCTCCTGCGTGCCGCCGCCCACGGTTAAAATCACGTGCTTCGGCTTGATGCGCTCGATCTGCTCCAGCAGCCCCGTATCTTCGATCGCCTCCCCATAATTGGGCGCGATGTACACGCAGCTCATCGGCACCGTGATGCCCTGCTGCAACAGCCAGTCGCAGTTGCGTTGCGCACTCACGTCGCGAGCCATGACCCACAGCGTATTGCCGGGCTTGCGCACCTCGTCGTCCTTCAGCAGCTCGCGCAGGTACTCCAGGCCGGAGATGCGCGGCATATGCATTCCTTGCATCCGGTTCCAGATCATCACCATGAAGGCGGAGTCGGGCAGCGCCAGATCCGCCTCCAGCAGCGCCTGGCGATAGTTCGCGTTTGTCTCCACCTCACGCAGAGAAGGCGCTGCCGGCACCACCAGCAGACCGCCCTGCTTCATCCGTTCGATTGCCTGCCCCGCTGTACCGCTGAAGAAGTCGATGCCGAGAATCGTGGTTTCTTTCGAGCTCATGCTTGCCATCTGGAACAGCCCCTTTTACCGGCTTGCGCTTCCCCTTTTGGAACGGTGGAGGTGTCTCTATCCAAGCCAACACGGAGTCTAATCAGCCCCGATAGCGTCACGCCCTTCCACGATTCGGTCAGTCTTGCGACTTTAGTCGTGCATCCGGCGGGAAGGGTGCTAGAGCCGTTCTCGTGCAAGGTGAGAAGTCCGCCATCATCCTGAGCAGCGGCATAGCACAGTTGGGGAGTCTGCCGTCATCCTGAGCGTAGTGAAGGATCTCTATTATTCTGCTCGCGGCTGCTCTACATCCCTCCGGGAAAACCGCTATAGCGCGCGGCAAGTTAGTAGCCCGGCTCCCAAATCCGCGCCTGTCAGCCGGTACACTGGCTCACATGAGGGCGAACCCACTTCGGCGACTGCGCTCCCATCCGCTGATCGCCGCCGGAGGCCTTCTGCTCGGTATTTTCGTGCTGGTGGCGGCGCTCGCTCCATGGCTGGCTCCGGACGACCCCGCCCGCATCGAGCTTGCCCACCGGCTCAACCCGCCCACCTGGCATCACCCCTTCGGCACCGATGAGCTCGGCCGCGATGTGTTGTCCCGCGTCATCTTCGGCGCCCGCATCTCGCTCACCGTCGCCGCTGCCGTCGTGCTGCTCTCGCTCACGGTCGGCCTTATTTTCGGTTCTCTGGCGGGCTTCTACGGCGGCTGGATCGACACCGTCGTCAACGTCTACCTCGGCAATGCATTCCTGGCCCTGCCCGGCATCCTGCTGGCAGTGGCCGTGGTGGCCTTTCTCGGCCCCACGGTGCCCGATCTGATCGTTGCGCTCGCCCTGCCGGCATGGGTCGGCTATGCTCGCCTGGTCCGGGCTCAGGTCGCCCAGGTCCGCGAGCGCGAATTTGTGCAGGTCGCGCGCTCCTTGGGTGCCGGCGACCTTCGGCTGCTCACGCGCTCCATCCTGCCGCATGCGCTGCAACCGGTGCTGGTGCAGGCGACCGTGGGCATGTCGGCCGCGGTCCTGGCGGAAGCCACCCTGAGCTTCCTCGGCCTGGGCGTGCAGCCCCCCGCCGCCACCTGGGGCGCGATGCTCAACGCCGCGCGCTCCCACCTGTTTGAATCCCCCTACCTCGTCTTTTTTCCCTCGCTGGCCGTCGCCGCCTGCGTGCTCGCCTTCAATCTGCTCGGCGATGGCCTGCGCGATCTGCTCGACCCCGCCGCGCGCGGCACAGGCCTCCGTTAGAGCTGTCCCGTGTAGGTGTAAAGCGAATAGCTGAGGGTACAGAGGGCATTTCGCCTTTGTTGTCATTCCCGAAGCGAATCTGCGGTGTTTTTGCTTGGCCTGTTCTCTATACCCTTTGCTAATCCTTTGCCAATCCGCTCTAAAGTTTTTGGAAGGTTAAATCCCAGAGCCTAAAGTCCGCCGCCATCCCGTGCATAGCGAATGATCTCTGTGTCCTGCCGTGGATGCTCCACACACCTCTGTAAAACCGCTATAGTTAACGTCGGCATGAGCCGTACCGACCCAATCCGTGTCGGCGTCCTCTCCGACACGCACGGCCTGCTCCGGCCCGAGGTACTGTCCGCTCTCGTGGGGGTCGATCACATCCTGCACGCCGGTGACGTCGGCAACCCGGACATCCTACGCTCGCTCGAGTCTATTGCTCCTGTGACCGCTATTCGCGGCAACATCGACCGCTCCGGTGCCTGCGCCACCCTGCCCGCCACGGAGGCTATAGAACTCGGCGGCCATCTTCTCTACCTCGTCCACGCCCTTCCCGATCTCGATCTCAATCCGCAAATCGCCCGAATCAGCGCAGTGATCTACGGTCACAGCCACAAGCCCTCCATCGCCTGGAAGAACGAGGTGCTCTACCTCAACGCCGGCAGCGTGGGGCCGCGCCGCTTCGCGCTGCCCATCTCCCTCGCGCTCCTGCATATTGAAGGCCCTATCCTGCGGCCTGAACTGATCACGCTCCACCCGTCAACTTAAAACCTCATTTTGCTGACGGCCGGTGCTCTTTTCGTCATTCTCTCAAGGAATCTGCTGTAACCTT
>CAXTBJ010000019.1:32691-34537 GCA_964242585.1 uncultured Bryocella sp.
TGCCTTTGCCCTTGCCTTTCTTTCTGTCATTCCCGCAGGGAATCTGCGGTGGCCTCTGCCTTTGCCCTTGCCTTTCTTTCTGTCATTCCCGCAGGGAACCTGCTGTTCCAGCCAGTAAAATCGAAGCCCGGGGCATAGCCCCGAGCCGTCCCTTACTGCCCGCTCTGCCGCAGAGCCGTCACCAACGGCGCTCTCTGGTCTCCCGACTCCGCAGCGGGGCTAGCCACAACCTTCCCGGACCCGCCAACATGCGGGTTCTTGACCCAGTCCAGCTGTACCGACGACAAAATTTCGTTCATCCGCTGATCGATCTGCTCGATCTGGGTGTCCGTGAGGTCGGCCGCTCCGCTCGAAATGGAACAAAAGGTGTTCATCGCCAAATCGAAGCGGTAGCAGGACCCCTTGCGATAGGCCGTGTACACCTCGTCACGCGCCTCGACACAGATCTTGCCGTGCTCATCGTGGCCATGGGCAAAGCTCATGCCGTCGATCAGCTGAGTCTCCTGCACCTCCGTCGCGTGGGCTCCCGGGGCGGAGGCCTGCCGAGCGCACTCGGCGTCCGTAGCGTGCTTCTGCACGCTGAAGTAGAACAGCGCTCCGCTCAACGTGGAGTAGGGATAAGGATTGAACTGGATGGCCGCCACGCTGCGCATCTGCGTATTCGGCGTGGCGGTGCGCGCGTCCAGATGGAAGGTGCTCACCTCGCCATCCTTGCGTTGCAAGGTCCACCCTTCCGGCACGCGAAAGCGTACACCGAAGTGCCCGTCGCGAAAGGTTTGTATCTTTGCAGCGGGTGAGGGGGCATCCGGAACCGACACCTGGGCACCGGCGGCAAACGGGAGCAGAAGGAGAGAAAGCAGGGAGAAGCAGAGGGTATTGGCGAACGGACGGCAGGACTTCATGCTGTGCTCCTATGGGCGCATGCGAGGATCGGCTACAGCGTACAACGAGTCCGTAAGGAAGTTCACCATCACGTAAGTAACGCCGATGGCGAGAATCGAACCCTGCACCAGCGGGTAGTCGCGATTGGATACCGCGGACAACGTGAGCCGCCCCAGACCGGGCCAGGCAAAGATCGTCTCCGTTACGATGGCCCCGGCCAGCAGGGACCCGAACTGCAGCCCAACTATGGTCAAAATGGGCGTAATTGCATTGCGCAGCGCATGGCGGTAGACGATGTGCCGCTCCGAAAGTCCCTTCGCGCGCGCCGTCTTGATGTACTCCTGGCCCAGCTCTTCAAGCATCGCGCCCCGCACCATTCGGGTCAGAATCGCCGCCACGCCTAACCCTAAAGTAACCACCGGCAGAATGAGATGTACCAGGAAGTTTGCACCGCCCACCCCCGCGCCCGCGACCGGCAGCCATCCCAGTTGAATCGAAACCACCAGAATCAACACCGGACCCAGGGCAAAGTTCGGCAGCGACAACCCCACCAGGCTGCCAAAGCTCAAGGCCCGATCGACCGCGGTTCCCCGCCGCCGCGCCGCCGCCACCCCCGCCGGAATCGCCACGATCGCCCCAAACAGCATGGCGCCGAAGGTCAGCGCCAAGGTATACGGGTAGCGTTGCAAAATCAGGTGCCACACCGAATCGTGCAGCCGCAGCGACCGCCCCAGATCCCCATGCCCCAGCCCGCGCCAGTAGCCCAGATACTGCTCGCTCAACGGGCGGTCCATGCCGTAGCTGTGCCGCAGCGCCGCAACATCGCCTGCCGAAGCCCCCTCACCCAGCATCAGCACGATCGGATCGCCCGGCACCAGATGAATCAGCAGAAATACGACCGTCACCACGATCCAAAGCGCGGGCAGCGTCACCAGCAGTCTCCGCGCGGCACGCAACACGGCGC
>CAXTBJ010000019.1:34637-49280 GCA_964242585.1 uncultured Bryocella sp.
TCCCGCATCAGCCCCGCGCTCCGGCGCCGACTTCCTCACCGGCAGGCGCAGCTGCCACGCCTTCCTCGGCAACGCTTTCCACCCGCACCCGTGCGATCCTGTGCCGGTCCATCGCCACCACCGTGAAGCGCCTGCTCTCCAAATTCACCTGCTCTCCCTCGTTCGGAATATGGCCGAAGCGCGCCAGCAGCAGTCCCGCCAGCGTCTCCGCTCCGGGCGTCCGCGGCAGCTTCCAGCGCAGCTGCGTCGCCAGGTCGCGCAACGGCACACTGCCATCCAGCACCACGACCCCGCCACGCACCCCCGACGCGATCGAACGCCCGGTATCGAACTCGTCCTCGAGCTCCCCGACGATCTCCTCGAGCGCATCCTCCGCGGTCACCAGCCCCAGAGTCGACCCGAACTCATCCACCACGATCGCCAGCTGCCGCCGCCGCTCCTGAAACTCCTGCAGCAGCTCCAGGGCGGGCTTGGTTTCGGGCACCACCAGCACATCGCGCATCACCTCCCGCAGGGTCAGCCCCGAAGCCCCGCGGTGGCCCATGCTCAATGCCACGCCGCGAAAGTGCATGAGCCGAAACACATCCTTCGCGTATACCACACCCACAAACGCATCCGGTCCACGCTCCGGGTCGTACACCGGCACACGGGAGCGCTCCTCCTCCACAAGGCGCGCGCTCGCCGCCTCCAGCGCCATATCTGCCGGCAGGCTGAAGATCCGGTTGCGCGGTGTCATGATCTCGCTGGCCGACACATCGCGCAGCTCCAGCGCGCGATGCACAATCTCCTCCTGATATACCGGCAGCAGGCCCAGCTTGCGCACCTCGGAGGTCATCAGCTTCAGCTCCTCCGGCGAGTGCGCGCCGGCCTCCCCGCGCAGCGGTGCCCGAAATACCTTCAACGCTAACGCCGCGGACCCGTTCAGCAGCCGCACCACAGGCCCGGTGATCCGGATAAACAGGTCCACCGGTCCGGCCACGGCCAAGGCAATGCGCTCGGCGCGTTGCAGCGCCAGCGACTTCGGCACAATCTCGCCCAGCACCACCTCCACATACGTGATCAGGCAAAACGCCATGACGATGGCCACCGCGTGCGCGACCGCCACCGGATGCGCGCTCCAGAGGTTGTGCTGCGGCAGCCGGTGCAGCAGCCTCTCCACCCCCGCAGCCAGCGCCGGTTCGCCCAGCCCGCCCAGTGCCAAATTGGCCAGTGTCACTCCCAGTTGGACTGCCGGCAATACCTCATCGATGTTGTGTTTCAGCCGCAGCGTCGTGCGCGCCGACGGCCGGTTCCGCGCCACCAGGTGCTGCACATGCGTCTCACGCACGCTCACCAGCGCAAACTCGGCGGCCACGAAAAAGCTGTTCGCCAGAATGCACAACGCGATCAGACTTCCATGCACCAACAACCAGTCCAGCATGTGGCTTGAGTGTATCGGAACCGTGCTTGGTCTGCGAGGCAGGGGGACGACCTGCATCTCCGCCCAAGAGCTCTACGGAGTGCCAAGAGCTCTACGGAGTGCCAAGAGCTCTACGGAGTGCCCGGGTCTGCATGGATCAGACTGGAATTCTTACCGTCAAAGCTGTAAAAGTACGTTCCCTCGCCCTGCTCGTCCCTGCTGCCCTGAACAATCAGCAGCCGGCTACCACGTTCAAAACTAAGGGGTTTGTCTATACCGGCCGGCCAACAGCACACGGTAAACGGCAACCAAACGACCTGCCCTGTTCGTACATGGATAGCCGCAGAAAGAACCTAATGGTATAGGTGCCGTGATGCCCTATACCTTCATCTTAAGGGAGACAACTTTAGGAGACAGCTCAAAGAGACAGCTTCGCGGCAATCCAACCTGCACCATAGACAAAGGCCAAGTTCGTCGGAACTTGGCCCTTATCGGATCACATAAACACGCTTCTTACGCCAACACACCCTGCAGCTTCTGGTCGATGGTCGACTTGGGCACAAAGCCCACAATCTGTTCCACCACCTTGCCGTCCTTGAAGACCAGCAGCGCGGGAATGCCGCGAATGCCATAGCGTCCGGGCATCTGGTTGTTCTTATCCACATCCATCTTCATAACCTTCAGCTTGCCCTGGTGCTCAGTGGCCACCTGGTCCACCACCGGCGCCAACGCGCGGCACGGCCCGCACCACGCCGCCCAGAAATCAACCAGCACCGGTGTGTCCGACTTCAGGACCTTTGCCTCAAACTCCGAGTCATTCACCTCGGTCACAAACTCACTCGCCATCGCTTCCTCCATAAATCTCTCGGACTGCCAGTCCGGCCGCGCAACTGTCTTATAGATGCTAACTTCGCACCGGCGATGCACCGCCCGCCTACAACTCCTCTACCTGCGCCGGGCCTCCGATACGCACCGGCAACAGCTCTATCTCGGGCCCGAGCACATCGCGCATCCGTTGTTCCGCCGCATGCAGCGTCGCACGCTCGGCAAGGATGCCCAGTAACGCCGGACCTGCCCCGCTCAGAGCCACGCCCGCGAACTCCGGCGCCCCATGCAGCCGGTGCAGATGCTCCAGCAAGCCGCAGACCTTCCGCCGATGCGGTTGATGCAGCCGGTCCTCCATTGCCACGCGCAGCAGATCCAGCCGCTCCTGCGCGAAGGCCGCCGTCAACAGCGCGGCCCGCCGCACGTTGAAGACGGCATCCTCCCGCGACAACTCGTTCGGCAGCACGGCTCGCGCCTCCTCCGTGGCCAGCCCCGCCGCCGGCAGCGCCAACAGCAGCTGCCACGTCGCGTCCACCGCGAAGCTGGCTGTTGCCACCCCCTGTGCCGTGGGTACGGACACCGTATAGCCGCCGTACCAGCAGGCCGCGACATTGTCCGGATGCCCCTCAAGCCGGCTCGCCTCTGCAACCATCGCGGCATCGTCCATCCGAAGCTGCCCGAAGTGGTTTGCCAGTGCCACCCCCGCCAGCCGCGCCGCCGCGCTCGAACCGCAACCCATCCCGAGCGGGATCTCATTCTCCACCACCAGCGACAGCGAACCGGCTGGCCGCCCTGCGCCCTCGAGCACCGCCCGGTAGCTGTCCAGGATCAGGTTGCCCTCGACCCTGCCGCAGACCTCCGCACCCAAACCCGTCGCCCGGATTCGGTCATGATTGGCCGCATGGGCCTCCAACTGCAAGGTCAACGACATCGCCAGACCCACCGCATCGAATCCCGGCCCCAAATTGGCCGAGGTCGCCGGCAGCGTCAAGCGCACGCCGCTCACGCCGGCTGACTCGCGAAGCCCGCGATGCGATCGAGCGCCGAAAGCACCCTGTCCGTCTCCGGATCGAGCACCAGCGGCTCGCGGCGCAGGGCGGCCATCTCCTTCCGCTCCGCCTCCCGGAACTGCCCCTGCTCCGCCTCCCCGAACAGCTCGCCGCGGTGAAACTGGATCGTGTATTCGGAATCCTTCAGCGTGTGCCCGGTCAGCAGCAAAACAACGGTCTCCTCGCGTCCCACACGGCCATCCGCGACCATCTTCTTCAGACCCGCCAGCGTAACCGCCGAGGCCGGCTCGCAACCGATCCCTTCGGCCCCGATCTGCGCCTTCGCCAGCGCAATCTCCCCTTCGTTCACCTGCTCGCACCAGCCGCCCGTCTCCGCCAGCACCCGCACCGCCTTGCGCCAGGAGGCCGGGTTGCCGATCCGGATCGCCGAAGCGCGCGTATTGGCCGTCATCGGCTCCAATCGCACGCCGCCGTTCTCCCCCAGACTCCGGTACAGCGGATTGGCGCCCTCGGCCTGCACGATGCTGATCTTCGGCATCCGCGAAATCAGGCCCAGATGCCTCATCTCCGCGAAACCCTTGCCCAGCGCCGATGAGTTCGCCAGGTTACCCCCCGGCACCACGATATGGTGCGGCACCTGCCAGTCCGTCTGCTCCAGGAGCTCGAACGCCGGTGTTTTTTGCCCCTCTAGACGGTACGGATTCACCGAGTTCAACAGGTAAATCGGCGCCCTCGCGACCAACTCGCTCACCACCCGCACGCAGCCGTCGAAATCCGTACGCAGCTGCACCGTGGTCGCCCCATAATCCATCGCCTGCGACAGCTTGCCCCGGGCAATCTTGCCCTCCGGAATCAGCACCAGGCTCCGCAGCCCGGCACGGGCCGCATACGCCGCCATCGCCGCCGAGGTGTTTCCCGTCGAGGCGCAGATGACCCACTCGAACCCGCTCGCCGCCGCCACCGAAAGCGCCGCCGTCATCCCCGTATCCTTGAACGAGCCGGTCGGATTCATGCCCTGGTGCTTGGCCAGCAGCCAATTCATCCCCAGCGCCTCGGCCGCGCGGGGCATCTCGTACAGCGGCGTATTGCCCTCACGCAGGGTCACGGCACGCTCCGGTTCGACGATCGGCAGCAGCTCGCGAAACCGCCACACCCCGCTCTGGTCCACGGCCAGGGTCGATGTGCGACGCTCCGCCCAAAGGTGCCGCAAGGCGCCCGGATTGGGCTGCCAAACGCGCTCCGCTCCGGGGGCCGCCTGGCTTTGCGCGCCGTCGCTCCACGGGTACTCCACCTCGAACAGGTCACCGCACAACGCACATCGAAAATTGCTGCCGGCCTGCGCCGGTGGAATGCGTGAGCCGCAGCCGATGCATCGCAAAACGTGAGTGATCGACCTCTGTGCCATCGCTGTCATGCGCCTCTAGACTACCGCACCGCGATCCGTTGAACCCGCAAAACTCGATCGCTTGCCACTCCTTTCGGCCTGAATTGGGCCAAAAGTGGCACGTCCACCAGCAGAGTGTCTCAAAACGCAACACACCGGCTCTTGCCGCAATGCACGGGTGCCCCAACCTTTCGCAGCCTCATCGCGAAAGGTTGGGGTCGGGGTGGGGTTGGGCCGGATTGTCAGCCGCTCTCAGCCAACCGCAGCAACACCGGCTCCCGCTGCAACGACACCCCAAATCGCCCAAACACCCCATCGCGAATATGCTCCTCCAGCCGCAGAATGTCCGCACACGTCGCACCTCCCCGATTGGTCACCGCCAGCGCATGTCGCGTGGATAAACCCGCCGTCCCCAACTGGAAACCCTTCCCAAATCCCGCCCGCTCCATCAACCAGGCGGCGGAGAGCTTCACCTGGCCCGTCTCTGCGGGATATCGGGGCACGGCGTCCAGTTCCACCCGGGCGGCTGCCGCGATCTCCCCTAACCGCTCGATCGCGACCACCGGATTTTTAAAGTACGATCCCGCACTGAAGGTGTCCGGGTCCCCTTCGGAGAGCACCATACCTTTGGCGTGCCGGATAACCCGCACCGCCCTGGCGACCTCGATCAGGCTGGGCCGCTCGGCACCCCCGGCAAAGTATCGTTGCAGGTCCGCATAGCGTAATGTGAGCTCGCCCCCTAGCCGCAGCTCGAACGAGACGCGCGTCACCACGTACCGGCCCGGCTCATCCGTGTTAAACAGACTGGCGCGATAGCGAAAACGGCACGCCTCCCACGAAAGTTCCACGAATCGTTCCTCGATCCGGTCGAAGGCTCGTACGGAGGTGATCGTCTCACTCACCTCCTGCCCATAAGCCCCCACGTTCTGCACCGGCGTTCCACCCACGCTGCCGGGAATGCCCGCCAGGCACTCCATCCCGGCGCATCCGGCCTCCACCGTGCGGCTCACCAGCTCATCCCACGACTCACCCGCGCCCACCTCGAAGCGGCAGCCCTCCTGCTCGACCCCACGGATCGCGATTCGCAGCACCAGACCGGGATATCCCTCATCGGCCACCAGTAAATTGCTGCCGCCGCCGAGCACAAACACCGGCAAGGCACGCGTACGCGCCCACCCGAAGGCCTCCGCGACGGATGCCTCGTCCTCGGCCTCGACCAGATACCGTGCCCGGCCACCCACCCTGAAGGTGGTGTGTGCGGAAAGGTAGATGTTTTCTGCGATCCTCACCGTTCTAGGCTACCTCGCACCTCTCGTGGCCTATTGACAGCTCGGCTACACTGCTCCGTGTCAATGCCGGTGCCGGATCGGCCCGAACAACGTGCACCCGTGGCCGGACCCGTGTTGAAGTCCGGACGTAAGATCCTTATCTTGAAGACTTTACGATAGAAGTACGGGATGGCCTACGGCGCCGATCTCCTGTTGCCTCGCAGCGGCTACAATAAGGTGAGCCGTATTCGGCAGAACGCAGGAGAACAACATGTACCCAGAACTAATGGTAATTCCGATGCGCGAAGAGTTGACCCGCGCCGGTGTGAGCGAGGCGCGCACCAGCGCCGATGTGGACCAAGCGGTAGCCCAGCCCGGAACCACCATGGTCGTGGTGAACTCCATCTGCGGCTGCGCGGCGGGTAAGATGCGCCCCGGCGTCCGCTTGGCCCTGCAGCACGGCACCAGGCCGGACCACGCCATCACGGTGTTTGCCGGTCAGGATCGCGAAGCTACCGACCGCGCCCGCGGCTACTTCGGCGGCCATCCGCCCACTTCGCCCGCCATCGCAATCCTGCGCGACGGGCAGCTTGTCTACCTGATGCAGCGCTCCGCCATTGAAAGCTCCACGGCCCCGGCCATTGCGCAGGAGCTGGCGCGGGCCTTCGATCATTACTGCGTCAGTTCGGTTGCTTAGAAATCTTTACCACCCTCCCATTTTGAAACAGGGTCGGCTCCCATCCGGCCCTGTTCCATTTCGGGAACCAATTCGCTCAGTTTTCGCTTTTTTCTGCTAATGTTCGCCACGTCTTCGCCGATAAGACGTGTGTATGCACATCTCGCCGATCACCGCCGCCGCCGCCGACCTCGCCTTACCCTCCAGCGCCGAGCTCGCTCTCACACTGCTTGGTCCCAGCACCTCCATGTCCCAGCTCTGGGCGCAGATGCGCCGCCTGGCCCCGCATGTGCGCACCCTTCTGCTCACCGGTGCGCCGGACTGTGGCCAGGAGGCCGTTGCACGCCTTCTGCTGGACCTTTCGCCCCAGCCGCATCGCCTCTTTCTCATGCTGCCCGCGGCCAAGGCTGAGGAGCGCTTGGCCGGGGCGCAGGCGCCAAGCAGCCTGCCACCCGAGATCTTCCTGTATCTCCCCGATGCGGACCGTCTCTCGGCGACGGCACAGGATGCCGTGCTGCGCCTGATCCGGAGCCGTCGTCCCCAGGCCGTTACCGTGGTTGCGGCCGCCTCGGACCACTTGCGCACCCTGGTCAGCATGGGCCGTTTCTGCCCCGAACTGGCCGAGCTCCTAAGTGCGGTTCGTCTAGCGGTTCCCGCGCTCAAGGAGCGTGTCGAAGACCTTCCCATGCTGCTGCACCAAATGCTTACCCTGCGCTGCCAAGCCAAGCGGCGGTCCACACCGCAGATCTCCGAGCCTGTATTGCGCGCCGCCATGGGACATGGGTGGTCCGGCAACCTGCGCGAGCTTTCAGACACCGTGGATGAGCTGCTCAAGGGAAACGACGCCAAGGCCGAGCTGGAAATTCTGGATTGGACTCGCGCCATGAATGCCGGACGTATTCCGAAGGTGAAGCCGGCCGATGTTCGCATGATCAGGCTGGACGCGGTCATGCAGGAGCACATCTACAGCGTTCTGGGTGCCTGCAGCGGCAATAAGCAGCGCGCCGCGGAGGTGCTCGGCATCAGCCGCTCCAAGTTGTACCGCATGCTGGAGGAGGCCGCGGAGAATGCTCCCCTGTCGCTCGCCAGCTAAGCCGATCTCGGCGAACCCACGGTAAATGGTAGGCTGACCGCATGAACGCGGACGTACAGCCACTGGCCGGTTCCTCGGACGAAGCTCCTGACGCAATGCCGGGAACCCTGGCCATGCTGGGTGCGGGAAAGATGGGCGGCATCCTGCTGAGCGCCTTCATCAAGTCAGGTCTCTTCAGCCCGGCGTGTCTCCTCGCCACCGTGGCGCACCAGGAAAACGCGGCCGCGCTCCAAACGAAGTTGGGCGTTCGCTGCACGACAGATAACCTCGCCGCCGCGCACGCCGCCGATGTCCTTGTGCTCGGGGTGAAACCCACGCAGGTAGCCGACCTGGTGCGCACCATTGCACCGGCACTCACACCCGGCAAGCTGGTGATCTCGATTGCGGCCTCGGTGACGGCCACGGCGATCGAGGACGCGGCCGGTCAAGACCTACGGCCGGCAGTGGTGCGCGCCATGCCGAACACACCGGCCCGCCTGGGCGCGGGTATGACAGCCCTGGTGCGCGGACGTTTCGCCACACCTGAGCAGATCGCCCTGGTCCGGCGCATGTTCGAGACCGTGGGACGCGTGGTGGAGGTCGATGAGAAGCATATGGACGCGGTGACCGGTCTCTCCGGCTCGGGCCCGGCCTTTCACTACATCATCCTGGAAGCGCTCGCGGAGGCGGGAGTGAACGTTGGGCTGCCCCGGCATATCGCGACGGAACTGGCCGCACAAACGGCCTACGGAGCCGCGCGCATGGTGCTGGAGACCGGAGCGCATCCGGCGTTGCTGAAGGACGAGGTCACCACACCCGCGGGGTGCACCGTGGACGGGATTCTGGAGCTGGAGGCCGGCGGTCTGCGAGTCACGCTGATCAAAGCCGTGAAACGGACCACCGAACGGGCTCGCGAGCTTGCAAAAGGTTCCTAGCTCTTTGCCTCTGACTCACCGATTGCTGGTTATAAGCGTGCGCTGTCCAGAGACTATGAGCTGTTCTCCTGTGAACGCTTCTCGAAAGGCGCAGCGAAGAACCTGCTTCACCCCCGAACAGGGATTACATTCGACTGGCGAAGTCGTCCCGGATTCTGGAACACTGGAAGACCTTTTTCTCGCCAAAAAGGATCGAGTAGTCATTCTTGGCTTACGCCTTCAAGAACTACCGTCACCCAGGGTTTTGTGCCTTATGTCCTTCGTTGGCAAGACGCACCCCCATCGCGAGGTACATCTCCGGATCGTGTGGCTGCCACGTCGCGAGCCCATCCACATAGCGGTTATACATGCAGAATGCAGAGGCAATCAGGACGGTGTCATGGATCTCCAAGTCGGTGGCGCCCTCTACACGGGCAGCTTGAACAAGCTCCGGAGTGACCGTCTTGGCATCGGCCTGCACACGTCCCGCGATGGCAAGCAGCGCTTTGAGCTTCGCCGAGATCGCAGCGCGATCAGGATCGACGCAGACGGAGCTGACCAGTTCCCGGCTGCCTCCCTGGTGGGATGCGGCCACCGCGGCGTGGCTGGTATGACAGAAGTAGCAGTCGTTGCGCGCAGACACATAGCTTGCCATCAGCTCGCGATCGCGGGAGCTCAGACCGCTATTATTGCCGGGCTGGAAAAGCAGCACGTCGGCGAGTTCACGCATCGGAGCAGCGGTTTCAGGACGGTAGGCAAAGCCGGAAGCAATGCCCGGGATGCCTTCGGGAAGGTGGATATGCGGCATGTCTACTTCACTCCTGTCAGTTCAGGCTCCGGGTTCATGCGATTGGTCAAGTTGGCGGCAACGTAACCGTCGCGGGCGACCATGGCACCGCGCTCGCGATAAAGGTTGTCATCCTTCGGCTGCCAGGTTGCAAGACCATCGACATAGCGGTTGTACATGCAGAAGGCGGCCGCAATCAGAACCGTGTCGTGAATCTCCAGGTCGGTTGCGCCGTTAGCCCGCGCCTTCTCCACATCCTCCGTCGTTACGCTCTTTCCTCCCTGCTGCACCTTGCCGGCGATGGCAAGCAGGGCTTTGAGCTTGGGGGAGATCTCAGCGGAATGGAAGTTGCCCTTCACCGCCTTCACCAAGTCCTCATCCCCGTTCAGATGGGCGGCGGCGATGGCCCCATGAATCGACTGGCAATAATGACAGTTGTTCTGCGCGGAAACATAGGTGGCAATCAGTTCGCGCTCTCCGGGTGAGAGCGTACTGGGATGCCGCAACAGCACCTCTACAAGCTCGTTGAGAGGTTTAGAGGTTTCCGGGCGGAAGGCCATGGGGCCGCGGATTCCAGGCAAATTGGGCAAGTGGATGTGGGGCATCGGGTCCTTTCAGGCAGCGGTCGCACTCTTCCGCCGGTTAGGACGGCCTGCGAACAGCCCGCCCTTGTCAGTGCAGATTTTTAGTGCAAGCAGTACCTTCGCTGTATGTGAGAAAAGCACCCGCCCTTTCCGAAGACCGGTTCGCGCGCGGGAGCGAAGTCGGTCTGGTTCGGCGGCTCGATGGTGGGAGAAAGGCGATCCTGTGTGAGGCAGCGATGCGGGGAACGAGTTGTAAGCCGCTTCGCATCGTTTTACGCGTGCACCTTCTGAACGAAAGCAACAGTATCCGGTTGTCCCGGCCTCTGTCATCGCTCATCGGAGTGAACTTTGGGTCAATCGAAAGGTTGAGTGCCCCTTGCGCTTTCGCATGGGTTCATCATCTTGGTACGCTAGGGTGCGAGCGTCGGCCACTCGACGCACCGGGAATGACGATTGCAGTCTGAAGTGCGCAGAAACGGGATGATCTCTCGAAGCCTCTCAGGGCGACGTGACTCTTCTCTGCTCCTCTGCGTCCTGCTCGCGCTCACCTCCTCTGTGTGCCGGTCAGGAGTTTGCGCACCCGCGCAGAGCGCCGCGTTCGCCAATCATCAGGCATGGTCCACCGAACAAGGGCTGCCGCAGGCCAGTGTGCACCAGATCTTCCAATCGAACGACGGCTATCTTTGGCTCGCGACCGAGGGCGGCGTCGCGCGGTTCGACGCGGTCGGCTTCAAAAGCTATACGCACGAGACCGACCCCGCGTTCACGAGCAATGATGTGAGCTCGATTGCAGAAGCTCCATCCGGTGTCCTCTGGTTTGGCACCTCGGACGGGCTGATTCGGATGGACGGCTCCTCCGTGCGGCGCTTCACACAGGATGATGGTCTGCCTTCCTCCTCGATCGTGTCCCTTGCCGCAGCGAAGGACGGCTCCCTTCTCGTGCTTACGGCTGCGGGCTTGACGCGTTTCAACGATTCAAGATTTCACACCCCGGCGGGAACGCTCTCGGTCACCTCTCTCGAGCGTGGTCGGGATGGAAGCGTGTGGCTGCTCGGCGACAAAGGTCCGCAGCATTACAAAGCAGACACAACTTCCCCTGTCTCGCGATTCGATTCCGTGAGCGAGCCGATACTCGGGGTGCAGACCTCGCCCGAAGGTGCTGTCTGGCTGCGAACGGCACGCACCGTGCAGCTTACCGCCGGTGCCTTCCACCGAACATTGACGGCTGGGCAGGATTTCCCCGGCACCCGCGTCGAAGCTCTGCTTGTAGATGATGAGGCAACAGCCTGGATCGGCACCAATCGAGGACTCTTCACCCTGACGGCAGAGCCTTCCGCCCGTATGCAACGCATCGACGAGCTCCGGACTGATTCCATCCTTTCGATCTTTCAGGATCGCGAAGGAAACCATTGGGTGGGGACCGAAAGCTCCGGTCTGCACGCCTTTCGCGCGCGCAAGTTCCGGGCCGAGCCGGCCAGCGCAGGCGACGCGGTCACAGCTGTGGTTCAGGCCGGCGATGGAACCATATGGTTCGGAACGCGCGACGAAGGCGTTCGTTCTCTCAGGAAGAACCAGGCAGAGGCGCTCCCTGCTCCAGCCGCTTTAACCAGCCCCGTTGTGCTCTCACTGGCTTCCGGCCCCAATGGCGATCTATGGGTCGGCACGCCCGACGGTTTAAACCATATCCAGCAAGGGCAGGTGCACAAATATACCGCGGCGGATGGACTTCCAGATGACTTCGTTCGATCCGTGCTGGTGAGCCGTGACGGTTCGGTGTGGGTGGGCACGCGTTCCGGCCTCGCCCATCTCTCGCAGAGTAAGATCAGCACCCTCACGCAGGCGGAGGGGCTGGCGAGCAACTCGATCGGTCCGATCTATGAATCCAACAGCGAATCCAACAGCGAATCCGGCAGCGTAAGCGACAAAACATCCGGCAAGACGCAGAATCGCGAGCTTTGGGTTGGAACAGCCGCGGGGCTTACACGTCTGCTGCGCGATGGAACGATGCGCAATTTTTCTCGCCAGGACGGTCTGCCCGGAAGCATCGTCACCGCGATTACCCAGGATAAGGGGGGTACCCTGTGGGTCGGCGTTCACAATGCCGGACTGAGCCGGTTTACGAACGGACGCTTTCAGCAGATCTCCGCGCCTGACCTGCCGCTCGAAATAAGCGCGATGACGGCGGACTCGATCGGCTATCTATGGCTTCGCGGCAAGCGCGGTGTCTACCGGGTTCCGTTACAAGCCTTGGCCCGCTGCGGAGAGGCAAGTCCATCATGCAGACTCCCGGTCGGCCACTATGACGCGCTCGACGGCATGCCGAGCGCGGAACTGACCGCCGAAGGATCGCCTTCGCTGTTATTGACCAATAGCGGCGAACTCTGGTCTGCGACGCGCAAGGGACTGGCCTTTGCCGAGCCGTCGAAGCTGCCGACAAACACCACTCCGCCGCCCGTGGTAATGCAGCGATTCCTCGTAGATGACGTCGAACAGCCACTCCGGGACAGGATTCCGCCGGTTGCCTCCGGTCACCGGAGCTTCACCTTCGACTACGCCGGTCTTAGCTACACCATGCCGTCCAGAACGCATTACCGCTACAAACTGGTGGGCTTCGATCGCGACTGGGTGGATGCGGGCGTCCGGCGCACCGCGTACTACACCAGCCTGCCGGGCGGCAGCTACCGGTTCCGTGTCCTGGCGGAAAATAATGATGGCGTGTGGAACGAGACCGGGGCCGATCTGCGCTTTTCCGTTTTGCCGCCTATCTTCCTGCGCTGGTGGTTCTACGCGCTTCTGCTTCTGCCGCTTGTCGCGGGAGGCGCGCTCGCGTCCCAGATCCGGCTGCGAACCGTTCGCCGACAGTTTGCTCTGGTGTTGAACGAGCGAAACCGCGTCGCCCGTGAGATCCACGACACCTTGGCCCAGGATCTCGTGAGCGTCTCTTTGCAACTTGAGCTTGTCTCACAACTGGTCCGCGCCAACAGGCTCACCCTGGCTGCAGAGCAGATCCAGGAGGCTCGATCCCTGGTAAAAAAGGGACTGGAAGCCGCCAGACAGAGCATCTGGAATCTCAGGGCCAACGTGGTGCAGAACAGCCTGCCTATCCGCCTTAAAGAGATAGTGGAGCAGTTTGCAAACCGGTATCCTTCGTCGCAGGTGAAGATCGGGGGAGCCTATCGGCAGCTGGATGCCTCTACCGAGGGCGAAGTACTCCGCATCGTTCAGGAGAGTTTATTGAATGTAGACCGGCATGCCGCAGCCACCGTGGTATTCGTGGACCTGCGATACGAGACAGACACGCTCACCTTGAGCGTGCGCGACGACGGGCGAGGCTTTGTGCCCAATGCCGCTCGCACTCTGGACGGCCACTACGGACTGCGCGGCATGGAAGAGCGTGCGGCCGCACTCGGGGGAAGCCTCACCCTCGCCAGCAACCATGGCCAAGGCACCACCGTGACACTGACGGTGCCGCTTCGCGTCTCACAAGGGAGGCAGCGATGACAAAGCCCATCCGGATCATGGTGGTTGATGATCACCATATGGTGCGGCGAGGTTTGGTCTCTCTACTCTCGGAGTCCCCGGAGGTGGAGGTCGTCGGATCGGCGGCGGACGGGCAGGAGGCGGTGCAGCTCTTTCGTTCGCTGATGCCGGATGTGACCCTGATGGATCTGCAGATGCCGCGCATGGGCGGCGTGGAGGCCATCCAGCGGGTCCGCGCGGAGTTCCCCGCCGCGCGCTTCATCGTACTCACAACCTTCGACGGCGACGAGGATATCTTCCGGGCCTTGCAGGCCGGTGCCAAGGCGTATCTGCTCAAGGGAATGGATCTCGATGAGTTGCTGGATGCGGCGCGTGCCGTCCACTCGGGACGTGGGCGTATCCCGCCTTCAATTGCCGAAAAGCTGGCCGTGAGAGTGAGCGGGCAAGAACTGACCGCACGGGAGTTGGAGGTCCTTGAACGCATCGTGGCCGGCCGCGCGAACAAGGAGATCGCGGATGATTTGAACATCTCCGAGGCCACGGTGAAATCACACGTGAACAGTCTGCTCGGCAAACTCGGCGTCGGCGATCGCACCCACGCCGCGGTGATGGCATTGCAACGCGGTATCGTCCACCTTCCCTGATCGCATGCCGATTCCTATGCCCAAATTCGTTTGTCTCATCCTGCTTCTCTGCGGCATGTGTCCCCGCATGGCACCGCAGGCACCGTCCACCTGGCACTCTGCGTCTACGCAGGAGCTTGCGGCCGCTCTACCGGAACGGGCACCGGTTGAAAGGGAAAGAATCGAGACCGAGATGCGGACCGCCAGCGGCATCATCAACGAGCGCGGGCAGATCATCGCATCCGTCGTGCTGATCACGGCGGGCTATGCCGCCGATGGCAAGTATTCCCATTATTTTCTGGTGCAGGCGCCAATGATTCTGGGTGAGCATCTCCACTTGCTGCCCGGAGCCTATGTCGTTGGCTGGACACGTGCGGAAAAGGGGCTCATCGTTCATGTCTTTGACGCATCTACCGGGCAGGAACGAGGTGCGGAGTTGGCACCGCCGGCCGCGCATTCGGGACGCATCGAGAGCTTCAAGATATGGCCTCCGAACGAAGGCTCCAACATCCAGATCGGCCGCTTCCTGCTTCCGTATCGCGCCGGCAGCTGAGAGCGGCTCCACGAAAGGAGGTATTCGGATATAAGCCCTATCACTGCTTCGGAAGCACTGATACGAAA
>CAXTBJ010000020.1:0-48935 GCA_964242585.1 uncultured Bryocella sp.
GGGCGTCTTTGGAGTTGTGGCCCACGCTCGTGGAGATCTGCTACTTCGCGAAGACACGTCATAGATTACCCCTGCTGCAGCTTCAGGGCTGAGGCACCGTCTTCCTCGGGTTGCACTTGGAATTGTCCAAGTGCAACCCAGATAGCACATGGGTCATACAAGAACTACGGTGTACCGGTCGATTCCTGGCGTGTTTCCAACCTGTCGATCTCACCCCTGAGCTTGCGAAGTAGCTGCATACGCTTTGGTTCATAG
This sequence comes from uncultured Bryocella sp., assembly GCA_964242585.1. Lineage (GTDB taxonomy): Bacteria > Acidobacteriota > Terriglobia > Terriglobales > Acidobacteriaceae > Granulicella. The sequence continues at coordinate 256 of CAXTBJ010000020.1, forward strand.
ACGCGGTGCAGATGTCGCACAAGAGAGGCTTCCGTCTCCAAGGCGCGTTTGAGTTCCGTCTCCGACTGAACCCTTGCGCTTCCGGGCGCTCCCAACAAATTTCCATCATGCAACGGACCGTGTTCTTGCGACATAGGTGCTCCCAAGTATCCTGGAGCCGGCCAGCGCCTTTGCCCAGGTTTTCTGAACGTTTTACTGCTTCCCTTTATGTTCGGAGGATTCGTATAAGGGAGGCATAAGAGCCGCAATGCATCACAAGAGCTTGCGACCGATGCAGTATGAAGTGCCATTGCGCCTGCCTGCAAAGACGCGGACACAAGGTATTTGTGTCCGCGCTCGGTTAGAAGATTGGTTCGTGCTTAGAAGTCATACCGAAGCGCGAACTGGCCGGTGCGGTTGCCCGCGCTCTCCGCCGTGGTGGCCGCCGTCAGTACCCCAAAGGTGCCGGTGTTGTCGATCTGAGTTGCCGGCGGGGCAAAATTCGTGTGATTGAAGATGTTGGTAAAGGTGCTTTCAAAGCGCAGGTGCGAGCCTTCCGTGATCCTGAAGTTTTTCGCTATACCCAGGGCCACTGTCTTCGTGCCAGGCCCTTCAAGGATACCCACACCGGCATCCCCGAAACGACCGGCCCCCGCGGGAGTTGGTTGAAAGGCACTGAGGTTAAAGTACGCCTGGCGGGAACGCCCTTGCGCAAAGTTGGTTGAAACCTGATCAGGCCGGGCAAACGCGCCACGGTTGGCCACGTTCGTATTCGACTGATCCAGAGAGGGGCTGATGCTCGGTGTCAGCCATGGGCCGCTCTCAAGCAAGGTCACCGTATTTAGGTCCCAGCCGCCGAGAACCTCATCCAGAACGCCTCCGTGATTCAAATATCTGCGGCCTTGACCGAATGGGGACTGCGCGATGGCGGTCAGCAGAAAGCGATTGCGCCGTGTGCCTTCCACGTTGCCGTAGTCTTGTTTCACATCAAAGCGGTCTGCGATAGGAATACCGTAGTTGACCTCACCGGCGAATCCGCTGGGATTGTCACCCTGGTTGTCCGCGAGATTCTTTGCCAAGGTATAGTTGCCGTCGAAGTAAAGACCGTGCGACATGCGGTGCGAGACCTCTGTCTCGAAGGCTTCGTAATTGGCCTCGCCATGGTTAAGGGTATTGTAGAGCTCATTCCAGTTCTGGTACGGAGCGCGGCTGTCTACATACGCTCCGGCAGTGGCCCCGGTGTCGTAGGGAACGGTGCTCGCATGGATCTGGTTCAGATCTTCCGTGATGTTGATCCTATAGGTATGCTCACCGACAAAGCTGGTGCGTAACGAGGTATTGGCCGAGAGCTGACGCTCTACCGTCAAACTGAACTGGTTCGATTGCGGATCGCGGTAGTTCGGATCGACACCCTGATCCAGGTTTCCGCCGCCGTACTGTACGCCGACTGTCGGAGGTGCGGTGTTCGGAAACTGAATTAAGGGATTACCCGGCCCATTTGTGTAGGTGTGAAGGGCAGAGGTTGGATTGCCGCTGTTGTTGAACGACAAAGGCCCCAGATTCGTCATGGTATAGATGCCGAAGCCGCCCCGAATGACGGTCTTGCCATCGCTGAAAGGGCGATAGGCAAAGGAGACACGCGGCTGAATATTGCCCTTGTATGTCCGGCGAAGCCCCTGGGGCAATCCGTCCTGCGATGCGGTCATGTAGTTGGTGCAGGCAAGCTGCGTCTGTCCAAGATTGCAGGCGTTGAAGGACTGCTGGAAGCCCAGATTTGAAGCCATGATGTTCTGCTGTTGCAGGTAGGCCGCAAGATCGTCCGGCACGACGATGGCATTAGTCTTGGGATCGAAATTTGCCAGGTTGCCTCCATCCTCGATAAACGGAGGCAGCAGCTGATAGCGCAGGCCATAGCTCAAGGTGAGCTTATTGGTGACCTGCCACTCATCCTGCAGGAAGAAGCTGCTCTGTATCGCGGTGCCGCCCACATCCGGGCTGGACACAGCGAAAAACAGCGTCGTTGGAGTGCCCTGCAGAAATTCACCAAAGGCATTCTGACCGGGCGCGAGGGCTGTTCCTGTCGTGGGCTGAAAGGTGAACTGACCGAAGTCGTCCGAAGGCGCAAACGTCTCGATGTCGAAGTACCGTACCCGGCGAATATCCACACCACCCTTTAATGTGTGCTTGCCCAGCGTATAGGTCAGGTTGTCGGTAAATTCCAGGGTCTTGGATTGTGTGACACCCGTTTTATCGCGGCCGATGGTTTGAAAACCCGTACCGTTATTGAAGTTAAATGTTGGGAAGGCGTTGGTTGTGGGATGCTGGCTGATGTTGACGCCCTGCAGATCGAGTTGTTGCAGCGCCGCGGCGCCCTCGATGCCGAACCCGACACCCGTGATCGCGTTTGTCAGGCCGAAGCGGAATTCATTCAGCAGTCTCGGGGTGAAGGTATAGGTGTAGGAGACCAGTAAACTACGGTTGTGCACACTGTCCTGATCGTTAGGCAGCAGGGGATTGGCAAAGTCCTCCAGGATATTCTTACGGCTGAAGCGAGCATAGAGCGACTGCTTGGAGTTGATCGTCTGGTCCACGCGCAGGTCCGCGCCATCGGTACGCGCCGGGGTCGGGATGAAGGTTTCGTAGTTAACCGCACCCGGGGCCGCACCGGGGTTCGTCGGCATGGGATAGTAGTTGAGCAGTGCCAGAGCGGTCGCATTGATGCTGCCCTGCGGGATGCTTGCCACCTGGTTGCCGTTTTGATCCGTCAATCCAGCCAGATTGCCCGACCGTTGCGCGGCCGTAGGCACAACATACTGTTCATTGACGGAAAGCGTGCGGCGATTGCCCTCATAATCCGCGAAGAAGAATGTGCGGTCCTTGCCGTTGTAAAGGCGCGGAAGGGAGACTGGACCCGATAACGAACCGCCGAAGGTATTGAAGTTTTTCGGAGCTTTGCCGTTGAAGCCGTAGGGGCTGGCATCGAAGATGTCGTTCTGAAAATATTCAAAGAGGCTGCCGTGATATTGATTGCCTCCGCTCTTTGTGGTGAAGGTGACGTCCCCCACCTGCGAAAACTCGGCGCTGTTGTTGAAGTCCGTAACCTTGACGGCCGCGATGCCCTCTTGCGAAGGATACGCGTCAGCTAACGGCCCGTTCTGGCGAACGTTGGCCGTGGAAATGCCATCCACGGAGAAGTTCACCATGGCGGAGCTTGCGCCGCCAAGAGCGATATTGCCTTGGCTGTCCTGCTGTACATTAGGCGACAGCGAGAGCGCGCCGAGAGGGCTGGTGGTGGTCGCCCGGTTGTTTAGGGGCAGCTGCGTGATGAGGGTATTGTCCTTGGAGTCGCTGATTGTGGCGCTCTCGGTGTTGATGGCGTCGGCGGCTCCGCTCACCTCCACGGTGGTTGTTTCCGCGGCGACACTCAATTGCACGGAAAGGCGAAGATCCTGGCGCGCATCAAGGGCGATGCCACTGAGATTGGTAGGCGAAAAGCCGGTGTGCGCCGCAAGCAGGCGAAAGTGACCGGGCTTGATGTTTGAAAATACAAAGGACCCAGTGCTGTCGGTGGTGACGGCATGGTCGCTATTTTCCTCGATGTTGTGCAAGGTGACGGCGGTGTCCGGAACCGTGGCTCCGGTGTTGTCCGTGACCGTGCCTCGCACGCTTCCAAAGGTGGATTGGGCGAGGGCAGCGGAGGCCGTCAAAAAGGCGGCAAAACAGGCACCGGCTAGAGCCTTGCCTGTTCTGCCGGTCGCACCGGATTTGTGTGATGTTTGAGACCGAAGCCTAGGAGTTAGGCGTACTTGTTGCTGCAACATAAAAGCCTCCTTTGGCAGATATGGGCTTAACTTCCAGTGAAATGGAAGCCCCATGAGGGAGGCGTGAGGTCTGCGTAAGCGGATCGTAAAACTCCTTCTCTTGCAAGCCGCGGCGACCTCAATCCAGGTCCGCTATGACAAGCCGGACCGGTACCGGCATCCCGGTTCGGGGGCTAGCTGACTTTTACTGATTTCTTAGGTGGTTTCTCTCTATCATGGAGATTGGTGGCGCGGATCGGATTGCAGATCGTGAAGATTGGCTCGGGGCCGGTCTTGTCGTCAAAGGCTATGAGCCGGCAAGCTGGAGGAGCCGTGAACGCAGCAAGCCGGCAAAGAGTGTTCCCGCCAGCTCTCGCTTTGCGAATGAGCCCCGGACTCCGTCGCGGCGGGTTCATGTTCCTGGCGCTGCTTGCCTCCCTGCTGGTGGCGGGCGCCTGCTTTTTGGTTCATTTGAATCTATCGACCGCAGGCTCTCTTGAGCTGCTGCTTGTGCTGTGGATAGCGCTTCGGCGCGGGTTTCCGGAGGCCACGGCGGCCTCTCTCGGTGCCGTGCTGTGTTTAAACTTTCTCTTCACCGAACCGGTATTTCGCTTCACCGTGGCCGACCCACGGAACTGGGTGTCACTGTTTACCTTTGAGGCCACGGCTCTGCTTGTAAGCGGCTTGTCGACAAAGGTTCGCTTGCATTCGGCGCGGGCCGAGGAGGAACGGTTCAAGGCGATGAAGCTATATGACCTGAGCCGCGCCGTTCTGCTGCTGAATCAGCAGAAGCCGATCGGGCCTCAGCTGGAGACACTGCTGCGCGATGTGCTTGGCCTGCAAGAGGCGGCCTTCTGGGTTCATTTTGAGGACCAGCCTGCGGAGGCAGCGGACACCCCGTGGGCGCGTGCGGGCGCCTATGCCATCTACCTTTCCGGCAGGGACAGCGATGACCCAAGCACCGGTGTGCTGGGCAGGGTGTTGCGATCCGGGGTGTCCAGCATCGGCGGCATGGTGCTGCGCGATCCCGGTCTGGATACCGGGCGAGCCGATGCCGTCGCATCGCTGGCTGCTATCGCCTTTGAGCGCGCCCGGGCCGTGCGGCAGGAGTCCCGCGCGGAGCTCTCCCGCGATGCAGAGCAGCTGCGCACGGCCGTGCTGGACGGGCTGGCGCATGGCTTCAAAACGCCCTTGACGGCGATTCAAACGGCCAGCTCGGGGTTGCTCGCCATGGGCAAGCTGAGCCCCGTGCAGAATGAACTCGTCTCGTTGATCGATGAACGGGTCACGATGCTGAGTCAGCTCACCACGCGCCTGCTGCAAACAGCCTCACTCGATGTAAAGCAGATCCGGCTTCATCGCTCCCGAGCTTCCATGGCCGACGTGATTCAGCGAGTGGTGCGCGAGCAGGAAGAACCTGTTCGCCTGCGCACACGCGTCCACGTGGCGAAGAATTTGGCTGAGGATGATATAGACGCCCCCATGATCGAGCTTGCCCTGCAGCAGTTGTTGGACAACGCGCAAAAGTACGCAGCCGTGGACAGTGCGATCGACATCACGGTGAAGCAGCTCCAGGGCGAGACGCTGGTTATCGTGCAGAACGCCTCCAAGCAGGGTTGGAGCTTGACCCCGGAGGATAGGGTGAAGATCTTCGATCGCTTTTATCGTGGGGCCTCTACCGGATACAGCCCGCCCGGTACCGGGCTGGGATTGTCCATCGTGAAGAAGACTGCCGAGGCGCATGGCGGTCGTGTTTGGGTGGAGGCGAATGAGGCTATAACGGCCTTCAGCTTTGCCATCGAACGGCTGGGAAAGGAACATCGTGGATAGGTCTGAAGGCAGCGTTCTTCTGGTGGAGGACGATCTGGCAATTCGCCGTAGCCTCAAGGCGGTTTTGTCGGAGATGAATTTTGAGGTAGGTGAGGCCTCCACGGGGGAGGAGGCTATCGCACAGCTTCGCGCACATAAATTCGACGCCGTGCTGATGGACCTGAACATGCCTGGCATGGGGGGCATGGAGGCCTGCCGTCGCATAAGACGGGAATTTCCGGATCGCTCCATTCTCGTGGTGACCGTGCGCGATAGCGAAGAGGACATGGTGCAGGCGCTGGAGGCCGGCGCGGACGACTACATTACCAAGCCCTTTCAAATACGAGAGCTCACGGCCAGACTGCGGGCGGGCGTGCGACGAAGCCGTGGCCCTGCGCAGCACGAAGAGCAGATGCTGCAGATCGGTATCTTCGAGCTGGACCCACCGAGACGTTCCATCAAGAAGAGGGGACAGGCGATACACCTCACGCCGACGGAGTTCGATCTGCTCGCGTACCTGATGACGCACGCCGGCCATCCGATTCTGCATGCCAAGCTGCTCAGCACCGTCTGGGGGCCGGAGTACGGCAACGAGCGCGAATACCTTCGGACCTATATTTTGCAACTGAGGCGGAAGCTGGAGGACGATCCGGCAAATCCTGCATATCTGAAGACGGTAAACTACCTTGGCTATGTCTTCCTCGATACCGCGCAGGTCCGGGAACAGCTACGGGAACAGAATGGCTAAGCACTTTCAGATTCGTTCCGCCATGCCTATCGAAGACACTCCTAGAGACGAACATGCCACGATGACGGCAGGGGACCTGATGCAGCCGATCATTCGCGCGGAGCATGTGGAAAAGTACTACGCGCAGCCGAGCGAGAACCGGATTCAGGTAATCGCGCCGACGGACATTTCGATCGCACCGGGGCAGATCGTTGCGCTGCTGGGCCCGTCCGGCTCCGGCAAGTCGACGCTTCTGCGTATGCTCACGGGACTTTCAACGCCTTCCGCCGGGCAGGTGTACTGGCATGAGAAACCGATGGCGACCGCGGATGTGAACGTATCGATCGTCTTCCAGAGCTTTGCGCTATTCCCTTGGCTCACGGTTCGGGAGAATGTGGAAACCCCTTTGAAGGCGCGGGGTCTGGGCGCGGAGGAACGTAAGCAGCGCACGCTTGCTATGCTCAAGACAGTTGGCTTGGATGGCTTTCAGGCAGCGTACCCAAAGGAGCTCTCCGGCGGCATGCGGCAGCGCGTCGGGTTTGCCCGGGCGCTTGTCGTGGAGCCTGAAGTTTTGTTCATGGATGAACCTTTTTCTGCGCTCGACGTGCTGACGGCTGAAAACCTGCGCGGTGAGCTGCTCGATCTATGGCTCGAGCACAAGATTCCCACCAAAGCAATCTTTCTGGTAACGCATAACATCGAAGAGGCCGTGTTGCTAGCGGATCGCATCATCGTACTCGGGCGCAATCCGGGCAGAATTCGTACGGACTTCAACGTCAGCCTGCCTTACCCTCGGAATCGCAAGACACATGCCTTTGAGCAATTGGTTGACTACATTTACAAAGTTTTGACGCAACCCGAGGCACAACCGCCGGCCCTGCCGCAGGCCATGAACGGCAAAGCGATGGGCGCGCCGCATGTCAGCTATCAGATGCTGCCGCACGCACGTCCAGGCGGAGTTGCAGGATTATTGGAAATGCTGGATGACCACGGCGGCAAGTACGATGTGTATCGACTTGCCGACGACCTGGCCTTTCAGATCGACCATCTGCTGCCCATCATTGACGCGGCTCAGCTGCTCGCCTTTCTCACCGTCACGGAGGGCACGGCATCCATCACGGGGATCGGCTCCGAGTACGCCAGGGCAGAAAAGCCGCGTCAGCGCGAGATCTTTCGTGAGGCTGCCGTCGAGCGGGTCTTGCTTATCCGTCAGATCCTCAGAGCGATCAAAGCCAAAAACGACCACAGCGTTGGGGAAGAATTCTTCCATGACATGCTGGATGAACAGTTCAGTGAGGATGAGACGGTTCGTCAGCTGGAAACAGCGGTGAACTGGGGACGATACGCGCGCCTGTTCGATTTCGATGCGACCCGCCGCCGCTTCGTGCAAGTGGAGGCGGCAGGCGAGGGTGGCAGCTGATGCGGCTTCTCACCAGTCCAGCCTCCATGCAGAATCGTGAAACGCTCGGACGCACGCAGGCGCTAAAGCGCACCTGGCCGGTCCTTATGGATCTATGCGTCGCGGCGATCGGTCTCGCCTGTTTCTATGCCATTGTTCGTATTGCGCACTACTGGGCCGGTCATGCGAATCCGGAGGTGGAAATTTCATTGAGCCCGCGCGCGCTCCCCTTATATGCGTTTTATTCTGTGGTGCGCGTCGGGCTCGCGTATTTGCTCAGCCTCTTCTTCGCGGTGGGCTATGGCTATGTGGCGGCGCACAGCCGCCGGCTGGAACCGTTGATGGTCGCGGGTCTCGATATCTGTCAATCCATCCCGGTGCTGAGCTTTTTACCCGGCGTGATGCTGGCCATGGTCGCTCTGTTCCCCACGCGGCAGATCGGCGTGGAAATGGGAGCGATCCTGCTGATTTTTACGGGCGAGGTTTGGAATATGGCCTTCAGCTTCTACTCCTCCATCAAGAGCATTCCGCGCGAGCTGAATGAAGCGGCCACCATCTATGGGTTTTCGCGCTGGCAGCGGCTTTGGCAGGTGGAGCTGCCGTATGGGGCCATCGGCCTTGTGTGGAACTCCATGGTCTCCGTGGCGGGCGGTTGGTTTTTTCTCATGGCCTGCGAGATGTTTGTGCTGGGCACGCGCGATTTTCGGCTGCCGGGGCTCGGCTCCTACCTGCAAACCGCGGCCAGCACCAACAACACCGGTGCCATTGTGGCGGGGCTGACGGTGATGATTGCACTCATCGTTTTGATTGACCAGCTCGTGTGGCGTCCGGCTATCGCATGGAGCGATAAGTTCAAATTCGAGCAGGTGGAAAGCGCTGTGCGGACACGCTCCCCTTTGCTCCACCTCTTCACGCATTCGCAGGCACTTGAGAGCCTTCGCTGCCATACCGTGGTGCCGCTTTCTGAAAGCATCTACCATTCCGTGGCGCAGCGTCGCAATCGAAGACTTCGTGAAGTGGGTCAGGGCACGCGGATCGCGGGCAGGCCATGGCTGCGTTGGCTGGCATTGCTGCTCAGCATCGCGGCTGTACTGTATCTCGCCTCGCAGGCGTTGAATCTGTTGCGCCAGGTGCACCTTCTGCAGGTGCGAGCCGTATGCAAGGGCGCTGCCGCCACTTTCTTACGCGTGAATGTTGCCCTTCTGCTGGCGGCGGCCTGGACCATTCCCGTTGGCGTGGCCATCGGCTTCAACGCTCGGTTGGCGCGCATCGCGCAACCGCTCGCACAGATAGCCGCCTCGGTTCCGGCTACAGCGCTATTCCCCATCCTGCTGCTCGGCCTGATTCGCGTTGGCGGCGGCATGGGAATCGCTTCCATCCTGCTGATGCTGCTCGGCACGCAATGGTACATCCTGTTCAATGTGATCGCGGGCGCCATGGCTATTCCATCCGATCTGCGCGAGGTCTCAAAGCTCTTCCACTTCACCGCCATGCAGCGCTGGCGTACGGTGATCCTGCCCGGTATCTTTCCATTCCTCATCACGGGGATGGTGACCGCCTCGGGAGGCGCGTGGAACGCCAGCATTGTCGCGGAATACTTTCATCTCAAGAATCAGACGATGCAGACAGTCGGCCTCGGTGCGCAGATCAGCGCGGCAACGGATAGCGGGCAGTTCCAGCTATTGTTGCTGTCGACCATTGTGATGGCGCTGATGGTGGTTACCATTAATCGGCTGGTCTGGCGGCCGTTGTATCGTCTCGCGGAGACCCGATACAAGCTGGAGGGTTAGTGCGCTTGCCTTTTCAAAAGTTTAGCGCGTAGCGTGCAGCGCCACACACAGGTCCTCAAGAAAACGGATCAATTCGGCGGGCGGCCGCAGCCGGTGGCGTGCATGGGTTGCCCGTGATTCTGTTCCCACCAGCAAAGATTCTCCCGAGGCGCCCAGGGCCACGAAGGCATCTTCATCGGTGAGATCATCGCCAAGGTAGGCGATCATGTTACCGGGCGTACTCTCTGCGAGCACCTGCTCCACAGCAAAGGCTTTGGTGTACCCCGTAGCGCGAAATTCCACCCCGGAAGCAAAGGGCAGCTCTTCAATCAGGTTGGGATCGCAACGCAGATACGCCTTCTCCGCCGCGCTTCGCAGCATCGCCTGCGATGCTGCCGTCAGACCTCGCCAGTGAACGGCAAGGCTGGCGACTTTTTTTTCGAGCGGTTCCGTATGCTCGGTCGGCAGATCCTTGCCGTGAGCGTCGATGTAGCTGCCGACCTCGTCGATCTGCAACGGCACATGCTTTAGGGTGTGTTCCAGTTCCACAAACAGGCTCTCCAGCAGAGCCGCCTGTTGCGAGCTTGCGGGATGCAACGTGTATTCGTGCGAAACGCTCAGGTATTCGCGGCCATGACTCCCCCAGACCTCAAGCTGACTGGCGAGCGGCAACAACCGTTCAATCTCCTGGGCGCGCCGACCGCTGACCAGCGCAAGGCGCACGCGAGCACTTTGATAGAGCGATGCCAGCAGCTCCGGCACACCCGGGTATGGAAAAGCCTGCATCTTATCCGCGTGAAATGGTGCCAGCGTGCCGTCGTAGTCCAGCAGCAGCGCCAGCCTGGGCGTGTGGGCGAGCCGTTGCAGAAACCGCTCGCGTGCCGCTGACTCAAACCATGGCTCAGGTTCATGCAACTCTGGCAAAGAAGAATCCATCACGCTCAACTCGCCTTGCCGACTGACCGGCCAGCGGCCTTGCGCGGCTTGGCAGCGGATTGTGCAACGGGTTGTGCGGCGGTATCGGCAACGGTCTCACGATTGGTGAAATGAGCATTGCCCAGTCCGGTCCCGATCGTCAGGACGGCCCAATGTGTTACATCGTTCATCCACGGTGTCTCGCTCAACCCTTGCACGACGGCATCGTTATGCATCGCGATCATAGTATCGCTTCCCCCGATCGCCGGAATCAGTTCGCGAAGGCTTCGGGGCAGATTGAAACGGGAACTCTCCCAATTTCCCGGCAGATTCTGACCGCCTTTCTCGATCGATCCATCCTTCTTGATCAGCCCCGGGCAGCCGATGCCGACTAACGGCGCCAGTGTCAGCTCCGCCTTGCCGGCCTCCTTGATCTGATTGCCCAGCATCTCCGCCAACCGTGTGATGCACCCTTCGCGTGTGGGCGTATCGTCGGCGTGCCGCCACAACTCGCTTGAATGAACGGTGGCCTGCTTGAAGGTCGTATCCTTATCCAAATTGAAACGAACCACGCCGACGCGGATGTTGGAGCCGCCGATATCGACGGCGAGCAGACTGTCATACCCACGAAACATCCAGCGCGGGACCACATGGATATTGCCCAGCAGCCCGGCCTCGTCCGGATGATGGCGAATGGGTATCATCTCGATAGCATCACCGTGCTCGGCACGCAGCAGTACCGCGGCGCGTTGGATCGCCAACTCGCCGACTTTGCCGAAGCTGAATCCGCCCCCCACCACAATGCGTTCGGTGTCCTTCCACGCCTTTAGCTTGAGCAGCCGGTGCGCCACGGCGGAGAGCTGTTGCGCGAACTCCTCAATGGCGCCATGGACCAGGCCGGCCGCTTCCAGATCGCCCTCGAGGAGCACCTTTTCCAGCTCCTTCTTGCGCAACTCCTCGGTTGGTTCCGGTCCAAGCGGGTCCTCCGCGACCTTGCGATTCTGCTCACGCCGTTTCTCCAGTATGGAAAGGAAGGCCCGCTTGCTGGCACGGTCTCCGATAAAACCTTCACTGTCCTTCAACTCAGAGTTATAGGCATCGACGATGACCGTCTCATGGGTGTTATTGCCATGCGAGAACTGCCCAGCGCCGGACGGATCGATCTTCACACTCAAAGGAAAGCGCCCCCAACCCAAGATGACACAGCCATGCAGGCGCATCGTTCACATCATCGCCCTTAAACACTCTAAGCGTGCACCGTGTAAAAAGGTCGTAAGCGACCGGTTCGCAATTATGAATTGCTGATGTGCAGTACGGCATGCTGATCTCGATGGCACGTTGACCGGCTTGCCTGGCGTGCGTCCTGCGTTTGTGAATGCATGAAACCGGGTTCCCTTTCTCTGATCGTTTCCCTCGTGTGCTTCGCGATTGCAGGGGTCTGCTTTCTGTGCGCGTTGACGCTGAAGTAATGCGTTGAGGTCTGAATGAATTGACGTTTGGATGAATAACGGCTGCGATGCCTATCCCATTCTCCTGGGAAGCGTCGGCCGGAGGCGAACGGAGCGGCCGAGAGCTTTCTCCCGAGCATTTCGAAGCGCAGATCCGCATCGAGCAGGGCAAATCCAGCTTAAAGCTGGCGAGCCAGAAGGATCGTCATATCGTCCGGCTGCTCATGATCTCCGATCCACTGCTTCAACATCTGAAAAGTCCCATCGACCACCAGCGGCAGGGCCTGATCTCGATTTAGAAGCAGGTGTTCCAGCAGGCGATCCTCACCGAACTCATTCGCGTCGTTTTCCGGCTCGGTCAGCCCGTCTGTATAGGCCACCAACAGATCCCCCGGTTGCAGTTCGACCGTGGCTTCCTCATAGCTCATTCCATCCAGCAGGCCCACCACCGCCCCCCCTACATCCAGCCTGCGAACCGTCCCGGCCCGAGACAAGATGAACGGCGTCAAATGGCCCCCGTTCGAGTAGATGAAGCGACGTTTTTGGTGGTTATAAAACGCAAGAAACAGCGTTGCATATTTGTTTGACTGCGTGCTGGAATACAGGTGCTGATTCAGCAGCTCAAGCAGCCGCGCGGGTGAGGGCGTGGCGGCGTTATCACCCAAGCGGAAGGCCCGCACGGCGGAGTGCAAGGAGGCCATTAAAAGCGCGGCTGAGATACCCTTGCCGCTGATATCGCCCAAAGCGATACAGGTCTCATGGCCATGCTCGAAAATGAAGTCGAAGTAGTCGCCGCTGACGGTGCGTGCGGGTAGGCAAGCGGCGTGAAGCTGCAGGCCAGGCGTCGTTGCCGGGGAGCGCGGGAATAAATTGCTCTGCACCTCCTGCGCGATCGCGAGTTCACTGATCAGCCGCTCCTTTTCACGCTGTTGCACCAGCAGATCCTCGATGGAGCCGGCCATGGCATTGAACGAATTTGCCAAAGCGCCAAGCTGGTCCTGGCGATCGGGGTGCACGCGATAGCTGAGATTGCCCTTGTCGATCTCCGTCGTGCCGCGGTAAAGCTCGGCAACCGAGCGTGTAATGGTGCGGCTCAGGCGAGTGGCCATCCAAAGCGCGATCACCTCCAGCACGCCGAATAGAATCGCCATGGCCACCAGCAGGTTACGCAGAAGGCTGCCCATATCCACCGACGTGGAAAATAGCCGTGTGTAAAGGGAGCTCGGGCGCGAGATGACCACCAGCATCGCCGATCGCGTATGACCGTCCTGCCATGTCACGACAGGCAGAGGTGCTGTGAAGTATACGCGCGGATCGAACAGATGAGCCGCGGCGGGCAGCACGCCCCCACTGATGGCGGTGAACTCTTCTCCGGCGGTTTTCGCTGCCGACGGTGCACTCTGCGATGGGGTCGATGGGTTTGGCGCGATACTTCGCCGCGGATGCTTGGCGGCAACTCGTGACTTGGGAGGAGGCAACGACTCGGTAGTTGGCCTTGCAACGGTTTCGGGCGGCGGACCGGCATGCGCAAGATTTCCCACCGCTGTCTGCATCTCTGTCTGCGCGTCGGTTTCTGCCTGCTGCAGCTTGCGCTGAGCCCCATCGAGATCCTCCTCCGCCGATCTGCGTTCCGCGGGCGATACGTCGGTCGACTGCAAGGCCCGGCGCATCTCTCGCTGCGCCTCGGCCAAGCCTCTTTGGCCGTCTCGTAGGGCTGCCTGCCCGTCACGCTGGGCTTCCTGCAACTGCTGTTGCCCGTCACGCTGGGCCTCCCGCAACTCTTGCTGCGCATCACGCTGTGCCTCGCGGGCTGCCTGCGCCTGGTCCGCCTCCTCTTCGGCCGTCTGCGCCTCCTTTTCCGCGCTGTTCACACTGCCCGTCCCCAGTCCGAACCCTGAGTACACGAGTATGCGGCCGAGAGAGGTCGCCATCGAATTCAGCGTCGCATGATTCAACTCCAGCGCGCCCAGAACCTCCACGATGGTCTTATTCTCCTGTAGAAAGCCATAACGGCACAGATACAGCTTGCCGTTGAAGACTACGACGCCCTGGAACCCCGGCTTCAGGTAAGCAGTCTTCGGCTGGCCGGCAAAGGGGCTCAGAGGCGCGGTGCCGCGCCCGGAGACCAGCGGCACCGTACGCCAGACACCATCCTTCAGCTTGGCCAGCGAGGCCTGCGCCTCTCTGGGATTGCCGCTCTCGAACTGGAGCGGCCCGTCTGTTTGCTTATTGGCGGGGTATGCCAGCACGCTGGCGACGTTTGCGGTTTCGCCCTTCAACTCATCGGCGGCTTCATCGAGCGCGGAAAGGGCGGAGTTGATAGAGTATTGCCCCGCAATGATGTAACCGGCTATGGCTGCCAGGGTCCCGAACAGCACAAGGGGCGCAAGTCCCATCAGTGCGTAGGTCACAATCAATCGATTGCGCACCCTCCACAGCAGGCGTTGTCGCATCTGGCGCAACAGCACGATCAGCAAAAAGGGAAGCAGGAGGCAGAACAGCACCGCCGCCGCAACGACAAAAAAGCCGCCCGCGCCCGTGTGGCCCAGCAGCAATCGCAGACCCAAAGCGAGCAGAACCGCCGCGGTAAGCCAAAAGCCGATACGGCCGATCCGACTCTTCGGCATCGTCCAGGAACGGCGCCCACTCCGATGATTTGCTGCCAGCTCACCCATGCACGGCGGCTCCTTCACTTTTGAGGTTCAGGATGAGTGTACTCAGGGCACGGCGCCTGCCCACAAAATCTGCAAACGACGTACGCAGAGCCACGTACCGTACCGTGTTGCTCCATTCTGCCGTCGTTTTGAGCCCTGCAGCCTCACAGCCAGCGAAACATACAGCTTGGGACGTGTAAGCGGCTCGTGTACCATAACGCGAACGCCTATCGACTCAGCCGCGGGGAGGCCTGGATTTGACGATTGCACCCCATAACCTTCCAGATCTCTCCGAGGTCTCGGATTTTGCAGATCTCTCGGTACCCTCGGACCTCTCGCTTGCAGAGCAGGTGGCTCGTTTGCAGGCATTGCTGGAGGCCTCGCGCCAGGTGCACTCAAGCATTGCCGTTGATGCGGTCTTGCTGCAAACGGCCTCCATCCTGGTGCGCGAGCTTGAAATGCAGGGCGCGGTGTTTCTGGCGCCCGACGGCCATACGCCCACCATCTCCTACGGTGCCGTGCTTTCCGCGCCCTACGAGGACTGCACCCGGTTTGAACTACTGGCCAAGAATGGTACGCCGCTGGCCGAACTTGTCGTGCGCGGAGAGCAAGGGTGCAAGCCTTCGCTGTACGAGCGGGATTTTCTCGAGAACCTGGTGCTGCAGGCGGCGGTCGCTCTGGAAAATGCCATGCTGCACGAGCGTGACCTGCAATGGGTCCGCGTGCAGCAGGACCTTGAGGCGGCCCGCGGTATCCAGCGCTCGCTGCTGCCCAAAACGATGCCGGAGATTGAAGGGTTTTCCTTCGCTGCCAAGTCGGTTACCTGCTATGAGGTGGGCGGAGACTACCTGGACACCCTGACCCTGCAAGACGGCTCGCAACTGCTCGTCGTTGCCGATGTCGCCGGCAAAGGCCTCGCCTCGGCCATTGTTGCAACGAGCTTTCGGGCGGCCTTTCGCTCCCTCGCAACGCAACCCATCGCGCTCGCGGAGATGGTGGGCCGTGTCGGGCAACTGCACTGGCAGGAAGGACCGGAAGCACGCCGGCGCTATGTCACGGCCATTCTTGCGAAGCTGGATGCGTCTAAACAGACCATCGAGGTGGTCAACGCGGGCCACAACCCCGGCCTCGTCCTCTATCCAGACGGCGTGGTGCAGACGATCGAGGCTTCCGGCACACCGTTGGGCCTTTTGCCTTCGGCACACTATCAGGCGGAAATCTTGGCTTTTCCGCCCGGCTCGCGGCTGCTGTTGTACACCGACGGCCTGACGGAGGTCTTCTGCGGGGAAGAGGAGTTCGGCTCCGAACGCCTGACTGAGACCTTTCGGTCATTGCCAACGGAGGATGCCTCCGAGATGCTGGATGGGATTTGGAATGCCCTGCACCGGTTTTCGACCGGCGCACCGCAGACCGATGACATGACCGCATTGGCTGTATGTCACCGGCTCGCATCGGTTCAGGAGAGCGTAAGCCCATGAAGCATGTAAGTTCAGTTGAAGTTCGCCTGCCCTCGGAGATGGGTTTTGAAAAGGTGGCCATGAGTACGGCGGCCGGTGTCGCGCAGATGATGGGATTCTCGCCCGACCGGATCGAAGATCTCAAAACGGCCGTCGCCGAAGCCTGCATCAACGCCATTGAGCATGGCAATCAGCAAAACACGGCCCTGCACGTGGGGGTGGAATTGTCCACCTCCGATACGGAGCTCGAGGTCAAGGTCTCTGACGAGGGCGGCGGTCCGAGCATCGTTGCCTCCACTGCCTCGGATATCGATCGCAAGATGCTGGGGGAGGAAGATCCGCGCGGCATGGGCATGTTTCTCATTCAGGCCCTCGTCGATGAAGCTGAGTGGCACAAGGGTCCCCCGGGCAAAAGCTATGTCCGTCTGGTGATCCGCCTCAATAAGGAGAGCAATTAATGCAGGCTGCTACAAAAATAACGGAGAGAAGCGCGTCAGGCGCCTCGGGCGAACCCGTCACGATCCTCAGCTTCAAGGGCGATATCGCGTCTACGTCGAAGAGCGTCATTCTGGACGCGTACCACGGCCTTGGGATCGGCGTACACAAGCTGTTGCTCGACTTCCAGGGTGTCGAATACATCAATTCGTCTGGTATCGCCATCGTCATCCAAATGCTGCTTGAAGCCAGCAAGAGCGGACAGCACGTCATCGGTCTCTTCGGCCTCAGCGCCCACTTCGTGAAGGTCTTCACCATGGTGGGTGTTGCCAAGTATGCGGTCATCGCGGCGGATGAGGCAACAGCTCTGGCCGCCTTGTAAGCACGGAAGTTACCGCTTTCCGGGAGGCGTTGCTGCTTTCTTGATCTACGCCATCAGCCATTCTGCTACAGTCTCCCCATGATTCTTCAGATCACCAAGCGAATCGTTGGCGCCGATACCGCAGTCATCACGCTATCCGGCGCGCTGACGCTCGGCACAAGCCTGAAGACTGCCGATATGCAGATACAGGACGTCCTTGACGGGGGCCTTCATCGGCTCGTGCTGGAGATGAGCGGGGTTCCTTACCTGGATAGTGCGGGGCTCGGTCTGCTGGTGCACGCCGCCGGGCTCTCGGCGGAACGCGGCGGGGCCCTGCGCCTGGCCGCCGTCACCGAGCGCGTCGCTTCTCTTCTGCGCCTCACACACGTGGATACACTGTTGCCGACCGATGCCAACGAGGCGGAAGCCCTTGCCGCACTGGGCCACCCCTGAAGACGAGAAAGAGCCGCGGCATCCGCCGCGGCTCTCGAACGGAATCGAAAGCGTCTTAGGAGAAAGACTTCACGGCGTCCTGCTCGCTGTCCTTCACGTCGAATACGGTGAGTAGCTTGGTGATGACCAGTAGGTCCCTTACCTTTTTGGTAAGGCTCAGGAGCTTCAGGTCGCCACCCGCATTTTTCACGGTCGTGAAGGCGCTGACCAGCTCGCCCAAACCGGCGCTGTCGATGTAATTCACATCCGCCAGGTTCAACAGAATTTTCTTGGAACCGGCCCCGAGGGCTTGCTGTACGGCGCTCCGCAATTGACCGCTCGCCTCACCCAGCGTGATCTTTCCGCTCAGGTCCAGAACTGTCACGCCTTCAACGTGCCGAATCTTCGTATCCATGCTTCGCTATTCCCCCTAATCCATGTGCTTGATCAGTGTCACTTCGGTCCCGGGCTTCAACTGCCGAAAGTGTACCTCATCCATAATGGCACGCATGAGAAAGACACCGCGCCCGGAGGCACGCAATAAGTTGGCGGGGTCCAGCGGGTCAGGAATCGATGCGGGGTCCAACCCTTCCCCCTCGTCCGCGATCACGATCGTCATCGTTTGGGCGTTGCGCTGCAGCTTCGCGTAAACAATTTTCTGGGGTCCGAAGCGATTGCCGTGCTTGGCGGCGTTGATGGCCGCTTCGCGGGTTACCATGGCGATGTTGCTGGCTGTATCCTCATCGAACCCGGCGCGCTGCGCCATCGCCTCCGTGATCTGCTCAATCTCGGCCAGGCCGTCAAGCGATGACGGCAACTGCAACTCGCAGCTCTCCAAGGGGACGCGGAGCGAAGCGATATCGTTCTTTTCCGCAGGGTCCATGAAGGCTCCTCGTGACATCCGTGCTAAGGCTCAACCCACGCTGCGCAGATTTCCGAAATCATATCAAAGCCTGGGCCTGTACGGCGTGACCAAGAGCCGCCTTTGTGTCCCTGCCTGTCATTTCGAAGCGGGGATAGCCGTAATGCGGAAGATATCCACGTGAAAGACGCAGGTGCTGCTTAGCTGCCAGGGGCCACGCAGGTGCGAGGCGGCGTAGAAATCAACCCTTTGGCCGATGCAGAACGGGTCCAGACGATTGCGTGCCTCGGTATCTGTTCGCACCAGGGAGGCTTCCAATCCTTCAATCGGGCTCGGAAACGCTTCTCTGGGTGTCAATAGCAGGTCTCCCACATGGGAAAGAGAGGCGTTGGTGCTGTACTCCACAATGCCGCTCTTCTCGGCGTACCACTGCCATCCCCAGTGCGCATTGGTCCATCGCGCGGTCCCGTGCGGCAGTGTGTCCGGCAATGCGACCGCTTCGTTGCGAAGAAACGCCGCGAACCGCCAATCCGAGATGGAAAGCCCAAGCGAAACCAGCAGCGTAACGGCAAGGCCGAACCGCTGCATGGCGGGCGACAGCGCGGTTTGCCAATACATCAAGACGAGGACGGTTACGGCGGGAAGAATCAGTAGGATATGGCGGGCAGCGATAAAGGGCGAAAGAACGATATAAAACGCCGTCGTCACGAAGACCCAAAGCAGCAGGTAGCAGGCCGGCGCAACCTGTCTCCAGCGCTCGACGAGCCATGGCTGTTCTTGCAGGAGTCGCCGTGTGTAGGCGAAGAGCACGAAGAAGACCAGGAGACCGCTGAGGCCGAAGGCAATCGCCAACAGGATGACCGACCACCTGTCCGATACCACGCCGGTCTCGACCGCAAGCAGAAACAGCGCAAACGCCAAGGCAAGCATGGCAAGAGCCCCACCCTCGCTCAGCCGTCGCGGACGATACCTCGCCGCGGCAAGCAGGCCCAGCGGCGTCAAACCACCCAGACCAAGCAGCCACTGCCCGGCAAAGTGGACGATCCACGTAGCGTGATGATGCGAGGAGCCCTGCCGTGCCGCCATATGGATTCCCCCGTAGTCCAGGTAGTTGAAACCGGACCATGCCGCCAGCACGGCAAGTGGGATCAGGGCTGTCCATGCCTGTGCCTTGCGTCTTTCGGCGAGGAGCGCAAAACAGAGGATCAGGAACAGGACCAGACTGCTGTACTTGATCAGCAGTGCGGCGCTGCAGCACAGGGCTGCAAGCATGAAGCGCCTCGTCTGCCGAGGATGACCGAGGTCGCACAACAGCAGGCCAAAGAACGCAAGCCACAGGGCCAGGAGCGGATCATCGACCATGAGGTTCTGCTCCACCACGAAAGCAGGACCCAGGATCACCACGGCCGTCGCCCACATCGCGACTGCCGGAACCAAGCGCCGCGCAATGCGAAAGAACAACAGCACACAGGCGAGGGTCGCGAGCGATTCCAGAGCGTGCGTGGCCGGCTCGCTGGTGCCGAAGAGATGTATCCAGAAGGCGAGCAGGTAGAAGTAAAGATGCGGCTGGTTGGTCTTATAAATGGGCTCCAGCGCGCCGGACCAGTTCAGCATACCGCTCATCGGGTGTAGCGGATGATGAATGATCCATTGCGCGATGAGCAGATGTGCGGTGTCGTCAATGTGGTAAGGCTTGAACAGATTGCAGGCGGTCGCCGCCGCCCAGATCAAAAGCAGGAAGCCCCAATCTGTGCCGCTCAGCGGAGCGGATGGCACGGCCGAGTTATAGCTGTCTTTGGTCAATCGCTGATCTCGCTTCTTGAACCTTCAAGAATTTAGGCATCGCCCGCGTGCCTGTCTTCGCGGCGAACCCTGTGTCTTCGCAGAGCAGTCGCGCGTGCCGTAAATTGGGATCATGGCTGGCGTCGCGAGTGCCTGCACCAAGCGGATTTACAAGCCACTGGTCAATCGGGCGGTGGCCAGGGCACGCCGCTCCGCACGCAGCAGAGCGGACCGCCTCGTTCTGCGCCACGTGGTCATCGAGGTCACCCCGTAGTTCCAAACGCCGCTGAACAAGAGACCTGTCACTGCGGCCACCGGCCACGGCACACCGCGCCGAAAGGCCTCCTCGCTGATCGACAGATTCGCCACAAAGCCCAGAGAACACGCGATGCTGAAGGTCAGCATACCCAGCCAAAACGCCCGTCCCCGCAGACGCTGATCGCGATAGGTCAACGAGTTGTTCATCATAAAGTTCAGAACCATCACCACACCGGTGGCAATAGCCTGGCCATCCACAAACGGCGTATGACCAAAATGCAGCAGGCCCCAGAGCAACATGAGGTGAACCAGCGTGCCAAGCGCGCCCACAAGAGCAAACAGCGCAAAGCGAACCGAGATGTAGTTGCCCACCAATTTGTCGAGCAGCAGTTCCAGATACTCCAGTCCGACAATGATGTCCAGCTTACTTTGTCCATGTTCCCGCAGCCGAAAGCGATAGGGAACCTCGCCGAAGCGGATGTGTCCGGCGGAAGACAGAACAATATCCAGAAGGATCTTAAAGCCGATCCCTGTCAGACGATGCGCCACACCTTCAAAGAAGCTGCGGCGCACCATGAAGAAGCCGCTCATCGGGTCCGTCAAGTCGGCGTGCTTTTCGACACCGCTCAGGCGTCTGCCGAGCCGGCTCAGTTTCACCCGCCATGCGGCAAAATCGCCCATGCTGCCGCCCTCGACATTGCGCGAAGCCACGACCAGGTCAAGTCCGTCCGCCGTGATACGACGATACATTTCGGGCAAAACCGCTTCATCATGCTGCAAATCGGCATCCATCACCGCGACATACGGTGCGGAGGTGGCCAGCATACCTTCGATACAAGCCGAGGCCAAACCGCGTCTGCCGATACGGTGCAGGGCGCGGACCTGCTCCCCTTGGGAGTATGCCAACTTTTTTACGAGAGCAGCCGTTCCGTCCGTGGAGTCGTCGTCCACCACGACCACCTCATAGCGAATGCCCTGGAGTGTGGTCCGCAACCTGCTCAATAAAATTCCGATGTTTTCTTGCTCATTCAGGGTAGGAATGACAATGCACAATTCGCAAGGTGACATGGGATCTCCGGGCAATTATGGCGTCGCTTCCGTATAAGCGTTTCAACACGTGCTCATGGAGCACCATACTTTAGATGTACAGATGTTACCACCCCGCGCTGCTCTGCTCGGGAGCATCCATTTCTTCGCAGGCAGGCTTGCAGCATAATCTGCAAGATCCACTCTCAGACAAGAGCATCCGCCAAATTTATTGGCGGATGCTCTTGCGGACCGCTGTTTGGCTCGATGTCGCCTAAAAGCGGAATGCGATCTCTCCTGTCACTGTTCTCGGCGAGACATAGTGTGTCCCGGAGAAGGTGGAAAGAAAGTTATAAAGGGCATACTTGTTGGCCACATTGATGGCGGTCAGGCGTGCGCCGAATTTATACCGCTCTCCTTGACCGAAATGAGCAACATTGTCATCACCTAACTCCATGTCGAAAAGATTGCGGGGTTGAATGCGCTGCGGGTTTTTGTCGTCGTCCTCCGTGCCGGGAGCCGGAACCTTAACGAGCTTTGAGGTGAGGCCTGCCGCATCGCAGATGCTGAAGCCGCTCGTCTGGGTCGCCTTCACGCCATCGCAGGTGAGGCCCGCCTGAAACTCCTCGTCCGGCGTGAGGCTGCTTAGATTGATCGCCGGCTGGCCACTCGCCGTGGTTAGCGGCGTCACCCCGTCGGGCTGGTAAGAATACAGAGAGCAAATGCTGTTGGGGTCCGTAACGTTATAGCAGGGAGTGGCGGCCGCCACCAGACCCGAATCGTACTTCCAATTGAACGAATAGTAGAGGCTCTTGCGGAAGGGCATCTTGTACTCAAGATGCGTTGTCTGGTTGAAGCGCTCATCGTGGTCGATGCGGAAAGGGTATCCGCCGGCTGTCGCCACGGTGGCACCCACACCGCCGATCTGCGGGTTGAAAAATCGTGCGGTGACAGAGGATAGGGTGACGCGTGCCGTAAAGCCTTTCACCTCTGTAACGGTGCCGCTAAGCGCATAGCCGGGGATCTTCGAATTATGCCATTCGATGGGAAACGTAATCGGCGTCGCACCTAGTACGCTGAAATCGTAACCGTTATGCGTGTACTTGGTAATCCACTCCGCGTTCAAAACAAAATGACGTGTAATGTTCTGACCGAATCCAGCGTGAAATTCATTGCGAAAGCCGGGATTAAAGGGCGCGGGATTGCAATAGCCGAAGGTGCCGATAAACACCGCTTTTAAAACCGGATCGAGACAACCGTTCGCAGAAAGCACAAGGTTCTCATTGAAGGGAGTTTCTTGCGTGCGCGCATAGGAGACACGCAGCACGGTTCCGGTCTTTTTCAGGTTGTAGCTGATGGCGACGCGCGGTTCGGCTTGGCGCTGGATCGCGAGGCCGTTATAGAAGTCGCCGCGAAGGCCGAGGTTGAAGAGCCATGCACCCGCCTGGATCGAATCTTCCCCATACAGCGCAAGCTGCTTCACGTCCGTCTGCCCGTGATACAGATAGGTGCTGCCGCCGCGGGTTAGGTCGTAAGGCGCGAGCACCGGATTGAAGGTCATGCCGGCTGGATCGTTCAGGCCCGGGTCTACGATGCCGAGGGTGTCGTTTTCGCGCAGAAATGTCTGCTCATACATACCGCCGAACTTGAAGGTTTGGCGACCGCGGTTGTAGCTCAGATCGGCGTGCACGCCTGCGTTGGTTAAGGAACGCGCCTGCGCTACGCTCTCCTGCTGAATGGGGCCGAAATCGTCCAAAGGATTGCCGGAGGGAAGGTAGCGATATGAATCGCGGCGCACATACGGAGCGAAATTGAAGACGGCGTTCGCGCCGAGAGTGCGTGTGTACGTGGGCGCAACCAGAACGGTCTCGATTTTGGAACGCTGATCCGTTGCGCCGCTGGTCAAGCCGTTCGCCACGAAACCGTACTGCGTGTCGTAGCTGTTGGGCGTTCCGAAGAGCGAGCGTGTGAACTGTACATTTGTATGCAAGGAACTGACGTTGCTGAGCTGAAAATCCACACGGTCAAACAGGTTCTCTTCATTGCCTTTGTCGTGGTACACCGCAAACTCGGGAGCATCGAGAAAACGCCCTGACTGCACCGCGCTCACCGAGATGAAATTGCCCCAGTTCTTTCCGCCATAGGCCATATCGGCGAGCGCCCGGCTGGTTCCAAAGGTGCCGTAGGAAAGTGAAGCGATCCCGGTCGGCTTCGTGATGCCTTGGCCGGAACGCGTCGTGGCGACAACCACCAGACTGGTCTTATCGCCATATTCGGCCGGTGGCGCGCCCTCAATGACTTGAAAGGACTGCACGGCATCAGTGGGCAACTGATTGGAAAAGACCTTGCTCTGCTGATCGGTGATGGGTTCACCGTCCACAACGAAGGAGACCTCATTGTGATCGCCCAAACCATGCAGCAGACCATTGGAATCGGCGGCAACACCCGGGGTCAGCTCTGTCACGATCGAACTCAACTCGGAGGTCGATGTGCCCACCGGCAGGCGTGCCATCATGGAGCGGTCCACATCGGTATGGAAGTCCGGATCGGTCTCTGCCAGATCGGCAGGCGCCTCCACGTTTACCGTCTCCGACGCAGTCAGGCTAAGCGTGAGATTCAACAGGAGAGGAACCGCTGAAGAGATCTGTATGTTCCGCGTGGGTGCGTGAAGACTGGGTGTGCTTGCATCCAAACGGTAGGGATTGAACGGCAGGTTTGAAAAAGAGTACCGGCCCGCATCATCGGTGGTCACCGTCTTCGAATAACCGCTGATGGGTGCGGTTAGAATCAGGGTCGCATTCGTCACCAGAGCGCCGCTTGAGTCCTTAACCGTGCCGCTCAGCGTGCCGGAGGTGCTCTGTCCAACGCCGGCACCGGCAAACAACAAAACCATCAGCCCAATCAGGGCTGTAAAAGCAACTCGGAAGTTTCCGATTCGTTGCATATGACTTTCCTTTCTTCAAGCGTGCACCATGCGGAGCACGCGTCAGCAATGAAACGACGGACGAAGAACAACCTTCGCCGCAGCGCGCATACGACAGGAAAGGATCAGCAGGGCGGTGGACGACTGCTCAGATCGAAAGGCAGCGGGTTGGAGGCCATGGCGATGGCCGCCACTCTCGTCAGCCGTGAGGCTTGCGTTTGCGCGAACGAGAGATGCCATAAACCGCCAGGTGCGCAAAAATGCAGGCCCGTGCACAGCGGACATAACTCATCCGACCCCAGGCCGCCGGCCGTATCCGGTCCCAGGAGCTTGTGCCGGATCTCGGACCTGCCGGAGCCATGGATGTGGCATGCCTGCGCCAGGGTCACCCCGAGGCAGAGAAGCATGACACAAAGCGCCGTCACCCTGATCCAGAGGGGATGGTTTCGGTCGGGTTGGTTCCGAATCTTCAGAGTGGTTCGCGCGCCCGCGGAGGTGGTGTTTCTGAAATGTTTGTGAAAAGCTGACTAACGTGATTTCATGCTACCTTGCTGCTAGTCATTTGTCATTAGCGGAAGACTCCCGAAACCGCAGGGACGCCCTTCTCCGGTTTCGGGAGACAAACTTTCGGCTTCAACTCTGCTGCTTGGTCCCTTCCGCTCGGGGCTGGTCCGGAATGCACTATCATCATCCTGCGGGTTAAAGGGACGAGCGATCCATGGCCCGGCGCACGGGAATGTTTATGGCGGTAGCGACACGAAACACCAAGCAAAAGGAAGCGATTCGTTCAGCCTTTCTCGGGACGGATCGACCCTTGTCTCCTGAAGAGATTCTCAGCCTGGCCCAGACGGAGGTCAGCGGTCTCAGCATCGCCACGGTCTACCGAAACGTTATCTCCCTGGTTGACGAAAACTGGCTCGTTCCGGTAGAGCTTCCCGGCGAGTCAAAACGGTATGAGGTAGCCGGCAAGGAACATCATCATCACTTTCGGTGCAACGCCTGCGGCAAGGTCTTCGAGCTTGAGGGTTGCAGCATCGACATCAAGCCCAAGCTGCCGCGAGGCTTTCGCGCGAGCGGCCATGAGTTCTTTCTCTACGGGCAGTGCGCGGGTTGCCGGTAGCGTCCCATATAGCTGTCTCGGCAAGAGACGAGCGCCGCGACGAGGAGCAAGGCCACTCAACATGCTGTCGCGCTTATCGCATCCCGCGCAGCAGCAGATTCGCCGTATAGATCATGCCGGTTCCCGCAAGTAAAGCGGGCCAAGTCCACCGATGCGCAGCCGCCGAACGGCGCAACTCAGGTAATAGATCGCTGGCGGCCATCTGAAGGAAGAATCCCGCTGCGAAGGCGAGGAGAAAAGCCGAGTCTTTCAGCGAAGAAAGATACAAAATAGTAGCTAGGCCGCCCGCGACGGGAGCCAAGGCATCCGCGATCAGGAAGAGGTAATCCACCCTTTTCGGCGTACGACCCTGCGTGGTGAGCAGCACCGTATTCAGGCCGTCGCCAAGGTCATGCGCGCCGATGCCGAGCGCCACGGCGTAGCCCGCGATCGGTGAAGCGGCATAGGAGGCGCCGATCGCCATGCCATCACGAAAACTGTGCAGAATCAGTAGACTTCCGGCGACCCGGCCCGCGATCAGACTCCTGTGCTCCTTCTGCTCGCCTGTCGCCAAGTTCAGCAGGGCTGTATCGATCAGAAAGAACAGCAGAAACGACCCAAGCACCATCTGCAGCATCTGCGCGAGGCTCAGATGCGCCATCGTCCCCAGAACAATCGCCTCCGGCAGAAGGTCTAGAAATGCCGCGCCTAACAGGATTCCCGCGCTGGCCGCCAACAATAACGGCAGCCATCGGCGGCAATGAATCGCGATGAAGCCGCCGCCCAACGTGGAGAGTACAGGCACGGCGAATAAAACAACGAACGGCGGACGGGCGAGCACATGCTAATGATAGCGCGTTCGCAAAACCAGGCAAATCAGCCGATGCGCGCCGACACCGCGGGCCCGTTGTCCAAAATTGCCTTTGCTAGCCACCGTGTAGCCATAACGGCAACGTAGCTTGTGTCACCAACTGAACGCAAGATCGGACTCAACGTAACCCGTGCCTTTGGGAAAAGGGATGTCCATGGAACGCAGCGCCGGGCCGTTCGGCATGGGTTGGCCATTGCATTGGATATGCAGACCTGGGTCGTTCAGGCGAAGCGTGATCGTCTGCGTTGAACCGGCCATGCCAAGTAGCCTGAATCTTGCGCCGTGAGCGCTGATTTGTTGATCGATGACTTTGGTTTGCGAGGTCGTCGCCCCCGGTGTCGGCAGCTCCGAGGGAAGATAGATCTCCACCGCCGGCAAGGGCAAAACGAGCGTGGTCCCGGACGTCTTCGTGCCTGGGACCGTGCTCGTCAGCTTGATCCCACCGGTTGCTGAAACCAGCAGCGTACGGCCCTGCCGCGTGAAGGTGAGATCCGTCCGCGTGCGGCCGACTGCAAGTCTCCGGACCGCGGCACGATCCCACGTCGCGGGTAGATTCGGCGCTATGCTCAGCGTACCGATCTGTGCATCCCATGCGATACCGAACATCCCGCGCAGCACCGGTACAACGACCATGGCGGAAGACCAAAGCTGATGCGAGGTGCTGCGGCCCAGGGGATGATAGAACTCTCCGGAGAGCAGCTCCGTAACCGCGCCCAGGTCCTGCGCCCATGTGAGATTGCTGTTCTGCATCAGGTGCGCATAGCCCGCAAGCGGCCGTCCCGCGCGGTACTCCGCCAGCGAGACCCAGCCGGTATACAGCGGCCAAACGGAGCCCTGGTGATAGCTGATCGGATCATAGAACGCCGTCTTCGGGCTCAGATCGCGTGTGCCCCAATCGGTTGAAAATTCGTCTGAGGCCCAGCGCGTGAACAGCGGACCTGCGTTGTTCAAGGCAAGCGTTCCATCCCACCAGGCCATGGCGGGGAAGATCGTCGCACTGTCATCCGTGGTGCCGTCGGCGTTGCGGCTGAAGGCATAGCTTTGCGTCGCAGGCAGGTAATATTCTTTCTCAATCTGCGCCTTGATGTGTTGCGCCCGGGTAAGCGCCGCGGCCGCAAGCTCTGCATGACCGGTGACGGCGGCGAGCCGCGCAAACGCCGTGCTCGCCTGCTGATCCACGGCGGCCAGATAGATCTCCTGGTGCGGCATGCCGGGCGGCCACGACTCCACCCAACCGGTGCCCTCGGTGTTTTCGTAGATGCCGTCCCCATCGGAATCGTGTGTTGTCTCAAAGCTCCACGCCTTCGCCAACTGCTCCCAGTGCTGTTGAGCAAACGGTACATCGTCCGATGCGTTCACGTAGTCCGCCATCCCCATAAGCATCAGACCGGTCGCATCCGCGGCGGCCCACTCATAAGGCAAGCTCTTCCAGTCAACAAACTCAGCGGCCTGTGACCACTCATGCATGATCTTGCCGTCGGCACGCTGCCGCTTGAGCAGAAATTCCATCTCCTCGCGCGAAAGTTGAAAATCACCAAAGCTATTTACCGCATAAAGCGCAAAGAGGGCATCGCGGCCGAAGAACCATCCGAAGCCCGGCCGCGCGGAATCCCCGGAGCTGAAAAAACCGGCGACAAGCGCCGTCTCGGCATGGGAGGGAACGGTCTGCACCCGGAGCTGCTCAAGGGAGAGCTCCGCCCAGCGCATCGCCTCATTGAGCTTGATGTCCGGAGTGTCGATAGCGGTAGATGTTGCAAGAAGCTGCTCATAGGCTGCGCGATTTTGCACAAATACGGACGCAAACGCTTTGTCCTGATCCATCAAGCGGGCATCCAGCTGTTCTTTTGTTGCCGCGGCGCGAGTCTCCGCCGTGGTCACCAGCAGCGGATACACCGTAGGACCGCTTCCCGGATCGAAGTGCTCGACAAACTGCAGCGGATAGGTTTTTGGCCGCTCCTGATAGGGTGCCAGGATACCGGGCTCCGCGCCGGGCATCGCCAAGGCCGCGGCATGATCGGGAAGGTTGAGATGCAGCAGATAGAAGCCGCTGCCGTCGGCGGTCTTCACCCACTCCGGAGAGGGTGCGTCATCCGAGGCCGCGGGCCAGATCATCTTCATCTCGGGGGTAAAGCTGAAGGTCAGATCCATCGGGCGAACCGCCTCCACCTGGAAGAAGGCGGCGATCCCCGAGCCTTCGACGGGCTGCGTGGGCGCGAGCAATGTCTCGCGTACGGTAAAGTTCGCGTGCGAGTAGGTGATGGTGGTGTGGTCCGGTTGCACGTCGATGACCGCGGCATATTCATTCACGTCAATGGGCACCGGATAATCCTGCATCCGCGCGGTGATCCGCAGATGGCTGAAGATCTTCCACGGAAAGATCCATGCTTCAAAGCTGCCATCCTGCTCACCCAGCAGCGCTCCGCGCAGACCCACCACGGAAAACGGTTTCGTCGGATTCGTATCGCGAACGATGGAAAGCGGCTGACTCACAATGGTTTGAAAGACCGGCACGGCCGGCAGGGAGGGCAAAGCCGGGGGCTGCACCTGTGCTCGGAGATGCGGGCCGCCGTAGAGGGGCGCAAGCAATATCAGCCATTTGTAAAATCGGACGGCAGTCATGGACGCTCCGTTAGTTTGCCCCACGGGCAATCCCTCGTTTCAGTCTTTCGGTATAGTCGTCTACGCATGGCGAAACTGCAAATCGCGCTCCGCATTTTGAAAACACCACGGAAAGGGAGCCGCAGGCTGGGTCTCGCCTCATGGTGGTGGGCTGCCTTCGGGGCGCATTCTTTCAGGATTTTTACCACGCTCGGGATTGCCTGTCTCGGGATTGCCTGTCTCGGGATTGCGGCATGGTCTGTGCCGGCCCATGCACAAGAAACCGAGGCAAGCCCGCAGCCGCAGTATTCGAAATCTCCCGAGTACCGGCGCATGCTCGAAGAGATCCGCACCGCGGCGCCATCGCCCGCCTACATTGCCACCGGCAAGCGCCCATCAGCGGACATCCACCTCAAGGTCAGCGCACAGACCGGCGCCGCTAGCCTTCAACTTGAAACGGCGTCGACTCGATTCACTGTCGATCAGGCAACCGGCACCCTTACCGTGCAGAACCTGAGGGGCAAAGGGAGCTGGCAGATAGCCGTTGGGCAGGGAACTGGCTGCACCCCCGCGAGCTCACCTTCCAGCGGCGTCGCCAAAGCCGATGGCCTCAATCGTTGGACGATGACGCTGAAGACTTCATGCGGTTCTGTCGCCCTTGATCTTGAGGTGCTGACGGATGGGTTGACGCGCCTAACCCTCCAAGCGCCCGGTACCACCGCCAGCGCAAACGATCACACGTCCAACCCCAAGGTAGGCCTGCACGTCACCGGCGGTGGCCCCTTCTTTGGCCTGGGCGAGCGGTTCTGGCAGGCGGGCCTTGCCGGCACGGCGCTGGACGTACGTCCACAGGACCGCTACGGCGAACCCGGCCACAGCTGGACCTACGTGGCCGTCCCGCTCGTCTACACGCCGGGCGGGCTGGGGCTCTATGCGGATACAGCCTTCGACGCGAAGTTTCGCTTCGATGCGGCGGACGCCTCCTTCGACATCGCCTTCGCGGATGCCCCGGTCCCGATCTATCTGTTCGCCGAAGCCACCCCGAAGGCCGTGCTATCCGCCTACACCGCCATCACCGGCCGTCCGCAGAATCCGCCGTTGTGGGCCTTCGGTCCGTGGATCACGGCGCTGGGAGGCAAGGGTGCCGTGCTCGACACCGCCAATCGCATTCGCAGCGAGGCCATGCCCGCGAGTGCGCTGTGGATCTACGACCAGAACGACGAGACCGACAACCTCGGTTGGCCGTTCTGGTTTTCCAGCTACTATGGCGATCCGCGCACGCTGACCGACACCCTGCACGGCCAGGGCTTCAAGGTGCTCACCTATGTGCACCCATACATCCGCTCGACAATGCTGCCGTATACAACATCCAGCCCGCAGTTCGAGGGGGCTATCGGCAACAGGCTGCTCGTCACGGGGGCGGACGGCAAGCCGGCCGGTCCACGCTTTGAGCCCGTGCCTGTAGGCAATATCGACTTCACCAACCCGCAGGCTGTCGATTGGTGGCAACGAACGATCACCGGCGCTGTGCGCACGCAGGGCTTTGACGGCTGGATGGAGGACTTCGGCGAGTGGGTCCGGGAGACCGACCGGTTCCAGGCCGGCACCGGACACACCCTGTCGGAGCTTTATCCGCTGCTCTATCACAAGATCACCGCGCAGATCGCGCAGGGTCTGAATCCCGCGGTGGTGTCCTTCTCACGCTCCGGTTCACCCGGCTCGCAGGCCTTCAGCCCGGCGCTGTGGGGCGCGGACCAGTCGGCGGACTGGACGCGCGATTACGGCCTGCCCTCGGTCGTTACAGCCGGCATCACCGCGGGCATGTCCGGCTTTTCCACCTGGGGACCGGACATCCTGAGCACCGGCAGCAATCGCGACCTGTGGATGCGCTGGGTTGAGTTCGGTGCGCTCACGCCCGTCATGCGCGACCACGTCTGGGACAAGCCCAACGGCTCATTCAACGTCTTTTCGGACGCCGCCACGGAGGCCTACTTCCGCCGCTGGGCTGCCTTCCACAGCTCCCTGCTGCCCTACTTTGCCACCTATGCGGAGGAGGCGCACCGCACCGGCATTCCCATCATGCGGCATACCGTGCTCGAATATCCCGATGATCCCCGCAGCGCCACCGCCGAATACCAGTACCTGCTCGGGCGTGAGCTGTTGATCGCTCCGGTCGTGGGCGGCGGACAGACATTGCGGTCGCTCTACCTGCCCCAAGGCGAGTGGATCAATTTCTGGAGCGGCGACCTACTCACCGGCGGCCAGGAGGTCACGGTGGAGTCCTCCGTAATTCCCATCCTGGTGCGCGCCGGGTCGATTCTTCCCTTCAAGCCCGAGGTGGAGACCGGCCGCTGGGATTGGGATGACCCGCAGCTCCTGACCGGCTCGCTGGTCTGGAGGGCCTACCCCTCCGGGACAGGCCAGGCAAACACGGCCTTTACGCTGCCCAATGAAACGAGCGCCCGCTTTCGCCAGCACGGCAAGGTGGCCACCGTCGAAGGCAGCAGCAAGACCGTACGAGATTACGAGGTCATCCTGCGCACCAGGCAGGAGCCCACCGGGCTCCTGCTCGACGGCGTGCCCTTTGCCCGTTACACAAAGGCCGCGGGGGGCCGGCCCGCCTCGCAGTGGTGGTGGAATCCCTCCACGGGCGAGGTGCATGCCCTGTTCCGGGCAAGTGCCTTCCAACTGCAGATCGAAGGCTTGCTCGTCGTAGCCTACGAGGACTGAAGACCGAGGCCTTTCACCCTTCGGTGTCCTTTCCGAAGCCGGGGCCCATCTGCCAAGAGATCATCTGCTAATCCGCTCCACAGTTCTCATAAGCTACAGGGACTGACGCCGCGCCGTACCTCTTCTCTTCCCCATCCGTGCAGGAAAGCCATGCACCGAAAGATGTATCGGCCTCACGTCAAAAACAAGCACCTACCAGAAATACATGGCCTCAATCTTCGGGGGCGCCGATCGCCCGTCAATGATCTCCGTGCTCAACACAAACTCCATATTCTTCTCATGCCAATCGGCCGGCGCGTGCTCGCGAATGGTCTCCATGTTCGCGGGTTGGGTCAGAAACTCTCCCGCCGCCTCCGTTCCACCCCGTGCAATGCCGGCGGAAATGACCGCGAACTGCCCCGTGTTGGGATTCATCAGCCGAGCCACGATCGCATAGTCGCGATAATTGTTGGTGGAGACCTGTTGACTGCGATCAAGCTGCCAGTGCGTCTTCGCGTCCTGGGTGTCTTCGATCCAAAAGTGTTTCATGCCCCCATCGTTCGCAAATCGGTAGCGCAGATCGTGGGTCACCCGCAACGCCCAGGCATTGTCGAAGGCTCCCAGCAGGATCGCCGGCCCATGGCGCAGGTCGGTGAGCGTTGCCACGTCCTGCCCAAGCAGGGTGAAGCGTCGATGCTGACCTTGCAGCAGTCCCGTCAGGCTTACCAGTGAGTCCAGATCGTCCACGTTCACGGCCTGGGACGGCTCCTGAAAGCGCTGCACAGCCTCCGGATTCGCTGCACTTCGCAGAGAGAGGGTTTCCACCTGTTGTCGCGGAAAGCAAACCACAATTGCATCTTCGGTGTGCAGCACCGGCCCCCAGAACTGGTCCATGGCCGAGGGTTGCGACCAGTGGACGACCCATGCGCCGGCGGCGCCCACCAGCAGCAAAGCCGTCAAAATCCACCAGTAACGGATACTTCCGGAAATATTTACTGAACGCGCCTGGGAAAGACGTACAGGGCTGAGGCTGGCGCGTGACGGCCCCGCACCCTCCGCGATGGGCATTGTCTGGACTGGGGCCGGCTCAATTCTCACCTCTGCTGAAAGAGGAACGATCTCCTGTGAGATCTCCTCCGCCACGGCCGGCCAGTCAAAGTGCGGAACGTAGGACCCAGGCGGCAGCGAGATGCGCATCTCGGCCTCGTGCCCGTCCTCCTGGTAGTACTGGGCGATACGTTTGCGGATCTCGGCTGCGGTCACCCTCACAATTGGGTCCGAGGTCGTATCGTAGCCGACAATGCGCCCAAAGACCTCCACACCCAGCGTGCGCTCCTTCAGAAAATCACCGCGTCCTTCCAGCTCCTCCTGAATGATGAATCGCAGAAAACTTGGGAAACGTTTGCTGTGGGAGAAGTGTGTATTTTGTAGCAGCAGATCGAGTTGCGCCTGCACATGGCGCCTCTGCGCTTCGGTATAAAGCGTGCTCGTGATTTCCATGCTCTTCGCCATCGTTTCGCCGTTGTATCCACGGGCATCCTGCGTGCAGAAAGATTATAGGCGCATCCCATGCCACCGGTCCCCGCGGCACTTTACCTCCTTGCTACGACGAAAGTGTCATCCATTAAGTCCATCAAAATAAACAACCTACAGTTTCTTATCGGGATAAGAATGCCTCCTTTCCGCAAAGCACCTTACGTCTATCGGAGACGGGTGCCTATAAACAGCCCGCTTGCACAAATGGGACATAGTTGGTGCCGGAACCGAGAAGCCAAAACGGACGGCAGCTCAATGAATCAAACCTTGGAGGCTGTATGAGTTCTAAATTTTCCCGGAATTTCTGTTTCGATGGTGCCTTTGCCGGCGCTCTAAGCCGCGCTCGACGGCTCGCACCGATAGCGTTGGTGGCTACGGCAGTCAGTGGTACGGCTCACGCACAGGTTGGCGCGGCAGCCATTGCCGGCGTGGTACAGGATCAGTCCGGTGCCGTCGTTCCCGGTGCGAGTGTCACGCTCGAAAACACGGGCAACGGACAAAAGCGGGTTACAAAAAGCAATCGTGCCGGTGAGTTCAACTTCGCGGCGGTTGCGAGTGGCGACTATCGCCTGACCTTCACGGATAAAGGTTTCGAGGCGCTGGTGCGTGCAGGCGTTCACCTCAATCCTAGTGATTCGATCGACTTGCCTCCGGTCCAACTCACGGTCGGCTCCGATCAAGCCACGGTCACGGTCACGGACACCACGGCCGGCCTGCCGCTCGACAACGGCCAGCTCAGCTCCACAATCACCGCGGCGGATATCGACCGGCTCTCCATCGTCGGTCGCGACGCCACGGAGCTGCAGCGCATCCTGCCCGGCTTCGCCATTCGCTCCCAGGGCTCGACTAACACCGCCCCTGATTTCACGCAGGTCACCATCGGCCAGCCAACGCCCTACTCCTCCAACGGCTCGCCCATCGCCGGCATCACGCTGAAGCTGGACGGCGCCAACCTGACCGACGCCGGCAGTCTTGCAGCCAACCTTCAGAATATCAACGACAGCTTTGTGAGCGAGGTGCAGGTCCAGACCTCGAACTTCGGTGCCGACCAGTCGAACGGCCCGGTTCTGATCTCCGGCGTAACCAAAGCCGGTACGCAGGCCTATCACGGTTCGCTGTACACCTTTGCACGCATCGCCCAGCTAAACGCCAACGACTCGCTCGCCAAGTTCGACGGTTTTGCCCGCCCCAACGACCGTTACCTGTACCCTGGTGCTACCGTCAGCGGGCCGATCCCGCATCTGCCCAAGCTGACCTTCTTCGTCGGCGGCGAATTCGACGCACAGAAGAACGCTTACGCCTACAATTCGTCCTCGCAAGCCATCGTGCAGGCACTGGTGCCGACCGCCGCGATGCGCCGCGGTGACTTCAGCACGGCCTCGCTGCAAAGCTATCTGGGGCCGCAGTACACCAACGGAAGCTATGCGCAAATCTCGCCCACACCGACCTTCGGCGATAACGGCACCCCTCTGCCCACCGGCAACATCGCTCCGTACCTCGACCCCGGCGCACTGGCTCTGATCAACTACCTGCTGCCGCTGCCCAATCTGCCGTTGGTGAACGGCTCGCAGACCAATGCGCAGGGTTTCAACTACCAGACGGAGAACCTGGTCGACAACAACATCTTCCAGACTGTCGGGCGCGTCGATTACGCCATTAACCCAAAGAACCT
Organism: uncultured Bryocella sp.; assembly: GCA_964242585.1. Classification (GTDB taxonomy): domain Bacteria; phylum Acidobacteriota; class Terriglobia; order Terriglobales; family Acidobacteriaceae; genus Granulicella. The sequence goes on from CAXTBJ010000020.1 coordinate 34,777, forward strand.
GTTCTTCATTCGCTACAACTATGAGCAGGGCAACCAGGGCCAGCCGCAGATCCCGTACTACTCGCCGCAGGCCGGCAACATCCTGGGCTCGGTCAACACGCCCGGTGGCGGCTTGCTGAACAAGATCGGTGTCCACACCGCGGCGGCCAACTACGTCACCGTGCTTTCGTCCACGCTGACCAACGAGGTGTATGCGACCGCGGCCTACTTCCGCGAGGACTTCATCCCCAAGACGCCAAGCGCGTTCCTGAAGAGCACGGCAGGCTACCCCTACAACGGCGTCTTCGACAACGGCAGCCAGGACATCCCGCAGTTCGCCACCTACGCCGAGTATGGCGGCCTGCCGTTGGCCCTGAATCCTGATTTCTCGCTCGGCTCGCTGTTTCTCAAGAAGGTGCAGCCCAACGGCGGCGATAACCTCACAAAGGTATGGGGCAAACATACCGTGAAGGTAGGTGCCTTCGTGGAGCGCGTGGTGAACAACCAGTCGCTTACCAACGGGGTCTCCAACGGCGCCATCCAGAACTACTACTTCGGCGGCGCCGGCACGGCCTTCAATGCGTATAACGGCAAGTACGCAAACGGCACCCCAGCCTACGATCCCACCCCGCATTACAACAGCGGCAACACGCTCGCCGACTTCTTCGAAGGGCAGATTCAGGACTTTCACCAGCAGTCGTTCCTCCCCGTGACGGACCTCTACTTCTGGAACGTGGATGAATATGGCCAGGACACCTGGCGCGTGCTGCCCAATCTGAGCCTCACCTACGGCGCCCGTGTCACACACCTCGGCGCCTGGACGGATGTGCGCGGCAACGGTCCCGCCGTGTTGAATCTGGCCACCATCGCTAATCCCATCAACACGGCGACGCTGCCGTTTCCCGGCTTCACATGGCACGGCCTCGATGGCACGACCAGCACCTCCGGTACGGGTTCACACGCCGCCTACTTTGAGCCGCGTGTGGGCTTCGCCTGGGATGTATTGAAGACCGGCAAAACCGTGGTACGGGGCGGCTTCGGCGTGTACCGCTTCCATGACGCCGAAACCGATGTGGATGGCGCCTTCCAGACCTCCTCCGGTCTGCGCACGGCCGACCTCCAGGGGTTTGGCGGCAACACCCTGGCGAGCGTGAGTAGCGTTCACCAGAACCCTGCCACCTACGGCGACGCCGGCGGCACCCAGACCTCGCTGCCCATCAGCTCGGTCGCTGCGTTGAATCCAGCCGACAATACCGACCCGGTCGTCAACAACTACAGCCTGAGCCTTGCGCAGCAGTTTCCCAAGGGATCAGTCCTGCAGATCTCCTATGTGGGCAATAACAGCAACTCGCTGCTGAACAACGGAACCACGCAGGCCGTCACGTTGAACAACATCAATGCCGTGCCGGTGGGCTACCTGTTCACGCCGGGGGCGGCGGCCAAGATCAACGCCGCGTCCCCGGGTGCCTGCAATCCGAACGGCTGCACACCGATTCAGGCGCAGATGCTGTCCAACCTGCAGAACTACGCCGGGCAGGCCAGCGTGCAGGCTTCACGCCCCTATCCCGAGTACGGCAGCATCCTGGTGCCGGCGCACAATACCTCCGCCAACTACAACGGGGTACAGGTGGAGTACATCAAGCAGTCCGGACATCTAACCTATAACCTGAATTACACCTTCTCGAAGGCGCTCGGCATCCTGGGCTCCGCGGCCAACCCCAACTTCACCGCGGCGATCACGCCCTTTGACCTCCAGGCCAACTACGGTCCGCAGAGCTTTGACCGCAGCCAGACCTTAAACGCCTCCTATGCCTACCAGTTCGGTCGTCTGGTGCAGAATCGCTTCGCTGCCGGCTTCGTCAATAACTGGCTCATCTCCGGCATCACAACCTACTCCGTCGGTCCCGACATCCAGACCGGCGTCAGCTACTCACCTGATTTTTACCTGCAGGGCACGATCGGCAATGGAGCCAACGGCACAACGGCTCTCAGTGTGAACAATCTAGCCATTCTGGGCACACCGGACGTGAGCCTGCAGCCCACGCTGAAGTGCAACCCGGGCTCCGGCTTGGCGGCGCACCAGTACATCAACGGTGCCTGCCTGGGGGTTCCGGCTATTGGCACCAATGGTGTGGCGATCCTGCCTTACCTTCACGGGCCGGCGTTCTTCAGCAGCGATCTGACGCTCGAAAAAGGCTTTGCGGTCGGCGGCGAACGCAAGATCCGCCTCCGGTACGCGGCGTTCAACTTCCTCAACCATCCGCTGAACAGCTTCGGTACGGGCTATGCGAGCCAGACCACGCTCAACCTGTCCGACCTCTCCGCCAACGGGACCACCGCTACGGCGGCCTACAGTCCCGCATCCGGCTTCGGCTTCGCGCCGCTCACCATCGGGCGTCGCGTCTCCGAGGTTTCACTCCGGTTCGACTTCTAAACGTTACCGGCCATGTCGTGTCGCACAAGACTGTGCCGCGGGTCCTTTTCTCAGGGCCAGCGGCACAGGCGTTTTTACCTATGAAAATCAAACCTGATCCGGTCCAGAGAACAGACTGAATGCAAATCGTTCAGTTAAGCGAGCGCATACAGGCTACGCTCCCGGCCCAAACATATCGCCCGTCGAGTAGTAAAAATCGTTATACGCCGGCGTTTTCTCGATCTCATCCAGACCTCGTCCCCGCGCCACCACCGCACCCTGACGCAGTAGCTCAAACTCCGGGATCTGCCCCGCAGTGAAGGGCACCGAAACGTCATGGCTGCCTGCCGGCACATCGAGATCGGTAACCGCGTTCCCGAGCCGCACCCGCAGCGTGGCCGCCGCGGTCAGGTTTGCCGTGACGTAGATCTGATCCGCGACGGGCCCGTATCTGTGCGCCACCGGCGGCGTACCCGCATCGTACGTCGCCGATTGCGTGCGGTAGAACCAGTACACCGCGTCTTTGGTCAGCACGGGTTGCCGGCCTGTCTTGTACCACTGAATGTAGAAATGCATCAGGTCCGCAGCCCCGGCATGGCTATGAAAGAACCCCAACGTGCCTTTGGGTACGCCCGCGCTCCCCACATCCGCGGCGTTGGGATAACGGTACGGATCGTCCATCGGGCTGACGTACGAGCCCTCGACGAAGTCGTTCCACGTGATGATCTCCACCCACTCCGGGTGCGACACGCGTATAGCGTCCATCCACATCGCACGCATCCCGGCTCCGCCCGAATATTCATAGTAGCGGTTGGCATTCGAGCCCCAGAACTGCAGGCAGATCGGGGCCATGTAGAGCTTCCCGCCGCCGTGCACTACGGAGGCGTACGCCGTGCTGCTCTTCACCTGATCCAATGGCCCACCCGAGCCGGGCACGCCCGCGATGCCCCAGTAGAACGATCCATCGATCACACGCGACCAGTCCTCAAACCCCTTCCGGATGCCTGCACGCTCGGGCAACTCGCCGCCCCAGAAGAACGCGGGCACCAGAAAGATGCGGAGCGGTTGATTGCCCGGTGCGGCCCGGACCCACTCCGGCGCCTGCGGAACCACGGCCGTCGAAGGATGTGCGCCGGTTGCCAGATCGTCCTTCAGCGTTTGCCAGGCGGCCTGGCCCAATTTGTCGCCCGCAAAGGTCGTCAGCACGAACTTGCCGTCATGCTGAAAGTAGGTGGACGCATAGCGCGGGTTTCCGGCGAAGCGCCGCATCATGTCCTCCGCGTCGGCAGGGCTGTTTTTACAGCAGAAATCGGCCGAAAACATCAGCTTGAATCCGCTGTGGAGCCGCACCGCCGCCTCGAACATTTCGGCCGAGTAGCGAATGTAATGCGGCTCTCCCAGCCAGCCGCCCACATTCAGCGCGAAGCCATCGATGCCCAGGGCCTGCGCCTGCTGTATCTCGCGCCCGTAGGCCGCAATCTTGGCTTCTTCGTTGGTACCGGTGTCGGCCAGATAGTCCTGGTTGGTCACCATGTAGTGCGCAAACACAACGCGTTGTTGCGCGCCTGCTCGCAGCACACTGGAGCCGGCCAACCAGAGCAAACAAAGGATCTGGAAGGGGGACGAAGCGAGAGCGCTTTTCATGGCTGCACGCGTGCCGGATGCGGGTATGCGACCGACACCGTGAGAATCTCATAGGGCGCAATCGGCACCGTGACCACATCGCCCGTAAGCGGCAGGTGCGCGGTCTCAGGCTTTTCCATCAAATTCGACTCGGCGGCATAGGTCGCTCCGGGCGGCACATGCAGATGCACGGCCGTGGCGGTTCCTGTCGACTCATACATGCGGAAGATGAGCGCGTCGGCATCCTCGGCCTTCTTCATCGCGGTCAGGATAACGTTCTTCTCGTCCACAGCGGCAAAGGAGTGCGTCGGCGGCAACGAGCCCGTGTGCGCGAAGACCTGCGTCCCCGTGAGCGGATCGTTCAACTCATAGCCCCGGTGCACGGTGTCGGCTTCTTTCCACGTACCGGCGTGCGGGTAGATGGCGTAGGTGAAGTGCTGTGTCCCGCGGTCGGCATCAGGGTCGGGCCAGGTGGGCGAGCGCAGCAGCGTGAGGCGCAGCAGATGGCCCAGTGCGTCATAGCCGTACTTCGAATCGTTCAGGATCGAAACACCCTGCTCGCCCTTTCCGATTTTTCCGCCAAGATCGGCCCAGCGCAGCGCCGGCACCTCGAACTGGGCTTTTTCGAAGCTATTGTTGCGTGTGGTCGGGCGCTCTATGGAGCCGTAGGGGATCTCAAAGGTGGCCTTGGGACCGGAGGCGGCCAGCGGAAACGCGGCTTTTAGCAGGACGTGCGTTTCATGCCAGTCGACGGTTGTGTCGACGCGCACGAAGTCGGCACCCGCATCCAGGGAAATGTCCTGGGTGAAGTGCGACTTGCTCCAGGTGCGCTGGATGCGGATCGTCTTGCGGAGAGGACCGTCCGCGACCACGGCGATCGAATCCACATTGCTGATCGGGGTCATCGTGCCGTCGAGTGTGCCCGGATCGATGTTCCAGGCGTCGTAGCTCTTTGGGTTGTCGGCATAGGTCTGCAGCTGGTTGCCGCAGCTATTCGGGGCGAGGAATGGCTGGCTTCCGGTCGGTCCGCTCGTCTTGAGATCGGTAATACAGCCTGTCGCCTTATCTAGGGTCACTGCAAGGTGATCGTTGTAAAAGGTATAGAAGCCGCTACTCTGATCAAGCTTGAGCAGGAAAGGAGGTTGTTTGACGTCTTTTGCGCCAGCCGCGTGAAGGACGGTGTAGCCAAGTGCGGGGACGCCATTCACGTGCGCCAGCACGGTGAACTCATGCGTCGCTTCGTCGGTGTGGACGATTTGCGAGAGCACCGGGTGGTCGTTTGCGTCGAGCAGACGGATATCGGAGGCTGATTCGGGGAGCTGCACCTTCAATTCCACCGTCTCTGAGCGAGGCCAGGTAAGGGCGTTGGTCACCAGAATGGGACTGCCGCCTTTGGAGCGCGTGTCGATGCCGGCATCCACGGTCTTGAGCGCGGCCGTGCTCATTTCATGGTCGGTGTTGAAGACCTGCGTAAAGTCATCCTGCGCATCCCGATAGATCACCGCGATACCCGATCCGGCGGCGAGGTCATGAAACTGATTGAACGTGATCTTCTTCCAGTTATCGGTGATCTCCTCCGCGGGATACGTTTCGCCGCCAAGCCACGCCAGAGACGCCAGCTTCTCCGTATCGAGCGTTGCCACCTCGCTTTTGCGGATGTTGGCCTTGTGTTTGGCCTGGGTGGTGAAGATACCGCGGTGATACTCAAAATACAGTTCATCCTTCCAGGTCGGCACACCGAGCATGCCATTGCCGCCCGCGGCTGGCGCGGTCCAGCCCTTTGCGAGCTTGTCATAGTTCCAAGTCGGCGAGTCCGGATTCATGTGCGGCTGCACGGTATCGAAAAAGCCCTGCGCGGTGCCGTAGTGCTCGGTGGGTACGGCCTCACCGGCTTTGCCGGCGGCGATCCAGCGGTCGGCTTCGTCCAGCATGGCGCGGGTGGGGCCGCCGCCGTGGTCGCCCACGCCGTACAGGTCGAGCAACTCGGTGGTCCCGGGGTTGCGCACGGCGGACTCGGCAAAATCGGCCGTCAGGCGTGTGGGGCTGACGTCCGGATGCGTGTAGTCGGTGGGGAAGTAGGTCAGCACCTTGCTGCCGTCGGGCGACTGCCACCAGAACAGCCGAAACGGCAGCGTATTCGTGTCGTTCCAATGCATCTTCTGCGTGACGAAGTAGTCCAGGCCGCTGCGCTTGTAAATCTGCGGCAGCTGCCAGTTGTAGCCGAACGAGTCCGGGTTCCAGCCGATGCGCGCGGTTTTGCCGTACTCCTTGTCAAAGTAGCGCTGGCCGACGAGCAGCTGCCGCACCAGCGATTCACCGTCCGGCAGATTCAGGTCCGGCTCCACCCACATGCCGCCGACGATCTCCCAACGGCCTTCCTTCACACGTTGCTTGATCTGCGCGTTCAGGTCGGGGTACTTGTCGGCCATCCACTCGTAATACTGCGCGGCGGACTGGGTGAACTTGTAGTCCGGGTACTCATTCATCAGCTGCAGGGCGGTTGAAAATGTGCGGCGCACGACATCGACCGTCTCCGTGCGCGGCCAAAGCCAAGCCGCGTCGATGTGCGCGTTGCCGTCCAGCGTGACATGGGCCTGCGCGAGGGCGGGATGCAACTCGTCGAGGATGGTTTGCGCCTTGCGCAGCGAGGCATCGAACGCTGCCTGGTTGGCGGCGGTGAGGGCCTGTATATCGATGGCCGCCACGGCTGCCTCCACACGCGGCAGCAGGTCTTCACGCGGGGTCGGCAGCGCGGGCAGCAGGTTCGCGGCGGAGATGCATTCGATGCGGACGTTGTTGGGGTCGGGGCGGCCGCTGTCCGTGGGCAGATCGATGTGCATGGCCACGCCGGAGAAGCTCTTCACATCTACGGTTTGCAGCAGCTTCACCGCGATCAGGATCTTGTCGCCCGGGTGCGCGGGTTGGGCCAGGACGATCGGCTCCAAATCCTCGCCCAGCGCGACGCGGCGGCCGTTGAAGTAAAGGATCTCCGGCACGGAGCCGTTGGCGTCGGCGCGGAACTGGAACGAGATCGTCGCGCCGGAGATGTCGTAGCCGCCCACGGTACGTGGGATCGTGAGCTCACGGCGGTACCAGACGGCCTCCTTGGGGGCCTTGGTGCGCGGCGCAACCAGCGGCCACGTGCTGTCGTTCAACGTGACGGCCTCTCCATGCGGCAGGTCGCCGGCATGGAAGCGCCACTCGCCCGCGGGCAACGCATTCAACTCCTCCAGCGCGTGTAACTTGGCAATCGCGCTCGGTGAAAGATTCTTCAACTCACGGACAGGCGTAAAGGACTGCGCAGACAGCAGCGGAGCGGACAGACTCAAGGCGAGTAGAAAGTAACAACGGCGCATGGCCTCAAAATAACAGATGACCGAGGGGGCAGCTTGGCCGATGATGGCCCCGGAGCGACCGGGAAACTTGGCCCTAATACTCGATGACGTGCGGGGAAGGATAGGTCATGGTGCCGTCCGCCCGGCTGATGTACACGTCGATACCCTTCTGTCCGTTGAGGGTGGAGGCCACGATGATGCCCGTACCGAAGGCACCCGTGCCGTCCGTGCGTGAAACATCCACATGGTGAGAGTGGATGGGAACGTTGACCGGGCTGTAGGTGGTCCAGTCTTCGGTGAAGCGGGAGAGCGGATAGCTCGGGTATTTGTCCGGATGCGCCTGCCAACCGGGATCGTTCTCGTAGATCCCGTAGGCCTTGGCATAATCCTTGCCTTCGAGCGCGGTATAGAACTCGTTTACCCGGTGCTCGGCGCCGAGGTTGGAAAACAGCCAGCCATGACCCAGGATGTAGCCCAGAAACGTGAGCAGAATGAGCAGGACAACCAGCGAGGCGAGCCCGATCAGCAGAGCTTTGAGGCGTTCGGCGCGACGTGTGTCATAGGCGGGTGCATCCATCAGGCTCATCGGGAATCAGGTCCTCATCGGGTTCGGGACCTGTATCGCAGGCCCCCACCTATTAGACACCGGGACGCGGCCGATGGGTCCCTCGATCTCCCCCCCCGACCAATGCAGGGGATGGACCGTTCTTACGTGGCGAAGCTCAAGGGCACGGCGTTGGGCAGGTGCTCGAACTCAGGGCCGGTGGGGAGGTCATAGACGCTCAGCACATCGATCCGCATGGGAACCAGATCGCGCCATGGGTCGGGTAGGCGCTGCCGGTAGGCGAGAGCCATGCGGCGCAGGGTGCGCTGCTTGGGGCCGTCCACGGCGGTTTCTGCGGGCGCCATATCCCGGGCCGTGCGGGTCTTTACCTCAAAGACGATCAGGGTATCGCGATCCCAGGCGACCAGATCGAGATCGCCGCGCAGCCGTGCGGAGTGCCAGCGCCGCGCCACGATGGGATAACCGAGCGCCTGAAGATGGAAGTAGGCCAGATCCTCGCCGCGCTCGCCGGTGAGCAGGTGTTCGGGCTTTGGCTGCGGCCGTTGCTGCGGCTGGTGCTGTCCCTGCGACCTTCGCTCAGGCTGTCCCTGCGACCTTCGCTGAGCGGCCCAGCCCACGCTGCGACGGTTCGCGCGGCTTCGCAGGGACAGGTAGGCCCGGCGCTCAAGGGTTCGCAGGTACTGGGTCACTCGCACTCCCTGAGGGTATGGGTACCCGTCCTGATGCGCCATGCGACCTGCGGGCCGGCCATGACCTGAGTGGGGGAGCGACAACCTCGGTGGAGAACGCGTAAGGAGGTCCCCCGGCCTGCGCGGTATACTTGATCGTGCACACCACGCACAACTCATTTCATAACTCAAAGAGGCAAGCGTGTCGGCAAAGTACATCTTTGTGACGGGCGGCGTTGTTTCGTCGCTGGGCAAGGGACTGGCCGCGGCCTCCATCGGCTGCCTGCTGGAGGCGCGCGGGTTGCGCGTCAACCTGATGAAGTTCGATCCGTACCTGAACGTCGATCCGGGGACGATGAGCCCGTTTCAGCACGGCGAGGTCTTCGTCACCGACGACGGCGCGGAGACCGATCTCGATCTCGGCCACTACGAGCGATTCACCCACGCACCCTTGACGCGCGACAACAACCTGACTACCGGGCGCATTTACGAGTCCATCATTGCCCGTGAACGGCGTGGCGACTACCTGGGCAAGACCGTGCAGGTCATCCCGCACGTGACCAATGAGATCAAAGCCGCGGCCAGAAAGGTCGGTGAAAACTGCGATGTGGCGATCGTGGAGATCGGCGGCACCGTCGGCGACATTGAAAGCCTGCCGTTTCTTGAGGCCATCCGCCAAATGCGGCAGGAGCTGGGCCGTGACAACACGTGTTTCGTGCACGTAACGCTGATTCCGTGGATCGCCGCGGCGCAGGAGCTGAAGACCAAGCCCACGCAGCACTCGGTAAAGGAGATGTTGAGCATCGGCATCCAGCCCGACATCCTGCTGTGCCGCGCCGACCGTGAGGTGCCGGGGGAGATGCGCGGCAAGATCGCCGACTTCTGCAACGTCGAAAATGCCGGCGTGGTCATTGCGCGCGATGTGCCCAGCATCTATGAGGTGCCGCTGAATCTACATGCCGAAGGCGTGGACGCGCTGGCGCTCAAATACCTTCGTCTGGACGGCGGACCCGAGCCCGATCTCAGGCGCTGGGAAGATCTGGTCTATCGCGCGTACCATCCCACCGATGAGGTCCATATCGGCATCGTCGGCAAGTATGTGGAGTACGAGGACAGCTATAAATCGCTGAAGGAAGCTCTTGTGCACGGGGCGCTGGCCGAAGGTCTGAAGCTGCGTGTCACCTGGATCGAGGCGCAGTCGCTCGAGGCCCCGGAATGCGCGTCGATGCTTGCCGGCTATGACGGCCTGCTTGTGCCGGGCGGCTTCGGCAAGCGCGGTATTGAAGGCATGCTCAACGCCATCCGCTATGCGCGCGAGTCGCAGACACCCTACTTCGGTATTTGCCTGGGCATGCAGACGGCGTGCATCGAGTATGCACGGAATGTGTGCGGATTCGGGCGCGCCAACTCCGGTGAGTTCGACCCGCAGACCCCCTACCGCATCATCTACAAACTGCGCGAGCTGACGGGCGTGGAGGAGATGGGCGGAACGATGCGGCTGGGTGCCTGGGAGTGCGTGCTGGAACCGGGTTCGCTCGCCGCCCGTGCCTATGGGAAAACCAAAATCTCCGAGCGCCATCGCCACCGCTACGAATTCAATCGCGAGTTCGAAAAGCCGTTGACCGACGCCGGTCTGCGGCTCACCGGCGCGAGCGAAAGCGGCACCTACGTGGAGATCGTGGAGATCCCCGAGCACCCGTTTTTTCTCGGTTGCCAGTTCCACCCGGAGTTCAAATCCAAGCCGCTGGAGCCCCACCCGCTGTTCCATGCCTTTATCAAGGCAAGCTATGCGCAGCGCGGCTTGCGTTCTGCAGAGCAACTCGTCAGGGCTGAGATCGAGGCTTAAGCTGAAGCAGCACCGAACCGGGAGTGCGTGCGGCAAGAGGGTGGTAAAAGGTGACCAGAGTCAAGCTAGCAGCTTCGGCAAAGCGATCAGGTAGTCGTCTTCCAGCGTTTAGGGGAGACCTCATCCCGGGCTGCCTGTTGGCGCTGTAAGAGATGAATAGCCGACGGTTCGTTACGGAAAAAGATACGTTCGTCAGCAAGCAACTGCTCATACCAAGTCCATGACTGTCGCTGCGTCCTAAACCTGGCTACCCATCACGCGCTCCGTCGTAAGCAGGCGGAGCAGCCCGAGCTGCGTGCTGCGGCAGAAAGCGATCGAGTTCGGTATGGCCTGCTGGGTGAGCCGTCCTGCTGCGGTTGCGTGACCCGGATGGGGTTGATGAAGCAAGCTCAACCAGAAGTTAATGTTGGGAAGAAACAAAGGACCATCCTCTCCGAAAGTAGAGTGAACTGAGGACTAAGAAATGAGTCTCGGCAGTGACTCCTAATAGCCGGAGTCTTGAAACTCCTCCTCCGTTGCCAGGCCGACATATTGAGGTTGCGATCCAGGTATTTTCCGGCAATCGGTTTGTTAAAGCCTGAGCCACGCTCTGTCCCAGAAGTGTACTCACGCCTTCTACCAATAACTGCTCCATCGAGGTATGCCGCACCTGCGCTTGAGAGGCAAGCTGTTGCGCCAGCGGCTCTGGGATATCGATGGTCACCTGTGTGGTCCCATGCTACCGCGAACCGTCTTTTGCCGTCACACTGAAATCTGCATGACGACACAGTACAAATATGCAAGAAACCGGCCGGGGTCGGGCACGCTGCTGGGAATCGTTCTGGCGTTGCTGCTGGGAGCGGCGGCGCTGGCGATGTTTCTGCGCAATGCCCAGAACGGGCTGGCCGTGCGGCTGGCGGCCATGGTCACCGGTCGCTCGCAGACCTTTCTCACCGCGCCCGAGGTGGTGGAGCGTATCCAGCGGCTGAGCCGTCTGGAGACGGTGGTGTACTCGCTCGATACCGTCGTCGAAGGCAGGCAATCGAGCGCCGTCCTGCCGGATGCCCTCGCAGGCGACCGCCTGCTGATGATCGTGCACGGGCAGACGATCGCAGGCATTGACTTCACCCAGCTCAAGCCGGCGGACATCCAGATCAGCCAGAGCAGAGGGGAGCGGTCGATCCGTTTGAAGCTACCGCCCAGCCAGGTCTTCTTCACCGTGCTCGATAACGCGAAGACCCGCGTCTACACCCGCAATACAGGCCTGTTCGTTGCCGGCGATCCCAATCTGGAGTCGGCGACACGGCTCAAGGCGCAGGACGAACTGCGGCAGGCGGCGCTCGGCGATGGCATCCTGCAGAACGCGTCGCGCAATGCCGAAGACACCCTTCGAGCCATGCTGCAAGGGCTCGGCTTCACCAAGGTCGATTTGCAGTAGGCCCCGGCAGGGCCGACGCGGGTAGAATTCCACCGGTGAGCCCATTTGCTCCGGAACCCAGGCCCTGCCCGGCGCGTCCAACGCGGTGTGAGTCCCGCGCACGTGGTCGAATATCCCGCGCCCACCTCCACCGGCGAGCGCGCCTTGGAGATGCAGCCGCGGGCGGTACAGGCAGTCGAGCGCCGGCCTCCGCTGCCTGCGCTCACGGGCCTGCGCACGCTGCTGGCGATGGTCATTTTGATGTTTCACTTCACGCCTGCGGGGCTGGCCTCCGCGCGCCACCCCTGGCTGACGCTGTACCCGCTCATCGACATCGGTTACGTGTTTGTCAGCTTTTTTTTCTTGATCTCGGGCTTCATCTTGTCCTACAACTACGCGCACCGGTCCGGCGGCGTGCGTATCGCGGACTTCTGGATGGCGCGCCTTTCGCGCCTCTATCCGGTGTACCTGCTGACCATGCTGATCTCGCTCCCCATGCTGCTGGTTGAATGGCAAAGCCGCAATCACACGGATTTCTGGATGGGCGCGGTAGCCACGCCGCTGCTGATGCAGGGCTTCTTTCCACACCTGGCGACCTTCTGGAACGTCGTCAGCTGGACGCTCTCCTGTGAGGTGGTGCTCTATATCGCATTTCCCTACCTCCTCAAGCTGCGCTGGCCCTCCCGGCCCTGGCTGCTGGCGCTGATGGTCTTAGGCTTCTGGGTGCTGGGTCTGGCGCCGCATACCCTCTACTGGCTTACCAACCCCGATCACCTGCCGCAGCCGGCCAACCGCTACAGCGACGGCACCTGGCTGAACACATTGAAATACACGCCGGCGGCCTACCTGTGCACCTTTCTTGCCGGCCTGACGCTGGGCCGCCTGCACGATGCTCTGCGTCTGACTCCACGCGCCCGCACGGTTGCCGGCCTGGGCGGTTTTCTGCTCGCCTGGCTGGCGGTGTACCGCGTTGCCCCAAACGTGCCGTACATCCTCGTGCACGGCGGCCTGCTGACCCCCGTGTGGGCCATGGTCATCCTGGGCCTTGCGGGCACGAGTCCGCTGGCAAAAGTATTCTCGATCCGTCCGCTGGTGGCCGTCGGCTCCTCCACCTACGCTCTCTATCTCCTGCATTTCAACATCTTTACTCTCTTGCAGTGGCATCACGTCGCCGAGCGCCTGCATGTGCAGGCATTTGACCCCTGGATCAGCTACGTCTTCGTCATTCTGCTCGCCATGGCCGTGCGCCGCTGGGTAGAACATCCCTTCCAGCGGCTGATCCAGGGCTGGTGGAAGAGCCGCCCGCTCGCAAAGCCCTCTGTCCCGGCTTGAGACAGCTCGGCCCTATCGCTACCCCGCATGGGGGACCGCGCCAAACCTCGCGTCTCGGTATGATGGCCTCGAGGACATCGCATGGAAGAGCTCTGGCGCAAGCTCACGGAGCTGATGGTGGGGCGCCCCCTGTTGTGGCTGCCGGTGTTGGTCGCCGATCTGCTGGCGTTTTTTGTGGGTCTGGGCAGCAAGGCTTGGTTGTACCATCTGCTGCTCAACCGATTGGAGACCCGCTCGGTGCTGGGTGGTCCTCCCGTGGCCGTGCCGCGGAGCGCGTTCGCCGTCCAGAGCGCCATGCAGATCGCTGCACCCATCCAGTGGGGAGCGAATCTGCTGCGATTGCTGCTCTACACCCTCGCCTTTTTGGCGACGGTCGCGCTCGTGAGGGCCTTCCGGGCGCGCAGCGAAAAGCCCGCCGCGGAGATCGTTTCTGTGCTGCGCGCGCAGTTTATGAATGTGCTGCCCGTCACGGGAACCGCGCTTCTGGTCTACCTCGTCACGGCGGCCTTGACAAAGTTGCTAAGCGACTCTCTGGTGAAACACGGCCATCGAGCCATCCTCCTGAGCGGCCCCGCGATCGGCGGCTGGTTCGGCCTGGTCATCGGGATCTTCACTGTGGCCCTGTTGGCGCTTCTGGTGGCTCCGGCGGCCATCCAGGCGCTTGCGCGGCGTCCGCTGGACGCGCTGCACCGCCGGCAGGCCCAGCTGCTCACCTTCAGTCTGGGTTTTGCCGCCCTGGTGCTTGGCCGCTTCGTGGAGGCCAACCTTTTGACCCTGCGCGGGGCGTCACCCGTGGCACGCGCGTTGCTGGGCATCACCGGCTCCTGGATCGCCGCGCTGCCCTACGCCATTCTGTTTGCCGGTCTGGGCCTGCTGGCGATCAAAGCCGGCTGGGGATCGGAGGCCTTATCGGGCAGCGAGTAAAGCGATGCCTCCCGAAGGCGCATAGCGGAGGCTGGTCGCGCCGCTCTTCTTGACAGCCGCGTTCTGTTGACGAAAGCG
>CAXTBJ010000021.1:0-8940 GCA_964242585.1 uncultured Bryocella sp.
CGGCGGATCATCCGAGGTTACAGCGGTAATGATGGCCTCGGCGCCGCGCACGGGGTCGCCCTGCTGCTTGCCGCTGCGGTCGCGGCTTTGACGGCGGCGCTCGCCGGCGGTCTTGTCATAGTCGGGGATCACGATCTTGGACTCAAGCAGTGAGCGCCCGGCCCAATCGGTGCGGAACGGCCCGGGCTCTACGATCAAGACCTTGATGCCCAGCGGCGCCAACTCAATCGAAAGCGACTCCGACATGCCTTCCACCGCATACTTCGTCGCGTGGTAGTAGCCGGTAGCGGCAAAGCTGGTCAGGCCCCCAATCGAGGACACGTTTACGATCGTCCCGCTGCGCCGCTGACGCATCCCAGGGAGCACCTGCTGCGTCAGCGACACGAGCCCGAAGAAGTTCGTCTCAAACATCGCGCGGATCTGATCGTCCTCGCCCTCTTCGATTGCCGCAAGATAGCCATAGCCGGCGTTGTTGACAAGAACGTCGATGCGTCCAAACTTCGCCTCAGCCTGTTGCACAGCGTGCGTACTCTGCTCCCTGCTTGCGACGTCGAGCGGCAGAGCCAAAGCACGGTCCTCGTGCCCTGCCACCAGTTCGCGGAGCTGTTCCGGCTTACGCGCCGTGACGACGGCCCGCCAGCCGCGATCGAGTACCAGCTTTGCCAGCTCCCTGCCGAACCCGGTAGAGCATCCGGTGATGAACCATACCGGCGATTCCTGCTGTCCCATAAAACTTCCCCTCCAGTTTTCGATGCACGTTAGCCGTGCGCGGCAAACATCCAGAATGCCCCTCGCATGAAGAAGGCCTCCCTTCCCAGACAAGCAATATAGGGAATGGAGGCCTGAGAAAAGCCGCTTCAGAGGTTACTCGCTGGCCTGCTCCGTCAAGCCTGGATGCACGGCCTGGGGCGCGTGGATCTTCACGCCGCCCTGCGCGCTCTTGAGCTTGATCGGCACCAGGGTGCGAGCCTTCTCGTGGTTGGCGCTGGCGTTGAAGGTCACCAGAAAGCTCTCCCCGATGGCCTTGCGGAACTCGTCGAAGTAGGGCTTTAGCGAGGGCGGCGTGATGCGGCCCTGATAGAACGACTCGCCGCCGGTCGCCTCGGCCACCTGGTTCAGATAGCTTTGGCCGCTGAAGTTGGCCAGGCCGCCCCGGATGCCGGCATCGCCGTAGTAGATGGAGTAGACCGCCACGCCTGCGCGCTGAGCGTCGTCCTGCGCGGCCTGCACGTAGGGGCTGTCCTGGTTCAGGGGTGAGACGCTGCCGTTATATGGATCGACGCCATTGGTGATCATCATCACCATGCGCGCCGCCGAGCCCTGCCCCGGCCAGTGCTTGACGAACTCCGACAGGCAGAAGTAGGGGCTGGCGCTGATGCCCGGCACGGTCAGCGGAATGCGCAGGCTGTCCGCGACCGCGGCGTGGTTGGTCGTGAAGTTGCCGTCGGCACGGACGGTACCGTTCTGCATGTAGCCGACCATCACCTGCGCGCCGGCCGGCAGCGAGGTGATGAACTGCTTCACGTCGTCGAGCTGCACGCCGAAGTTCCCACGCAGACCGTCATCGATCAGGATCGCGACCTGGACGCCTTGCCTGCCCACCGGCGTGACGGAGGCGATCGCGGCGGCATGGCCGTCCACCTCCAGCTTAAACGCCGCCGTGTTCAGCGGGGTGTCGTTCTTGGTCTGCACATTGATCAACGCGGTGGTGGGCACGGGGCCCTCATTGGGCAGCTCCTGCGCCATGGCGGGAAGACAAAAGGCCGCCATCGACAGGGCGGCGGGAAGGAAAGCGGAGCGGCTGATCTTCATGGGTCGTTGCCTCACAAATGTTAGATGAGGAAAACACGCGCAGGGAGCACCCTCGCGGGGTGCCGTTGCGCATGTTTCCTCCGACCCGAGCCTGCCGTCGAGCTGCCGTCAAGAGGCGGTGTACACACCTCCTGCAGCAGTCCAGATGCTGTTCCGTGCGATCACTCCCCGCCCAAACGCACCTTCAGTCCCGCCCGTACCGTGAGCGGCAGCCCCGGGTAGCCGATCGGCCCAATGTGCTGGTTATTCAGCAGATTGTCCACCTCCGCGAAGACCCGGATGGACGGACGCAGTGAATAGGTGCCGCCGAGATCCAGCTTCAGATAGCCGAAGTCCAGATCGCGGTTGGGTAGCAGCAGCGAGTTGTCGGAGCTGGGTGTTTGACCGTCGAGAAACGTGGAATCGTCGCTGCGCCCGGCGAAGGCCCCTTTGAGCGCCACGCCCAGCTTGCTGCGGGTGTACGTGGCGTTGAAAAAGCCGCTGTTCGGCGGCCGCCGGAACGGCCGCGCCCCCAGCAGCGGACTCTCCGCGCCGATCGCGATACCGGGCAGGTTGGGGTTCTCGGTCGGTGCGCCCTGGTTGGCGTTCACGGCATCGGCGGCAAAGGACTGCAGCACGCGCGACAGCAGATAGGTGTAGCCGGCGCGCACAAAAATCCCACGCGTGGCCTGCCAATCGAGCTCGGCTTCGGCACCCTGCGCGCGATAGGCGAGCGAGTTGAGATAGGTCGTGAAGATGTTGTCGCTCGCCGGCAGATTCAGGCCGAAGTACTGCAGCAGCGATGGCCCGCTCACCCCCTCCAACTGCCGGTCAAACACATTATGGTAATAGCCGGCTCTGAGGATCAGCTTGTCGCCGTAGAGATTCTGGTCAACGCCGGCGTCGAAGGTGCGCGAGCGCTCGGCATTCGGCTTGCCGATCCGGTAGTTCGCGATATCCGTCGTGTCGCCTGCCGCCAGCAGCTGGAAGTAAAGGCTGTTTTCTTCCAAGGCCAGCGTCGGCTCCTGCACACCGGTGGCCGCGTTGGCGCGCAGCCGCGTGCCGCGCAGCCAACCCGCGCCGGGCCGCACCGGCACAAAGGCCAGCCCGAAGCGCGGCGTGCCGGCTATGCCGTAGAGGTGATTTTTTTCCACCGCACCGCCGGCCGAGTAAAACAAACGGCTGAAGAACTGCCCTTGAAACTGCAGGTTGTACTCGAAGTTCGTGCGCTGGGTGACCTCGTGCTCGCCATATGCAGCCTCGTTAAAGACACCGCGCTCGTTGTCATAGCGGAAGCCGAACAGCCCGTTGAAATGTACCGACGGGCTCCAGTCGCTCTGGTAGTAGAGCTGGTCGCGGTTCGAGGCCATATCGTCGTTGCCCAGCAGAAACGACGCCTGCCCCGTGGCCGTGTAGCCGTTTGCGCCGCGAATCGTCAGCAGATTGCCGAAGTATTCGGTGTAGTAGCTCGGCATCGCCGCGGTACCGAAATTGAACGTGATCGGAATCCCTTGATCGGTAAAGTATTGCGCCTGTTCGCGCTTGCGGGCGATGCCGTAGCGCAGCAGGTTGTGCCAATTGTGCTCGGTACGGTTTTCCACGGTCACGCCGGAGTACAGGTCCTGGTCGCCCTGCTTGCCGTCCGCCGAAAGACCGTAGAAGTCATGCGCGCCCGGCAATCCCGTCGCGGAGACGCTGTCCCGGAGCGTGAAGCGAAGGTCCGTGTTGCCGTTGAAGCTGTAGCCCAGGTTCGCGATCGAGGTCGCATCGTGAAACTCATCGCGCGGCAGGGCGTTTGAGGTCTCGAGGAAGTCGAAGCCCGCCAGGTAATCGAGTTTACGCAGGGTGCCGCTGCCGATGACCTCGTTGCGGTACTCGTGCAGGTTGCCCGCCTCGCCGGAGTAGTTCAGCACCGGCTTCAGCGTGCTCCCGCGCGGTGTGCTGATCGTCACGACACCGGCTCCGGCGTCGGTACCGTAGATGGCCGAGTCCGGTCCACGATAGATCTCCAGCCGGCTCACGCCCAGGGCGCTCACGTTGCCGAAGTCGAAGGTGCCGCCGACGTCGTCGGCCGGGATGCCGTCGACCAGCACCTCATTCGCAGTGGAGTTGCCGCCGCGAACAAACAGCGAGGTCACACTCCCGGTTTGGCCGCTCTGCACCACAAAGACGCCCGGCGACTGACGCAATTCGTCGACGACGCCGAGCCTCGTCTCAAATGCCTCGCCGGGCAGCACGGCCACGGGCGCGGTCAGCTGCGGCAAGGGCGTCGGCAGCCCTGTAGCGCTCACCGAGACCTGCTGCCGTACGCTGTCGACGGCCAGCACCACGTCCCTGCTGAGGACATCGGTGGCGCCGCCGTAGAAGTCCTCGCCGATGCCGGGCAGAAATCCACCGGCCGAGCCCAGCAGCGTAAACCGGCCCGCATCGCCCGAGCGCAGCTCATAGCTGCCGTCAGGGGCGGTGCGGCTGCGCGCCACCGCCTTGCCGTCCTCGATCAGCTGCACGCTCGCGCCCGCGAGACCGCGGCCGAGCGGATCGGTAACCCGGCCCCGCACCACCACGGCCTGCGCCGTGCCGCAGGCAAGCGCCAATGTTGTGATGGGAATAACGAGTTGCAAGTGTTCGCGCAAACCCGCCGCGAAACTCGGTAGTCGAAGGCAGGCGGCCGAGCGAGACCGCGCCGTCAGCGGGCAATCTGAATTGTGCATAATCTTTCCTCCGCTCTCCCTCCGAGAGCGTGGCATCGGTACACCCAAGAATCGGTCTCCTGACTGACGCGTATGACAGATCCGTCCCGGTGGTCAGCTTTCACCTTCCCAGGGCTCGCACGCGGCAAGGCGTGTCGATTACCCCAGTGGATCGGCCCGACGGATCTCACCTGCGGCTGCGTAAACAGACCGG
Organism: uncultured Bryocella sp.; assembly: GCA_964242585.1. Classification (GTDB taxonomy): domain Bacteria; phylum Acidobacteriota; class Terriglobia; order Terriglobales; family Acidobacteriaceae; genus Granulicella. The sequence goes on from CAXTBJ010000021.1 coordinate 4,696, forward strand.
GGTGCGCGCTTCACAGTTGCGGGGCAGTGGCGGAGTCGCACCGCGCTTCCCAAAGCATTCCTGAGCAATAGCGGTTGGAGGCGCGTGAGGCTGCCGGCAGACCGGGCGGACATCACAGGACAGGGTGAGCACCAGTGTACTGTGGGGTCGAGTCCTGGCCGGAGTCCGACCGCGCCTGGGAATTCCCGCCGCGCAACCAGTCCCGTTGTTGCGCGGCGTTACAGGGTCAGCAACACCTTTCCCGTGGTGCGGCGGCCTTCCAGATCCCGATGCGCCTGCTGTGCCTGCTCGAGCGGGTACCGCTGCCCGATGCGCACGTTCAATGCGCCGCTCGCGACCCAGCCGAAGACCTCCGCGGCGCGGCGCTCCAGCTCCGCGCGGGTGCTCACGTAGTCCTTCAGGGTTGGGCGTGTCACAAACAGCGATCCCATCTGCGAGAGGCGGATGAGATCGAACGGCGGCACAGCCCCGCTGGACGCGCCGTAGAGCGCCAACAGCCCGCGCGGCTGGAGGCAGCGCAGTGAGTCCTCAAACGTCGTCCTGCCCACGGAATCATAGACCACGGGCAGCCCCCGCCCGCCGGTCTCCCGCTGCACCGCCTCGAGAAAGCTCTCCTGCGTGTACAGGATCGCGCTGTCGGCACCGGCGGCGCGCGAAAGCTCGGCCTTTTCTTCGCTGGACACCGTGCTCAGCACGCGCGCGCCAAGCCGTTTGGCGATCTGCGTCAACAACAGACCCGTGCCGCCCGCACCCGCGTGCACCAGCACCGTATCGCCCGGCTGAATCGCGTAGGTGCTGCAGGCAAGGTAGTGCGCCGTCAGGCCCTGCAGCAGGACCGCCGCGGCTTGCTCGAAGCTGAGGTGATCCGGCAGGGGCAGCAGATCGCTCGCCGACGCCAGCGCAAACTCCGCGTAGGTGCCGCGGGTGCCGTTCCACGCAACGCGATCGCCCACGGCAAACCCCGGTACGCCTTCAGCCCCTTCAACGTCCTCGCCCAGCGCCTCCACGGTGCCCGCCGCCTCCTGGCCGGGAATGAACGGCAGGGCAGCGGCGTAACGGCCCTCGCGCAGGTAGGTGTCGATGAAATTGACCCCCGAGGCGTGAATCCGCACCAGCACCTGCCCGGGGCCGGGCTGCGGCACCGGCAGATCGGCAAGCTCCAGGACCTCGGGCCCACCCGTTCTCTGAATCTGAATCGCGCGCATGATGAGCTGTGATGCCCTGGGGCCTGTCAGCGGATCAAATGCTCTTCCGAGGGCCGCATGCGCACCACGCGCTCGATGGCGTAGGGTGTGCGCTGCCCCTGGGAGAAGAAATGCCGCACCTGCAGCTCCCCCAACAGACCGATGCCGATCATTTGAATGCCCGCCAGCAGCAGCACCGCCGCGATCACAAACCAGGGTCCATGCTCCCCCACCACGTCATGGTGCGAAAACAGCTTGTGCAGCAGCAGCCATCCCGCGATGCCGCCGCCCGACAGCAGCGACAGCGCGCCCACACCGCCAAACAGGTGCAGCGGCCGCATCATGTACCTCAGCAGAAAGCGGATGGTCAGCAGATCGAAGAGAACGGGAAAGGTGCGGCCGAGCCCGTAATGGCTCGCTCCCGACTCGCGCGCCGGGTTCGAGATGGGGACCTCGCAGATAGCCGCGCCGTACCAGCTGGCCAGCGCCGGAATGAACCGGTGCATATTCGCATATAGGGGTATGTTTTGGATTACCTCACGGCGATACGCCTTGAAGGTCGTCCCGAAGTCATGGATTTCGACCCCGGAGACCCGCCGCAGCAGCCAGTTGGCCAGCCGCGACGGCACCTGACGCATCATGACGCTATCGGCCCGTTGCGCCCGCCAGCCGCTGACCACGTCATAGCCCTCCTCGAGCTTTTCCATGAACAGGGGGATCTCCGTGGGATCGTGCTGCAGATCGCCGTCCATGGCCAGGATGAACTCGCCCGTGGCGTGGTCAAAGCCGGCGGCCAGAGCGGAGGTCTGACCGAAGTTGCGCCGGAGCTTGATGAGCAGAACGCGCGAGTCCACGGCCGCGATCTCCTCCAGCAGCCGATAGGTCCGGTCGCGCGAGCCGTCGTCGACGAAGACCAGTTCGAAGGGCTCATCCACGGTCTCCATCACGTCCTTTACGCGGTCATACAGGCGCGTGACGCTCTGCTCCTCATTGTGAAACGGAACGACGATGGAATACTTCGGCACGGTGGTAGTTTACAACCTGCGGCGGCCTGCCGGCGGCATCCCGCCGGCGGCAGACTGCCCGGTTGATCCCGGAGGCGGCGGGATGTCATGCTCTGCAGATGAAGCGAAGCAAGCTGCACGGTACGATCATGGCGGGCCTGGCCTGCCCCCTTCTGTGGGTGGCCCAGGGTGAGGCCGAGCGCCCTCTCCAAGACACCGGCAACTGGCGTGCCTCGAGCACCACGGCCCACGGCATCACCGGCGATCTGGCCATTGCCAATGAAAAAATCTACCTCGGGCTGACCGGCTTTCCCCTGGCTCAGATCCGCGCGCTGCAGCCGGCCGAGGTCGCTGCGCTCTTCAACGCCGAAGGGAAAGCCGGCGCCGGCAACCTGTACCGCGTGAGCATTCCGGGCGACAAGCGGTTTCTGCACCGCAATACGCTCTGCGGGTCGGAGGACACGCAGTGGGTCGTGACCTCCGTGACAGGCCACAACCTGCAGGTCGCCTTCTTCTCGGGCGCGGCCATGCCGATTCTGACGCCTGAGGCCATCGCCACGACGACAAACCTGTGCGGCACCTTTTCGTACGTGAAATGACGGCCGCTTGGGGGCGGAGCCGCACGCAACCCCGGCGCCCTGCTGACGACCCACCCGGGATGCTATACTCGCTGAGGATTTTGGTCCTCACTCCTGTGTTCCGCGCAGGTTTGCGGAGGTGGCGAAATTGGCAGACGCACTAGCTTGAGGTGCTAGCGGGTAACACCATAGGGGTTCAAGTCCCCTCCTCCGCACCAATCCTTAACATTCGGTACGCAAGAGCGAGTCTCGCTCGATCCTCAAACGCCTCGAGCCTGTCCTGATCCACCAGGGTATCGCTTGGCATGGTGGTCTATAGCGGCTTTCCTGGTCATTCATTTCGGTGACGCCAATCCGCGCTCCGCCGTATGGCAGGGGCCGGACACCTGAAGGCCGGCAAGTCAAATGCGCTGCGTGCGAGAACTCCATGCAAAACAGCTGAGAGTGACTCAGGGGACAAGGACGATGGAGCTGTCGTCGCGGTCCTTGCTGAGCATACCGAGCGCCTCATTGGCAGACCCCAGTGGAAGAACGGTTGACTTGGGACGAATCTCCAGGCGGTGGGCGACCTCGAGAAAATCCGTGGCATCCGCCCTCGTCATGTTGGCCACACTGCGGATTTGCCGCTCACCCCAAAGCAATTTGTCGTAATCGAAGCTCGGCATCCGGTCCAGGTGAATCGCGTTCACGGCCACGACGCCGCCCTTGCGAAGACTCGCCAGCGCCTGAACGACCACGGCGCCGCTCGGGGCAAAGGTAATGGCGCGGTCAAGCTCCACCGGGGGCTTCTCCTGATCCGTACCGATCCACTTGGCGTTCAAGGCTGCCGCTCTCTCCCGGTTGCCTTGCCCACGCGTGGATACGAAGACCTCGCAATGCCAGGAGTGCAGGACTTGAATGGCAAGGCTGGCCGAGCTCCCAAAGCCATAGAGGCCGACTCGTTCCCCCGGTTGCACACCGGCGACACGAAGACTGCGGAAACCGATAATGCCCGCACAGAGCAAAGGCGCCGCGGCCGCATCTTCCATACCGGCGGGCAACGGAAACAGGAAGTCTGAGCGAACGAGGACGAACTCCGCGTATCCTCCATCGACCGAATAGCCTGTGAAGATGGGTGCATCGCAGAGATTCTCCCGGTCGTGTTTGCAATACCAGCAGGTGCCATCCGTCCCGCCCAGCCACGAGACGCCGACCCGTCTCCCGATCGCGAGGGCAGCGGTCGGCCCCCCGATGATCTCGCCCACAATCTGATGCCCTGGAATCAGGACCGGCCTGATCGCCGGAAGCTCTCCGGTCACAATGTGCAGATCCGTTCGGCAAACCCCACAGGCAACGACGCGCAGCAAGGAGTAGCCGTCACGCAGCGCTGGATCGGGAACGTCCTGCAGCGTCAGAAAAGGTTCCTTACCGTGCGATGCCTCGAAAGTGGCGGCTCTCATGTCGATCCCCTCGTACCTAGTGCCCTGTTCCCTGTTCCCT
>CAXTBJ010000021.1:9040-48874 GCA_964242585.1 uncultured Bryocella sp.
GCTCTTGGCCGGCTTCGGACGTCACGGCATCGGCAGAACTGCCTTAGACTCGCTAATACGGGTGACCCATGAAGCATGAGACTTCGCACGGGATGTCAACCACGCCAGCGTTTGATCCGGCCGTCTTTCTGGCGACCGCGGGTCTCGGCCGGCGCATCGTCAGGATAAAGGCAAAAGGTGCCTTCTTCTCGCAAGGCAACGTGGCCGAATACGTCTTCTATCTGCAAGCGGGCCGCGCAAAACTTACCGTGGTGTCCGGCGCCGGCAAGGAAGCAACCATCACCCTGCTCGCGGCGGGTGACTTTGTCGGCGAAGAATCCGTAGCGGCCGTCGCCGGCTTGCATATGGCCACCGCGGTCGCGATCACCGCCTGTACGGCGCTTAAGATCAGCCGGGCGGAGATGTTGCGCGTGATGCATGAGGAACATGCGTTCTCCGACATGTTTCTCTCGTTTCTGGTCGCGCGCAGCATGAGAATTCAAGCGGATCTTGTGGATCAGCTCTTCAATTCCAGCGAAAAACGGCTGGCGAGAATCCTTCTGCTCATGGCGGAATTCGGCCAACCCGGAGAACCGGAGAAGCTGATTCCGAGAATCTCTCAGGAGACCCTCGCCGACATGATCGGAACGACGCGGTCGCGCGTCAGCTTTTTCATGAACCGCTTCCGCAAGCTGGGCTTCATCGAATACAACGGCCGCATTCATGTAAATAAGTCTTTGCTCAACGTCATTCTGCACGATCAGGTGTTCGAGCATAATGCCGTGGGCGCCGCACTCTTTGCCAATCCATCAGAAGAAACAAAACTCACGGAACGCTCACCGAAAGCAAAGAGACCGGACTGAAGTGCTGTTCGTCGCTCCGCGGACCGCGCGTGTAGCTCACCTCTGTCTTGCTTGCCGGGCGCTTTGCGGGGTCACTCTCCGCCATTTGCTTGAAGGCGACGCCGCTCAACAGTCTGCCGACTCTGCCGTCTTCCAGGATGGCGGCCGGGGTCGCTCTCTGGTTCCAGGGGTATTCGGTGAGCATCAGCAACGCGGCGAGCAGGTCCTCCGCACGCGACCGGTGATCGATGCGCGCATCGTAAAGGCTGTCTTCGATGGCGGCGAGGCTGCTGCCGAAGATCAGAATGCGCGCCCGGGGCCAATGCTTGCGTACGGTCCGCGCGATTTTCGATAACATGGCATAGCCGAGACTTTCACTCAGAACAGCGAGCGCAACCTCGCAATCCTCGCTTCGCTCAACCTCGCTCACGCAAGCGCTGGAGATACCGATGCATTGATCCGCAGCGGCGAGCAGCCGGCTGCGCGCCGCGAGTAAACCCTCATGGGGCTCGACGATCAGTATGCCCGAAGGCAGCAACGTGTAGGGGCAAGGGGCAAGTACCTTGACAGTCATAGAACACCTGCGGAGATAAGGTTTTGGCGTTTATGAAGAATGCGGGACGTGCGGCGAGCTGTGTTCGTGCAAGCGCCAGGCGAAAACGGGGGGAGACGGCGGCCGATACGAATCTGCCTGTACCAAACGTATCGACCGCCCGGGTTTACGGCTGAGCAATCCTATACACGCCCTGTACAAATCGCTGCTCGAAGCGATTCTCGTGACGCTTTGTTCACCTCACGGCATTTTCGTGCAGGGCGCGATAGGCCTCCAGAAGTACCCTCGGGCTATGACTGCCCTTGTATACGGCGGCCGGTTTCCGTTCGAGCCCGAGCAGACCGTAAACGGCCGTCTGGGCCGAACGAATGGAATACTCCACCGTGAAGACCACATCGTCCGGCATCTCGCAGAACTGCCCTAAAAACGCCATGTTTTTGGAACGCTTCGGCAGCACCTTCGGCCGGTCGCCCGGACTGCGCGGAAGAAACTGGCTTGTGATAAACGGCATCATGCACGGTATGCACCGGCAGGCCGCCAGGATCTCGTCTGTCTTCTGTTTCAGATGAAGATGGCCGAGCAGCTCGATCGTCAGCTCCCTGCCGGTGCACGCGGACATCGGTTTTTTTACGAAGTCGCCGGGCGTATCGACGTGAAGACCGTATCCCCACAGAACCTGCACACCCTCCGGCTGTCCGATGAAGTGCGGCTGATGCGGGAGCACCACGGACATGAGCCAGCTTGAGTTGGGAAAGGTGATGAGTCCACCCTCCCCCGGAACGTTGCCCGTCAGGTCGCGAATGAACTCGAACAGATCGGGCTCCGTCAGGGTGATTGTGAAGGACACCCACTTGGATTGCTCGGTGTGATCGGTAAAGTTTTCGGGATGGCCGCAGTCTCTCTGTCCACGCGCAATGGACTCCCACAGGGACCATGCGCCTCCGCTCGTCTTGTCCAGCAGCGCGGGCGCGCGATCGTTCGACCCGAGCGACGAGCCCTCCGTCATCGACCCCAGGGTCACCAGCACGAAGTCCTTTGCGTGCAGAGCGATCCTGCCCTCTTGCTCCCCTCGCTCGTACACGATGTGTTCCACGCTGTAGCCGTCGAAGGAATGCGTCAGGTCAAGAGCCGTAACTCGCATGTTGGAACGAACCTGGACGCCTCGCTCGGTGAGCCACTTCCAAAGGGGCCGCACCATGGAGTCGTACTGGTTGTAGACGGTTCGCATGATCCCGGTCAGGCTGCTGAATCCGGAGACCATGTGGATAAAACGAACGAGGTATCGCTTGAACTCAACCGCGCTGTGCTCAGGCTGGAACGCGAACGTCGTACACCACATAAACCAGAAATCCGTGCTGAAGAACTCTTCGTCGAACTGTTCGGCGATGCTGGTGCGGCCCAACAGCTCCTCCGGTTCAACGATCATGCGTTCGAGCGTGAGGATGTCCTTCTCGTTGAGCCCGAACTCAGGTTCGGAGATCCTCTTGCCGTCGCGCACAAGCCGCGACCTGGACGATGTTTTCATCGTTTGATTCCAGGCAAAGATCTCCTCCGTGACGGTCTGGCTGCCGTCCAGCGTGGGAATGGAGGAAAAAAGATCGAAGGTACAGAGATACTTGCTTTCAAGCATCCGGCCGCCACGCATGGTGTACCCGTCCTTGGAGGTTCCCCCTGCATCCAGACTGCCGCCTATCTCCGCGGACTCTTCGAGGATGACGATATTGCAGCCGTTTACGTGCCCATCCCGAATCAGAAAGGCCGCCGCGGCCAGCGAGGCGATCCCCGCACCCACCAGATAGAAGGTGGCATCTTTCTCAGCGTGTCTCGCGATCATGGTCCGCCCTCCGAGACGCTTCGGGCAAGGTGTTCCTTGCCCGAAGGCTCAAAGACCGATTCTCTGCCGCGGAAGGCTTTCAGGGTGTATCGGATTGCACAGCGGCGGCGCAAGCTGCCGGAGTGGTAGACTCGAGGTTGGATTCGAGGCGCAGGCAGGGGCTGGGGTCAAACACCTCAAACACCTCCAAGCGCAACGCATTCCCGCACCTTCGCATCTCCCGGTCCGTCCGGCTCAAGGCTTAGCTCTTCATGGTTACCCTGCTCGTTCTCGTTCACGTCGTGGTTTGTCTCTTTTTGGTCGGCGTTGTATTGCTGCAGCAGGGCAAATCCGCCGATATCGCCGGTGCTTTCGGCGGTGCGGGTTCGCAGACCGCCTTCGGTCCCCGCGGTGCGTCGAATCTGCTTACCCGGCTGACTACCTGGTCCGCCATCATCTTCATGCTGACCTCCATCGGCCTGACGATCGTGCTGACGCGCTCCAATGCGAGCGGTTCCGTGCTTTCGGGTACCCCTGCGGGTATGACCGCACCGGCAAAGAAGTAGTCTCCCGACGGCTCCGAATGGGCTCAATTTACGGGTCCGTCCCGGAGAGCGGAGATAAGCAGACTTGTACGTTACAGCTCGCCTAGCCCACTTGCGCCTCCTGTAAGAGCGCATAAGTGGGGCCAATGCAGGGTCGGGCACCGCCCTGCCGTGGGGCTGTATTAGGCCGGCAGCTCCTCGACGGTGGGGTAATTATGCTGCTCGCGTCCCACCGCGGCGTCGTATTTCACCGTGCTCTTGAACAGCTCATAGCGTCCGTCGTTGAACCTGCGCCCATGTTCCCGCAGTGCGTTCATCTGCGGCTCCGTCAGCGGCTTGAACTGGCTCAGGATACCCAGATTCTGGTCCAGCACGGCCATCGATTCCATACCCGCGATCGTCGTGGAGACGCCGGGAACGCTCATCGCGTAGCTCAGGGCTTCGGTCGGCGTAATGGCTCCGTGGGTAATCGGTTCACCCGATCCACCCATGCTCTTCATCGAAAGCACGGCCATGCCCTTGGCCTTCGCCACCGGCAGCACGTCCATCTCAAACGAGCGCCAGCCCGGGTCGAAGACGTTGATCGGCATCTGCACCGTATCGAATTTGAAACCGCGATTGAGCATATCCAGGTGGATGGACGGGTTCTTATGTCCCGTAAAGCCGACAAATCGCACCTTGCCCTGCTGCTTCGCCATCGTCAGGGCCTCGAGCACACCGTCGGTCTCATAGGCCTTCTCGGGATCGTTGTAGTAGATCACCTCGTGCACCTGCCACACATCCAGATGGTCGGTTCCCAGCCGCGTAAGCGAATTTTCAAGCATCTTCATCGCGACGTCTTTCTTACGTCCGTGGGTGCAGACCTTCGTCATCACAATGGCCCGGTCGCGCTTGCCCTTGAGCGCCTTGCCGACGCGCTCCTCACTCAGGCCCTTGTGGTACTCCCATGCGTTATCGAAGAAGTTGATGCCATGATCCATCGCCTTGGCGACCATGCTGTTCACCTCCTCCTGCGTCTCCGCGGTGCCCAGGTGATAGCCGCCCATGCCCAGGATCGAAACCTGAAGTCCGGTGCTGCCCATCGGGCGCTTCGGGCACAGGAATTCGGCACCGGAGCCGGCGTACTCTCCCGGATAATTCGGCAGCAGCGGATTTGGGCCTAGGCCGCTGTCGGTGGCTGCATCTCCCTCGGGATCGAAAAGTTTGCTGCTCGATCCCTGCGCGGCGGCGGTCGTACCGGCAAGGGTTGCCGCTCCGCTCAACGCGGCGCTCTGGAGGAATCGCCGGCGCGATACACCGCCGACGTTCTCGTCCTTCATCTCGTCTGACATTTCAGATCTCCTCGGTGCGCCCGATCGATTGCGGGCCGTAACGGCTGACTGCTTCAGGACCTGGATGGCTGAGAACTAGAAATCCATCGTCTGCGGCCAGGGCGACTTGGCGGGGTCCTTGACCTCCGGGAACGGCATTCCGGTGTTGTCGGCTTCCTTCGCAATCTGCCGCATCTCGACCGACTGCATGTCCTGGGGAAAATCGTGGGGGTAGCGCGTCTCCGGGTTGTCGAACCGGATGGAAGTCTTGTAGAGCTCAAACTGACCGTCACCCGCATACTGCCGTGCACGGTCCCGCAGCGCCTGCATCTCGGGCTCCGTCATGGGCGTGAAGCTCTGGGCGACTTTAAGGTTTTCCGTCAGATACTCCATCTTTTCCATGCCCGAGATGGTCGTCGATACACCGGGCACGGACATCGAGTAGCGCAGCAGCTCGGCAATCGTAAAGATCCCCTTCTGCACCGGCTCACCGTGCCCACCGGCAGGCTTCATCGCCAGGCAGGCCATGCCCTTCTGGATCAGCACCGGCAGCACCTCGCGTTCGAAGCTCCTGAAGTTCGCGTCGAAGGGGTTGATCGGCATCTGTACGGCGTCGAAGGGAAATCCGGTTCCGAGCATCTTCAGATGAAACTCCGGGTCCTTGTGCCCGGTGAAGCCCACGAAGCGAACTTTGCCCTGCTTCTTGGCCTTGATCAAGGCCTCGGCGGCCCCGTTCGGACGAATGAACAGATCGGGGTCGTTGTTGTAGGTGCACGCATGAATCTGCCAAAGATCCAGGTGATCGGTCCCCAGCCGGCGCAGACTCTCTTCCAACATCTGCATCGCCAGCGCCGCGTCCCGTCCATGGCTACACACCTTGGTCATCAGGAAGACCCTGTCCCGATGGCCTTTCAGGCCCTTGCCCATCCAATTCTCAGACTTGCCGCGGTTGTACTCCCAGCAATTATCGAAGAAGGTCACGCCGCCATCGAGCGCCGTGTGCACCATCTCGACCGCGGTCTTCTCATCCTTCGCCGCGCCGAGATGGTGGCCGCCCAACCCCAGCGCGGAAAGCTGGACATCGGTCTTACCGAAACGCTTCAGGGGAATGGTGCCGGAGGTCTGCATCGCTGACGGGTTGGATGCACGGTCTCAAGATCGCGGTTACGGCACAGGGGAGCGTCCCGTGGATCGCCGGCGAGCGGCAGCCGGCAGGGTCTTCGTCTCTCTCGCAACGGAAGCCCTTTCAAGGCCCCAAGTCGATCGGCAGCAACGCCAAGCCGCGCTCCCACTCCTCGCGCGGGGTCAGCAGGCTCAGCACGCAAAAGCCCTCCGGGAAGCCATAAAAGGTACCCGGTTGCACGGCGACTCCCCGCGCCACGGCCGTTAGGGCAAACGCCTCCCCGTCGACAAAGGCGGGAACGCGCAGCACGGCGGTCCATCCCCCCTGCAGGCTCAGCCGGTTGGCCAGGCTGCCACGCGGCGGGAGGTCCAGGCTGCCTTGCAGCCGGAGGTCCAGACGTTGCAGGTTGCCGGTCACCCGTTCGCGAATGCGCGCTTGCGTTTCCTGCCGGCTCTCAAGCCAGTGCGGCAACGCATACTGTGTCGGTCCGGCGACGGACAGGAACGTGTCCGAGATCACCTCGATCCGTTCCATCGCCTCGGCGACCGCCCCGGCCGGCCCCAGCACCGCCATCCACGACAGCTTTACCTGCGGCATGGCGCAGATCTTGCTCAGACCGCTCAGGACAAAGCACAAGCAGTCACTCGGCTCGGCGGCAAAGCTCCGGGGAAGCCCGGGCTCGGCGGCGGCCGAGGGCAGCGGGTAGTCTAAAAACACCTCGTCGGCGATCAGTGCCAGCCCGTGCCGGGCACAGAGCGCGCGCAACGCGGCCCGCTCCCCTGGTGCGACGTAGTTCCCCGTCGGATTGTTCGGGTGCACGACGATCACGGCACGCGTCCGTGGCGTGATGGCCTCCTTCAACGCTTCGAGATCGAGGCTCCAGCCGCCGCCCGCGGGCGCCATACCGCCCGGCATTCCACCCGGCTCATAGAACAGCGGGTACTCGCGCAGCACCACATCATCGAGCCGGGCCAAAAGGTCGAACAGCGGGTAGCTTGGCCGCGCAATCAACACCTCGTCGCCCGGGTCGCAGAGCAGCCGAAACAGAAAGCTGTACGCCTCACTGGTACTGGTGGTCAGGCAGAGGTGCTCCGGCGGCAGGCGCGCCCCGGCTTCGGCGTAATATCGTGCGACAGCCTCCCGCGCCTGCGGCATGCCCAAGGGATCGGGGCTGTAGCGCAACGCCCCCGGAGCGGCCAGCGGCGCAAGCTGGTCTACCCCCTGCGGGCCCAGGCCGCATGCCGTCGGGTTGGAGACGGTGAGGTCGACCAGCTCCGCCCCGGACGCCCGCCGCGCGCGCAGGGCCTCGGCCCACGCGTTCTCCCCCGGCTCCCAGCCCGTGCGTTTGGAAAACTGCATGGTTTCAGCATACAAAGGCGGCGCGCCGCGGCCGTTCGGGTGCCTTACCATGGGCAACGATGCCCTTGGCTACCGAATCCCCACTCCCCGACGCCCCCGCCCCGAACGCCACCCCGAGCGCCGTCCCGATTGGGGCCGTGCTCTTCGACTACGGCCTCGTGCTGACCGGCCCCGCGCACCCGCCCGCCTGGGAGCGCATGAAACGGCTGCTCCACGCCGACGAGGCCGCCTTTCACGCGGCCTACTGGCGCTATCGGCAGGACTACGACAGCGGCGCCCTGAGCGGCGAGGCCTACTGGCGGCACATCGCGGAGGATTTGCACGGCACCTCCGGCACGGATTTTGAAGCGTTCTTTGCCGCGGATACGGACCTTTGGACGCAGCCTAACCGGCCCATGATCGACTGGGCGGCGAGTCTGCAGGCGGCCGGCATCCGCACCGGCATCCTGTCCAACCTGGGCGATGCCATGGAGGCGGGCGTGCTCGCGCGCTGCCCCTGGCTCAGCGCCTTCCACCACCTCACCTTTTCCCACCGTCTACGCACCGTGAAGCCCGATCCGGCCATCTATCGGCACGCGGCCGAAGGCCTCGGCGTTCCGCCTTCGCAGATTCTCTTCATCGACGACCGCGAGGAAAACGTTGCCGGCGCGAGGGCCGCGGGTATGCAGGCCCTTCGCTACCTGGATCACGCCTCGTTTCTGAACGCGATGTGCGATGGGGGTTTTGGCCCCCTGCTCCACCCGGCGCCTGTAACTCTCTAGCTTCCGCGTCTGAAGCAGAGCACCCCGCACAACGCTGAACTCTACCCGTGTTGCACCCCGCCGCCAACCGGCACGCGCTCCACGATCTCGATCCCAAACCCCTGCAGGGCTGGCACGTGCGTGTTGTAGTTGGTCAGCAGGCGAATGCGGCAGATGCCCAGGTCGGACAGGATCTGCCCCCCCAGGCCGACCTCCCGCAAGATACGCTGCTCCGGGCTGCGCTCCGACTCAACGCCGCGTTCCCGCGTCCCGCTGCGGTGAAATCGCATTCGCTCCGGCTCGGCGGTCCGGTCCAGGCCGAAACCCCGCTGCGTGTGGTGCAGGTAGATCAGCGCCCCGCGGCCGGCCGCGGCGATCGCCTTCAGGGAGGCGTCCACCGTCGCCCGGCAATCGCATTGCGTGGAGCCGAAGACCGAGCCGGCGAGGCAGTGCGTCTGCATGCGCACCAGCACAGGCTCCCCCGCGGTTGCGGCGGCCTTCAAATCGCCCAGCACCAGGGCCACATGCGCCTGGTCGCCTTCCACCTCGTTCAGGTACTGAATGGCGCGAAACTCACCGAAGGGCGTCGGCAGCAGGCCCTCGGCCGCGCGGTGGATGTAGCGCTCATGCTGCATGCGGTAGCGGATCAGGTCCGCTACGGTCACCATCTTCAACCCGTGGACACGGCAGTATTCGAGCAGGTCCGGCACCCGCGCCATGGTGCCGTCATCGTTCATGATCTCGCAGATCACGCCGGCGGGAATCAGCCCGGCAAGCCGCGCCAGATCCACCGAGGCCTCCGTCTGGCCTGCCCGCACCAGCACGCCGCCCTTGCGCGCCCGCAGGGGAAAGACATGCCCCGGCCGCGCCAGATCGTTGGGCCCGGAGCCGGGCTGGATCGCTACCTGAATCGTGTGCGCGCGGTCCGCCGCCGAGATACCGGTCGTCACCCCCTCGCGCGCTTCAATGGTCTCGGTGAAGGCGGTCCCGAAGCGCGAGCTGTTCTCCTGCACCATCGGCGCCAGGCGCAGGAAGTCGGCACGATCCTCGGTCAGGGTCAGGCAGATCAGTCCGCGGCCGTGTTTGGCCATGAAGTTGATAGCCTCCGGGGTGCAAAACTCCGCGGCGGCCATCAGATCGCCCTCGTTCTCACGGTCCTCGTCGTCCACCACGACAATCAGCCGGCCGGCCTGCAGCTCCGCAATCGCTTCATCAATGGAGGCAAATCCGTTTGCGTTGTCCATGGATACAGGGTACAGGGAGGAGGGCACAGGGGTTAGGGAGGAGGGCACAGCATGCAAAGGCTAAAGCCGTCTTAAAGTGAACCCCACACAGGGACGACGAAGTCGTTCTGTACCCTACTCCCTACTCCCTACTCCCTACTCCCTACTAAAGCGTTGATTCGATCTCGAATCCCCAGGCCTCAAGCAGGGCTTCCGGGATGTACTTGGAGTTTTTGTTGCGACGCGCCCACTCCCGCAGGCGGGTTGAACGGACGTACTGGTCCGGCGTCAGCTTGTATTCCTTTACGATCTGCTCAAACGAGGTAATGGTGGGCACGACCGGGCCGATCGGCTCCGGCTTGCCCCAGTTGGGATTGCCACGACGCTTCGCCATCCGAAAACTCCTTCACAAACGACCGAAATCTCGCGCGCCACAGGGGGTTCCGCACGGGGCCGTAACACTTCATCGTACCGCGTTACCGGCTCATCCCACCAGCGCCCCACACGCAGGAATGCCGGCCTTACCGCCGCGGCCAGGCACGCGGCCCTATTCCAACCCGCAGCCAAACTCACAAAGCCATTGGCGGTCGGCGCGAGATCGGGTACCCTGCGCATGTCGCAGACAAAACACGTCAGGAGAGAAACATGGCGAACATCGGCATCGACATGGTCAGAGCGCACATCGACGGCAACGACTTCTACAACGCCCTTTCGGTGAAACAGGGAAACGATCTGTTCGTTCCCAGTCAGGTGCGTTACCCGCACCTGCACATCGGCAAAAACTTCATCACCTATTCGAAAACATCGACCAATCACTCCGAGATCGTGGCGGCGAACGGCTTTGTGAACGAGGGCCGCCTGATCACGATGCTGCAGGACTCCAACAGCGCCGAGATCAAACAGGTCGCCCGCTACATCATGAGCCAAAAGGCCTGATTCGGCCCCCGGCCGAATTTGCCGTTCACGATGCGAGGGGGGTGCCGGGTCAGATTGCTCCGGCCCGGCACCGCTGATCGTCAATCGTCGCTCGCCGCCTGTCTAACGCGCGGTCGCCTCGTCATAGAAGCGGTCCATGTCCGTATGCAGCGACTTTAAGGCCTCCACATTCAGGTACACCATGTGTCCCGCCGGGTAGTAGCCGAACTCGACATTGCCCTTGAGCGCCGGCGGCAGGTACATGTGCGAAAGGTCGTACTCCGTCTCGAAGAACGGGGTCGCCATGTCGAAGTAGCCGTTCGCCGAAAACACCTTCAGATGCGGATTTTTGCGCATGGCATCGGCCAGATCGACCGCTGTATCCGGCTCCGTCTGCCCGCGGCCCCCGCCCGCGTAGCCGCCCTGGCTGGAAGGCCGGTGGCGAAAGTCCCAGTTCTGGTTCAGCCCCGGTCCCTGCAGGTTGTAGGGCTCCGAGCTGGTGTACTTCAACTCGGTTTGGATGTAATCGTGGAACGCCCCCACATACACGCCGCTGATGCCCGTATCGGAGGGGTCGTAGCCCGGGTTTTCGCCTGCCGCGTCCACATCGTAGCCCTCGAAGCGCGCGTCATAGCGGCCCAGGATCTCGGCGCTGTCGCGCAGCAGCTCTCTGCGGAAGCGCGTCGGCGAGATCACCAGGTTCGACTCCTTCACATACCCCACACTCAGCCCGGTAAAGCCCGCCACCTGCTGGGCCATGGCGTTGAACTGCTCCGGCGGCAGCCGATCGCCCTGCTGCAACGCCGAAAGATACGGCCCGCGCGCGAACTGGCGCGCCTCCTCGACCCACTCGGCCATGCTGTTGTAGCCTGCGCCCTTCTGCGGCACCTTTTTGTGGTAGTAGGCGATGGCCGCATAGGTCGGCAGATAGCCCCAGGCCTCGTTGTCGAGCCCCGGGCTGCGCCGCGCGTAGTTCAGGATCGAGCTCAGCAACGTCACGCCGTTGAACTCCACGCCGTCGTTCTGCAGCGCGGCCACCAGGCCCGCCGAACGCGTGGTGCCGTAGCTTTCGCCGAAGAGAAACTTCGGTGAGTTCCAACGCCCGTTCACCGTGATGTAGCGCACGATGAACTTCTCAAAGGCGCGGATGTCCTGGTCGGTGCCGGCAAAATCCTTGGCCGAACCCTTACCCACCGCGCGCGAGAAGCCCGTCAGCGGCGCGTCGATGAACACCAGATCCGACTTGTCGAGCAGACTGTACTCGTTGGGCACATAGCGGAACGGCGCCGGCCCGGTCGCCTCGGGGCTCGCCGTCACCACACGCACCGGCCCCAGCGAGCCCATGTGCAGCCAGATGGTCGCCGACCCCGGGCCGCCGTTATAGAAGAAGGTCAACGGCCGCGCATTGGCGGGGGCACCATCCTGCGTGTAGGCCGTGTAAAACAGGCTGCCATTGGCCTTTTCCTCCTCGTCGCGGATCACCAGGTTCCCGGCCGTCGCGGTGTAATGCAGGTTGTGCCCGCCGGCCGTCCACACGTGCTGCGTCACGGCCTTGGTCTCACCCGGCGTCGGCAGGGTCGCTTCCTTGCCTTGTTCGGGCTCGCCGGCCTGCCGTGCCGTCGATCCGGCCTCGTCGCTGCGTCGGGGACGCTCCGGCTCCTGCCCGGGCAATACGCCTCCCAAAACCACGGCCAGTACAGCACCGGCTATCGTCACTTGGGCCGTTCGGAATCCATTCATGCGCAAAGTGCCTCCTCGAAAAATGAAATTACACATTCTGAGTCGAATCCCTAGGTGACTTCCATGCTCTCAAAATGTGGGTATGCATCGGGAGACGGGGCAATGCATCCAAAAGCCGCAACCTTTCCGTCTGCTTACTCAGTTGTCCCGAGAAACCCACCACCGCGTCCCGAGAAACCCACCACCGCATCCCGAGAGGCCTCCCCTTGAGCCCCTGTTCTGAAGCACTCGAATCCGAAATCCTCGATATCGACATGGAGGAGGCCGCCGCGCAACGGGAGGCCGATCTCCAGTTCACCCGGCGGCAGTTTCTGGCCGCCTCCGGCGTGCTCTCCGCCGGCCTGGCCGCGGGTCTCACCCCCGAGGCCGCTGCCCAGGCTGCCGCCGCCCCCCAACAGACGCTGTCCTTGAGCCTTTCCATCAACAGGCAGACCCGCCAGGTCACGGTCGATACGCGCACCTCGCTGCTCGATCTGCTGCGAGAGCAGCTGAACCTGACCGGCAGCAAAAAAGGCTGCGACCACGGCCAGTGCGGCGCCTGCACGGTGCTCCTGGACGGCCGCCGCGTGAATGCCTGCCTGACCCTCGCGGTCACCGCGCAGGGCTACGCGGTCACCACCATCGAAGGCCTCGGCACGCCTGACAACCTCCACCCCGCGCAGGCCGCGTTCCTCGAGCACGACGGCTACCAGTGCGGCTATTGCACGCCGGGCCAGATCGCCTCGGCCGTGGCGCTGATAGCTGAGACCAAGAAGGGTGAGCTTTCCCAGGTGAGCTGGGAGACCGGTAAAACCTCCAACCCCGTCCTCACCGACGAGGAGATCCGGGAACGCATGAGCGGCAATCTTTGCCGCTGCGGCGCCTACCCCAACATCGTGGCCGCCGTCCGCGCGCTCGCAGGCAATACGGCCCAGGCAAGCAACACGATCAACGCAACCAGCGAAACTAACGCAATTAACGGAGGTGCGGCTTGATTCCGTTTACCTATCAGCGCGCCGACTCGCCCGAGGCAGCCATTCACGCCGGAACCGTGGGAGGTGCCAAGTACCTCGGCGGCGGCTCCAACCTTGTCGACTTGATGAAGGACGGGGTCGAGATGCCCACGGCTCTCATCGATGTCAACCACATCGGTCTGGACCGGCTGGACGTGAGCGCCAACGGGGCCGACATCGGAGCCTCGGTACGCAACGCCGATCTGGCCAACCACCCGGGAATCGTCGGGAGCTATCCCCTGGTCTCGATGGCCATCCTCGCCGGTGCCAGCCCGCAGCTGCGCAACATGGCCACCACCGCCGGCAACCTGATGCAGCGGACCCGGTGTTATTACTTCACCGACACCGCCTTCCCGGCCTGCAACAAGCGCAAGCCCGGCTCCGGCTGCGGCGCCGTGGTCGGCTTCAACCGCATCATGGCCGTGCTCGGCCAGACCGATCAGGGCCCGACCTCGCCGCACACCTGCATCGCGACCAATCCTTCGGACATGTCCGTGGCGCTCTACGCGCTTGATGCCCAAGTGGAGTTGCAGGGCCCGCAGGGGAAGCGTACGCTGCCGGTGCGCGAGTTCCATCGCCTGCCCGGTGAGGACCCCTCCAGGGATACGAATCTGCGCCCGAACGAACTGATCGTCGGCGTTACGCTGCCCGCGAGTACGGCAAAATTCGCGAAGAACTCCTGGTATCTGAAGGCCCGCGACCGCCAATCCTACGCCTTCGCGCTGGTCTCGGTTGCCGCCGGGCTGGAGCTGGACGGGAACACGATTCGGTCGGCCGGCCTCGCGCTGGGCGGCGTGGCGCACATGCCCTGGCACTCACCGGAGGCCGAGCACGCGCTCGTCGGCAAGCCCGCCAACGACCGGACCTTCACCGCCGCCGCCGATCTCGCGCTGCGCGGCGCCAAGGGCTACAAGGACAACGCGTTCAAGCTGGAGCTGGCCAAGGGATGCATCGTGCGCGCCCTGCAGCAGGCAACCCAGGCTCAGCAGAGCCAAGGAGTACAGGCCTAAATGCAAACGGAAGAGCAAAAGCCGCCGGCGCTGCCGCAACCGGCTCATCGTTACGAGGGCGTCTCCAAGGTGACCGGTACGGCCAAGTACGCCGCCGAGTTCAAAGGCCCATTTCCCGCTAAAAAGCTGGCCTATGCCTACATGGTGCAGTCAACGATCCCCAGCGGTACGGTGACCGCGATGGACACCGGGATCGCTGACCGCGCCCCCGGGGTCATCGCCATCCTCACGCCGTTCAACGCGCCCAAGCTGCCCGTCGGCAAGCCGCAGCCGCCGACAAAACGCTCACTCTCGGTACTGCAGGACAACAACGTCGATTACAACGGCCAGCCCATCGCCGTCGTGGTCGCGGAGTCGCTGGTCGAGGCCATGCGTGCCGCCGATCTCATCGGCATCCAGTACGCCCCCACGCCCGCCAAGCTCGACTTCATGGGCCGCCTGAATGAGGCGCACCCACCCCGCAGCCGCAGCCGCGATCCGAACACCGAAAAGCGCGGCGACGTGGACCAGGCGCTCGCCGGCGCGCAGGTGAAGCTGGAGCAGACCTACATCACACCCATCCAGAACCACAACCCGCTGGAGCCGCACGCCACCATCGCCTGGTGGGAGGGCGAAAAGCTCACCGTCTATGATTCCACGCAGGGTGTCAGCGGCGTCAAGCAGACGCTGGCGCGCGTGCTCAGCCTGGCGCAGGACGATGTCAGTGTGATGAGCCCGATCGTGGGCGGCGGCTTCGGCAGCAAGGGCTCCGCCTGGTCGCACGTGGTGCTTGCAGCCATGGCGGCCCGCATCGTGCAAAGGCCGGTGAAGCTCGTGCTGGGCCGCGAACAGATGTTCGGGCCCGTCGGCGCGCGCCCCACCACGGTCAACATGATCAAGATCGCCGCCAATCGCGATGGGGTGATCACCGGCATCAAGCACGATGCGGTGATTCACTCCTCCGTGCTCGAAGACTTCATCGAGGAGTCCGTCGGGCCAAGCCGTATGCTGTACCAAAGCGGATCGAACGAGACCAGCCTGAAGTGCGTGGAGATGAACTACGGCGTGCCCACCTTCATGCGCGCCCCGGGCGAATCCACCGGCACGGCCGTGCTGGAAATTGCCATGGATGAGCTCGCCGAAAAGCTCAAGATGGACCCCGTGCAGTTGCGCCTGGTGAACTATGCCGAGCGCGACCTGAGCGAGGACAAACCCTGGAGCTCCAAGCACCTGCGCGAGTGCTACACGCAGGCCGGGGAACGCTTCGGCTGGTCCAAACGCAAAGCCGCGCCGGGCCAGACCAGTGAGGGCAACCTACTGATCGGCTACGGTATGGCGACGGCCACGTACCCCGCCAACCGCTCGAGTGCCAACGTCATGGTGCGCCTCGATCCGGACGGCCGCGCCTTCGTGGCCTCCGGCACGCAGGACATCGGCACCGGCACCTACACGATCATGCAGCAGGTTGCGGCCGAGGCCCTTGGGATGGATCTGTCGCAGATCGAGGTGAAGCTGGGTGACGCCTCCCTGCCCAAGGCGCCGGTCTCGGGCGGCTCGCAGACCGCGGCCTCGGTCGGCCCTGCCGTCACCGCCGCCTGCGAGCAGGTCAAGCTTAAGGCCGGCGACCTGGCCATCGGCGATCCGCAGTCGCCCGTGCACGGTGCGCTGCCGGAGGATGTCGCGATCTCCAAGGGGCGCATCTTCCTCAAGAAAAATCCGTCGCAGGGTGAGACGCTCACGGCGCTGATAGCGCGCAACGGCAATAAACCCATCCAGACCGACGGCTCCGCGCAGCCGGGCGAGGATGCCACCTCCATGACCAAAGCCTCCTGGGGCGCGGTCTTCGCCGAGGTCGCCGTGGACAAGACGACCCACATGGTCCAGGTGCGGCGGCTGGTGGCGACCTACGACATCGGCACGCTCCTGAACGAAAAGACCGGCATGAACCAGCTCAAGGGAGGTCTCGTCTGGGCGATCGGCTTCGCGCTCGAGGAGGAGACGCACTACGACCCGAATACCGGCCGCCCCGTGAATGAAAATCTCGCGGAGTACCACGTCGCGGTGAACCGTGATGTAAACATCGTCGACGTCACCGTGGTCGGCATCCCGGACACGAAGTTCAGCCCGCAGGGAGCGCGCGGCGTCGGTGAAATCGGCATCACGGGGGCCATGGCCGCTATCGCCAACGCTGTCTATAACGCTACCGGCAAACGCGTCCGGCATTACCCCATCACCCCGGATAAGCTGATGTCCGCGTAAAGGTAGTCACGCCGTACCCGGTGCAAATAACGCGTCACCCCCACCCATCGTGCTGTCGGCGGTGGGTGGGATTCGCCGGTATGGATAAAAACCCGCTCAGCAGTTGCCCCCTCACCGGAGCGCGCGTTCCAGCGGAACGATGCTGCCGTCGATCGGCGGCGTCTCCAACCCTAAAAGGTGCGTGACGAAGGGATACACGTCGATGTTGTCGAAGCTCTTCAGCTTGACGCCCACCGCCACATCCGGACCTTCGGCGTAGAAGATCGCCTTCATCTCCGGCATGGCGTGCGGATCGAAGCCGTGGCTGCCGAGGTTCGGTTTGCGCGTCGGCGCGTGGGCATAGATCGGGTACGGTCCATTGGGTACGATCACCGGATCGCCCTCGCGCGGGCTGGTGTCATAGGCCAGCGACCTGGGCACGTCCAGCCGGCGATACACGCTGAAGTGGGGATCGGGGTGCGCATGAAACTGCTCATACGCCCGCGCGGCATCGGCCTCGGTATCGGCATACAGCAGTGAGCCTTCAGTCTTGAAGTGACTCAGGTCGGCAAATTTGTCCAGAACAATCGGATCGCCCTGCGTCTTCACCATCCCATGGTCGGCGGTGACGATCAGATCGACCGGCAGGGGCAGCGCCTGCAGCTTGTCGCGCAGCGTGCCGATGAGCTCGTCCAGCCGATGCACCGCGTCGCGCGTCTCCGGCGCGTCCGGGCCAAAGCCGTGTCCGGCATGGTCCACATCCGAGTAATACAGCGTGATCAGATGGGGCCGATCGGCGGGCGGCAGCCCCAGCCATGCGATCACCTGGTCGATACGCTTGACGTTCTCGAGATGGTCGTCGAAATGAAGGTAAAACGTGGGCCGCACGCCACCGATGGCGGCCTCGGACCCAGGCCAGAAGAAACACGCGGAGCGCATCCCCTGCTGCTCCGCCAGCACCCACAACGGCGTGCCGTAGTACCAGCTGCCGTCGCTGTTTTTGGTGTCGTCGGCGTAGCGGTACTCGGCTTTGCGGTCGGGATCGTAAAATTCCATCGCCGCGATGCCGTGATGCTCGGGCCGCAGACCGGTCACTAATGTGTAGTGATTGGGAAAGGTCACGCTGGGATAGCTGGGCAGCATGCCGTCGGGCGTCGAAACGCCGGCCTTGGCCATCGCCTCCAGGTGCGGGGCCCCGAACTTCTTCGCGTAGTCGTAACGAAATCCATCCAGTGAGACAAGCACGACATAGTGCTTCGCCTGCTGGACGGCCAGCGTCTGCGGATTGTCGACGTGGATGACAGGCGTGAGGTCCTGAGCATGCAGCCGACAGGCGTAGAGGCACGTCACGACAAGGCTGAGAACGAGAGGGGCGAGGCGGCGTAGCATGGCTGAATCTTTCATCGGCAGAAACGGCGAAACCCATTAGCAGAAAACGACAAATAATAGAAAAACGATGAATTTTATCCCGTGCCCGCTTAATCCGTATCCGGATCGTCGACCACAAGAATTTCCATCACCAGCGGCGGCTCCACAAGGGCATCCATGCCCGCCATCTCCGCCACGGCGGCATCCACCGTCGAGCGCAGGCAGGGCTCCGTGGTGACCACAAACGGCAGCCGATGCGCGGGATAGCCCCGCCGCTGCACGATGGAATCGATATTGACTTTGAACTTCGCCAGCGCGCCGGAGATCGCCGAGATGATGCCCGGCTTGTCGTCCACCGTAAAACGCAGGTAGTGCGGCGCATACACATCGCCGGAGAACCGGACGCGCGCGGCCCGGCGCTGCACGGGAAAGCTGCCGCTGGCCACCGCCAACACATCGCTCATCACGGCCACCGCCGTGGCGTGGCCCCCCGCGCCATGGCCGCTGAGCACCACATCGCCGCCGAAACGGCCGCTCGACACCACCATATTCTGCGTACCGTGCGACCACGCGATGGGCGAATTCCTCGGCACGAGCATGGGCCCCACGCGCGCCCGCACCGTGGCCGGCTCCGTGGGTTCGCTTGCGTCAGAAGCATCGATCTGCGCGCGCGAAACCTGACGGATGGTGCACCCGAGCTCGCGCGCATAGGCAAAGTCGATGGCCGAAACGTCCGAGATCGTCTGCGCCGGCAGATCTTCGATCTTCAACTCGGCCTCAAGCGCCAATCGTGCCAAAATGCACAACTTGGCGCGTGCGTCGTGCCCGTCCACATCGGCTGAGGGGTCGGCCTCGGCATAGCCCAGTCGCTGCGCCTCCCCGAGCACGGCAGGGTAGTCCGCTCCTGCCTCCATCGCACTCAGGATGAAGTTGCAGGTGCCGTTCACGATGCCGCTCACCCGCCGTAACCGGTCGCCGCAGAGCCCCTGCGGGATGCCCGGCAGCACCGGCACGCCACCCGCCACCGCACCACCGTACAGCAGCTGCACGCCATGCGCCTGCGCCAGCGCGAAGAGCCCGGGGCCGCGATGCGCGATCAGCTGTTTATTGGCCGTAACCACGTGCTTGCCCGCACGCAGCGCCGACGCAACCCAGCGCTCTACCGGGTCCAACCCGCCCATCAGCTCAACGACGAGATGTACCTCCGGAGACGCGAGAACTCCCTCGACATCCTCGGTCCAAACCGCGTCGGCCGGTATAAAACGCGCGCGCTTATGGCCGCGCTTGCGCTCCACCTCGCGATTGCAGACGTGCGTGATGCGGAGATCGGCACGGCTGGCGGCCGCCAGCACCTCGGCGAACGAGCTGCCCACGGTGCCGAAGCCCAGCAGCGCGATGTTCAGGACCGGCTTCGAGGGCGCGGACGCCTCCCCGACGTTCGCGAGAAAGGTATCGGCCATCTAGTACTCCACCCGGTAGGGACTTGTGCGCCAAACGTCGAAGCTCGCGCGCGCCTCTTCGCCGAGCAGGCGCTCGATGGGAATCGCGCGCCGGTCGAGCGGCTTGCACATCTCTTCGTACAGAAACGAATCGTCAAAGCCGGCCCGCGCGGCATCGCTCGCGTCATTGCCGTAAAAGATGGCCCGGCAGCGCGACCAGTAAAGCGCGGCCAGGCACATCGGGCACGGTTCGCAGCTGGTGTACACCTCGCAGTCGGTCAATTGAAAGGTGCCCAGCGCCTGGCAGGCGTTGCGGATCGCGACCACCTCCGCGTGCGCCGTGGGATCGTTGGTCGCCGTCACCTGGTTGGTTCCCGTGGCGATCACCTGCCTGTCCCTCACCACCACCGCGCCGAAGGGCCCGCCGCGGCCGTGCAAAGCATTTTCGGTGGCCAGATGGATGGCCTGCTGCATGAATTCGGGTCGTCCGGGCATAATCAGCATCATGGTACATGCTCTCCGTTCCCGCCGCGTGGTCACGCCCGCGGGCGAGCGGGCGGCGGTGGTGGTGATCGAGGACGAGCGCATCCGAGCCGTCGTCGGGCCCGATGATCTCGGCACCGGTATATCCTGCGAGGATCTGGGCGATCTCGCGCTGCTGCCGGGTCTCATTGACGTTCACACCCACATCAACGAACCGGGCCGCACGGAGTGGGAAGGCTTTCGCACGGGAACACGCGCCGCCGCGGCGGGCGGTTTCACGACGATCGTGGATATGCCGCTGAACTGCCTGCCGGAGACCACCGATGTCGCGGCGCTCGAGGCCAAGCGCGCCGCCGCCCGGGGGCAGTGCACCGTGGATTACGCGCTCTGGGGCGGGGCCGTGGATGGCAATCAGAATGCGCTTGCCCCGCTGGCGGCGGCCGGGGTCGCGGGCTTCAAATGCTTCCTGATCTATCCCGGCTGCGAGGGCTTTCGCTCCATCGACACCGCCAACCTGCGCCGCGCTCTACCCCAAATCGCACGCACCGGCCTGCCGCTGCTGGTGCATGCAGAGCTCGCCGCGCCGATCGAAGCTGCGGGGGCCGCGCTCTACGCCGGGGGAGCCGACTGGTGCCGGTACGCAACCTACCTGGCCTCACGGCCCGACGCGGCTGAGGCGGAGGCGGTTAGCTTGCTGTTGGCGCTCTGCCGCGAGTTCCGCTTCCGCCTGCACATCGTGCACGTGTCCAGCGCGGAGGTACTGCCGCTGCTCGCCGCGGCCAGGCGCGAGGGCCTGCCCGTCACCGCCGAAACCTGCCCGCACTACCTGCATCTCAGCGCCGAAACGATCCCGGACGGCGCAACCGAGTTCAAGTGCGCTCCGCCCATTCGTTCCGCGGCAAACCGCGAGGCGCTGTGGGCAGGGCTGCTCGACGGCACGCTCGATCTGATCGCCACCGACCACTCCCCCTGCTTGCCCGCGATGAAAACCTCGGCCGCCGGGCATTTCGATCGCGCCTGGGGCGGCATCGCCTCACTTTCCACCGCGTTGCCGGTGGTATGGACCGAGTGCCTTCAACGCGGCATTCCGCTCGCGCGGCTCGCGCAGTGGATGAGCACCGCTCCGGCGTCGCTGGCAGGGCTCGCGGACCAGGTCGGCGCGATCGCTCCGGGCAAACTTGCAAACTTCGTCCTCTTCGACACGGAGGCACCAAGCAGGGTCACGCCGGAGCGGCTTCACTATCGCCATCCGGTCTCCCCTTATCTAGGCGAGAAATTGCAAGGCGTCGTGCGCGCGACGTGGCTACGCGGTGAGCGCATCTTCCATGGTGAGGGCGAGCAGGCCCGTTTCCCCCTCAAGCCCAAAGGCCGGGAACATGGCCGGTAGCACGTTGGCGTCTTTCTTCTGCGATTCCCGCAGGGAATCTGCTTTTGCGCCAGTCTGAATCAAAAGACAGAGCTGTGAATCCGTCCCGATGAACGACATTCTGAACGCATGGAACCTTCTGCCCCTCGATGAAGCTGCCAGCGCCGTGCTGCCCTGCAACGGATCGCCCGCCTGGGCCCGCGCGGTCGCACGGCAACGCCCCTTCGCGCTTCCCGACACACTCTTCGCCGCCGCCGACGAAATTTGGCGCGCGCTGCCGCCCTCGGACTGGCAGGGGGCCTTCGACAGCCATCCACGTCTCGGCGAAACCCACGCCGAAGCCGCGACTCAATCGAGCCTCGCCTGGAGCGCCCAGGAGCAAAGCGCGCTTTCGCCCGAAGACGTCACCCGAGCCGCGCTCGCGGAGGGCAACCGCGCGTACGAGGCCCGTTTTGGCCGCATCTTCCTGGTCTGCGCCACCGGCAAGAGCACGGCGGAGATCCTCGCGATTCTCCACCGCCGGCTCGCCAACGACCCGGAGACGGAGCTGCTCGAAGCCGCCGACGGGCAACGCCGCATCACGCAGTTGCGACTCCGCCGCTGGCTCGGGCTGCCGTCGGCCGACTGCGAAGACGTGTAAACTCGGCTGGGCATGGGCCTCTCCACACACATTCTCGATACCGCCCTGGGGAAGCCCGCCGCCGGCGTTCCAGTGCTACTTTCCAGGCAGAGCGCCGGGGCCTGGGCAGAGGTCGGGCACGGCGTCACGGATGCTGACGGACGCTGCGGCACGCTGCTCGGTGCAACCAGCCTTGAGGTGGGAATCTATCGGCTGCGCTTCGGCGTCGCCCCGTACTTCGCCCAACAAGGGCTGACGCCGCTCTATCCTTATGTAGAGATCGTTTTCAACGTCGCCGACGCCGCACAGCGTTATCACATTCCCCTGCTGGTCACGGCCAATGGGTATACGACCTATCGCGGCAGCTGACGCGTACACACCGAAGGAGGGTATGCCAAGCATGTCCCAATCACCGATGCCGCTCGCAACCGCTGAGGGTGCCTCCACCCGCCTGGTCAGCCATCGCTACGGCAAATCGCGCGTGCGCCTGATGCGTGTCACCCGGCATGAGACACACCACGATCTCGACGAGTGGACCCTGGAGATCCTGGTTACCGGCGACTTTGCCGAGGTCTTCACCCAGGGCGACAACACGCGCATCCTCACCACCGACGCGATGAAAAATACCGTGTACTCCCTGGCCCGGGGATCAAAGGCCGAGTCCATCGAGGACTTCGCGCGGGAGCTGCTCGACTTCCTGCTCGGCCGCAATCCGCAGATGGCCGCGGCCGAGGTCACGATCCAGTCGCACCTCTGGAAGCGCCTCACCGTGGACGGCGCGCCCTATCCCACAGCCTTCATGAAAGGTTCCGACGAGCGCGGGACCACGCACGTGGCGCGCACGCAGGACGGTCCCTTCACGGTCCGCAGCGGCTTCACGGAGATGACCGTGCTGAAGACCGCGCAGTCGGCCTTCTTCGGCTACCTCAAGGACGAGCTGACCACGCTGCCCGAGACCGCCGACCGGCTGCTGGGCACCTCCGTCACCGCCGAATGGCAGTACACCGCCGAGGCGCTCGCCGCAGGCATCGTCTTCAATAAGGTCCGGCAGCACCTTCGCGAGCGGATGATCGCCACCTTCGCCAGGCACGACTCACTCAGCGTGCAGCAAACGCTTTACGCGATGGCCGAAGCCGCGCTCGGGGGCACGGACGTCATCGACGAGGTCTTCCTCCGCATGCCCAACAAGCACAACCTGCTGGTCGATCTCACCCGCTTCGGCAGCGACAACCCCAACCACATTTTTGTGCCCACGGATGAGCCGCACGGCACCATCGAGGCCACGGTGCGGCGTGGCTGAGGCTCGATCCGGCACCGCCGACATCGTCAGCCCGCGCGCGGCCCGGGTCATCGCGCGCTGCCGCGAGCTCGCGACCGTCACGGACGTTCCCGGCGGGACCACGCGCCTCTTTCTTTCGCCCGCCACGCGCGACGCGCACACGCTCGTGGGTTGGTGGATGCGAGGGGCCGGGCTCGACGTCCGCACGGACGCTGTCGGCAGCCTGCGCGGCCTGCGCCGCGCCGCGCATCCGGATGAGATCACCCCCACGCTGGCATTGTTTTCGCACCTGGATACGGTACCGGATGCGGGTGCCTTTGACGGCCCGCTCGGCATTCTGCTCGGGCTTGCGGCCATCGAAGAGCTCGCCGGGGAACCGCTGCCCTTCCATATCGAGCTGATCGCCTTCAGCGAGGAGGAGGGTGTGCGCTTCGGCTTCCCGTTCCTGTCCTCCCGAGCGGCCGTCGGCGACCTGGATGAGGACGATCTGCGCCGCAGCGACAAGGACGGCATCGGCGTGGCGCAGGCGATTGGGACCTTCGGCCTGGACCCCACAAAGATCCCAACCGACTGCCGGCTGCGGCCGGATACCCGCGCGGCGATCGAGGTTCACATCGAGCAGGGTCCCACCCTCGACACCGAGGACCTGCCGCTCGGCATTGTGGAGGCGATCGTCGGGCAATCGCGGCTGGAACTCACCTTTACCGGCGAGGCCAACCACGCCGGCACCACGCCCATGCCGCTGCGCCGCGACGCCCTGGTCGCGGCCGCGCAGTGGATCGTCGAGGTGGAGCGGTTTGCCCTGGGCTACAAGCAGTTGGTGGCCACGGTCGGCCGCATCGAGGCCTCGCCGGGGGCGGTGAACGTGATCCCGGGCGAGGTGCGCGTCTCGCTCGATGTGCGCCACCCCAGCGACGAGTCGCGGCACGCGACGGTGGCGCGGTTGCTCACCGAGGCGGAGCGGCTCGGCATGGCGCGCGAGATCAAGGTACGCGCCCGGCTGCTCGCCGAGCAGGCCACGGTTCCCCTGAGTACACCGTTGGCCGACGGCCTGGCTGCCGCCGCCGAGCTCAGCGGCTACCGCACCCGGCGCATGTTCTCCGGTGCCGGCCATGATGCCATGATCCTTGCACCGCATGTGCCGACGGCCATGCTCTTTGTGCGCTCACCCGGCGGCCTCAGCCACCATCCGGGGGAAACCGTGCGCGAGACCGATGTGGAGGCCGCGCTGGCCACGCTGCTCGAGCTCATCGGCCATCTGCACCTCTAGTTCCCCCGCTTCTCCGGCCCGCGGTGGAGCCGGCATCGTACAATCGAAGCCCGATGCACCACCTAGGCTTAACACGAAGCAGGAACCGCCGTGATCACCTGCTGCAAACGCCGGACACCTTTGTTCGCACCCCTTTGCCGGGTTTGCTCCGGGGCACTGCCATCGTGCACGCCGCCCCGCAGATGGGTGCGGGCTTTGCCATGAGCACAATTGAGTTTGAGGCCGGCGGCACCCTGGAAGAGGGCCCCGGCGAGCGCTTCGTCTATGTCCTGGAAGGCTCGCTCTTCACCTCCGAACCGTGCTTTCCACAGCTGCAGATGCTGCCCCCCGCGGGCTTCGCCTTCTTTCCTGCCGGTTTTTCGCACAGACTCACCGCCGAAATCGCTACCCGCGCCGTCCTGATCGAGAAAACCCACCATCCGCTGCCGGCAGCCCATATCAGGGACCCGCACGCCGACAACACCACCTGCGTTATCGGGTACGAACCCGGCATCCAGGCCACGCCGTTACATGGCGACGCCGCGCTGCAGGTGCGGGAGCTGCTGCCCGCGGCCCCGGCCTTTGATCTCGCCGTCAACACCATGACCTATGCCCCCGGCGCCTCGCTCGCGCAGGTGGAGGTGCATTACATGGAGCACGGCCTGTTGATGCTCGAAGGCGGCGGCATCTACCGGGTCGGCGATGCCTGGTACCCTGTCGAGGCGGGAGACTTCCTCTGGATGGCCCCGTTCTGCCCGCAATGGTTCGGCGCCCTCGGCAAGATCCCGGCGAAATACCTCGTTTACAAAGACTTCAACCGGCATGTGATCGCATGACCTTCGCCGTCGACACCGCTCGGCTGCTCGGCGCATTGCGCTATCTCGCGACCTTCACGGACTGCCCGCCCACCGCGGAGGCGGATCTCCGGCCGCCAGTTACCGCCGTGACACGGGCCGTCACACGGATCGTCTTTACCCCGCGCGATCTCGAGGCGCGGGCCTACCTCAAGCAACTGGCCGCCGAAGCCGGCCTGAGCGTGCGCGAGGACGCCGTCGGCAACACGTTCTTTCGCTGGGAGGGCTCCGAGCCCAGCCTGCCCGCCGTCGCCACGGGCTCGCACATGGACGCCATTCCCCACGCGGGCATGTATGACGGCACCGTGGGCGTCCTGGGCGGGCTGGAGGCGCTGCGGACCCTGCGGGCGAGCGGCTTCAATCCCCGTCGCTCGCTCGAGCTGGTGCTCTTCACCAGCGAGGAGCCGACACGGTTCGGCATCGGCTGCCTCGGTTCGCGCCTGATGGCGGGTGTACTCAGCCCGGCAACCGCCGACGCCCTGCCCGACCGGCTGCACGAGACCGAGCCTGATGCCGCCCAAGGCCTGACCCTGCGCGAGGTCCGCGCCGCCGCCGGCTTCGGTAGTCCCCTGGACGAAGTCCCGCTCGCCCCCGGCCATTACAGCGCCTGGCTGGAGCTGCACATCGAACAGGGCCCGCTGCTCGAACGCGAAGGCCTCGATTGCGGCATCGTCACCGCGATCGCGGGACCCTCGAGCTATCGATTCACCGTCGAAGGGCTCGGTGGCCACGCGGGTGCCCTGCTGATGCCCGATCGCCGCGATGCGCTGTGCGCCGCAGCGGAGGCGGTGCTCGCCATCGAGGCCGCCGCACGGCAAGCGAACGCCCGAGACGGCGGTGCGGATACCGTGGCCACGGTCGGCAAACTGGACGTATACCCCGGCGCGGTAAACGCCGTGCCCTCCCGCGTCAGCTTCCTGCTCGACCTGCGCGACATCGACGCTGCCCGGCGCGAGGCCGTCCTGGGAGCGATCCGCTCCGCGATAGGCGAAATCGAGCATCGTCGCGGCGTGCGCTTCACCGAAGACTCCATCAACGCCGACGACCCGGTTCCGTGCGATCCGCGGCTCATCGCGGTGCTTGAACACGCCTGCCAGGCTGAAAACGCAAGTTTCCGCCAAGTGGTCTCGCGCGCCTACCACGACACCACCTTCATGGCCCGCGTCGCTCCGGCGGCCATGCTCTTCATTCCCTGCCGCGGCGGCGTCTCCCACCGCCCGGACGAGTTCGCCTCGCCGGAGGCCCTGGAGCACGGCATCCGCGTGCTGGCTCAGGCCTTGGCGCGCCTCGCGGCAGCCTAGTTTCCAGGACGGCACCGCTTCAACGAGGGGTAAGGAAACGCCAGGAGCTCACCAAAGCCCCCATGGTCTGCCCGGCGGTTTGCGCCTTGGCGAGAGATCCTTCCCAGCTCAGCGTGTACACAAAACGCCTCCCGGCATCGAGCGCCAGCACCGAAATGAGCTCGTAAGCCGTGCGGTCTCCCGCGCAATGGAACTCCGAGGTGACGCGGACCGCCGGGCGGGTAGCGAGTTGCAGCTCGCTGTATGTCGGGGCGCTCACCTGAACCGCTCGCCCGTGCAGATAGCGCACCTGTGTCCTCGCGGCGGCTCGCGGATCGGCAAACCCCGCGCTGTTGGCTTCGGCGAAGACGGAGATCTGCCCGGCGGCGTCGGGCAGCGGTATGGAAAACCCGCGCTGGTACAGAGGATCGTTCTCGTCCAGACCGGTCAGCCCCTTTGGGATGACGGTGGCGAACCCATAGGCGCCGTTCCTGTACGCTCCGGTATACCGCCGGGCGTCGTTGCTGAAGTGGGGCTGGTAGGGACAACCCTGCGCCCGGAGTAGCGAGCTCCCCCATAGAAGGAGATACACGAATAGAGGGAGATACACGAAGGCAAGCCGAGCGCTCCACCGCCTCATGGCTGCACCGAACAGCTGATCATGGCGCGTCCCACATCGGCATACCGATCCATGAACTCGCCACCGTAGTTGGGGTTCACCGTATTGTAGTGGTGCGCCAACAGGGCGTTCACGAAGGCCTGCGGATCTTTGACTCCCTGGACATAGCTGTGATTCTGCTTCCACTCGTTGATGGCATCCTGCAGGGAGGTGTACTTCTTGTTCCCTGCCGCCTTCCGGTCAACGATGTAATTGACCCCGAACGGATTTTGCAGCGGCTGGTTATGATCCAGAGCGATCTTGTTCCAGCCGCCCTCCTTCACGGCGAGCGTGAGCATGATCTGCTTGGTGGTGTCGAGATCCTTCGCCATCGCGGTCAGCGACTCAGCCAGCCAATCGAAGAACCGCTGCTTGTCGGCCGAACACGTCCCACGGCGGCGCAGGGTCATTTGCCCCATCGCGACCTTGGCCGCCAGCGCCTCAAAGATCTCGTCGTCGCTGCGGTCCGCTACGGGCACGGGAAACAATGCCCGCAGCTTCCGCATCACCAGGGCGTTGCCGCGCGCCGTCTGCAGCATTCGCAGCGCCGCGGCTTTATCAACGGGCTGTGTGCCCGCTCCCGGGGGCTGGGGAATGAGCACGAGGTTGTGGCTCAGCTCGATCTCTGTATTCGGCATGGGGCGTCCTCAACATCGCTCAAGGTAAGGCTTTGCCGGGGCCGAACGCAATGGCAGAATGGCCTGCCTATGCGGAAAGCGGTTCGCCACGCGGGCAGGCCGCCCCAGGTGCTAGAAGTTGAACGAGGCCTGCAGCGAGACACGCCGCACGGCGCTCTGCTGCGTGTACGGTCCCCCCTGCAATACCAGGCTTCTGCCGAACTGCATCATCCCCGCATCGAGTGTGGCCACCGGGACGGCCGGGTCGGTGTTGCCGAACAGGTTCTGCGCGATCACACCGATCCCTACGCTGTAACGTCGTCCCGTGCTGGTACCGCCGAAGCCGCCGCGGCCGCCGCCACCCGGTCCGCCGCCACCCGGTCCACCACCGCGGCCGCCACCACCGGGACCGCCGGGGCCACCCGGTCCACCGCCCGCGTCGCCGCCGCGGTTTCTGGCAATCTTCTCGCCGAAGCCGAAGGTCTTGGTCAAGCGCAGATTGGTGCTGAACAGATTAGGCCCCGTGCAGGCGTTGATCGGCGCGGTCCCGTAGCCGGCCACCGTGCCCGGCTGCGCGAACGCCAGGCCGCACGAGCGAATCGGCAAAATCGTGCTGCCGTTCGCCATCGAAAGCGGCACGGCCTCGGGCCGCTCGTTGAAGTAGCTGTCGCTCAGCGGGTCCGACCCCAGCGTCACGTTGTAGGGTGTGCCGCTTTGCCCGATGAGGAAGGGACTCAGCTGGATGAAATGCGGCAGGGTGACCGAGGCAAACATCACGCCGAAGTTGCGGCGATCGAACAGCGTTCGGCCGAAATCGGCCTGGATGTCGTAGGGTACCGAAATAGGCGCCCCCGCGCCGGAGCTGTCGCCCTTGGCAAATCCCAGCGAGTAGAAGCCGGACAGGGTCAAAAACTTCAACTGCGTGCGGCCGTTGAGGTTCAACTGGTCCTGGTGGAACTGCCCCTCGGAGAAATACTGGTTATTCACCGAGTTCGGCGGCGGGCTGCCGTTCGTCGGGTACTCGGCATCCTGAAGGTTGAGCTCGTGCACGCCCAGGGAGTGCAGGTAGTTCACCGAAACGGTGCCGTGCCTACCCACCTGCTGATCGAAGCCGACGGCAAACTGCTCGATATAAGGCGACCGCAGCCGCGGCGCGACGGCACCGTTCGATTGCGTGTAGACCGACGAGCCGGTGGCCGTCAGCAGCGGGGTGCAGCCGGCCACATTCGAAGGGCTGCACGCGCTACCCGCCGGAATCACCGGAACCGTGTATAGCGTCTCCGCCAGCCCGTTGTAGCGATAGGTGTTGATCAGGTAATTGGTGCCGAAACGGTCATAAAAGATGCCGAAGCCGGCGCGCAGCACGGTGGTCGGCGCGGTCTTGGACTTGCCCACACCGTAGGCCACGCTCAATCGCGGAGCAAAGTCGTGGTGGTCGGGCAGGTTATTCTGCGTCTCGTAGCGGATACCGTAGCTGACGGTCAGATTGCCCTTCGGCTTCCAGTCGTCCTCGGCGTACAGGCCCAGATCTTCATACAAATAGTGCACGTCGTCCGTGTTCAGCTTCGTGAGCAGAAACTCCGAGGGCGTGCCCGTCGCGTAGCTGTGGTCGACGTTGCCGGAGGTCGCAACCTGGGCGTTGCCCGAGTTGGTCAGGTCCGCATAGGTGAACGTTCCGTTGGTGTTGCCGGCCGCATAGGTCGCCTCGCGCGTGGTGCGCAAACGCCCGCCGAAGCGAATAAAGTTCTTCGACAGCGCCAGCGAGGTGTAATTCTGCACCTCGAAGTGATCCTGGTGGTCCGTGGTGTCCTGCAAGGTAGCGCCGCCGGAGGTGAACTCCCCCTGCACCACGACCTGGGGCGCGTTGCTGAGCGCCGCATCCGCGGTGTGCTCGCGCTCATACTCGAAGCGGGTCTCGTTGATCAGCTTGGAGCTGAAGGTCTGCGTGTCGCTCAGCTGCACGATGGTCGATTTGCTGTCCGAGTTATAGGCGTTCGAAGGCAGTGCGAGACCGCTTCCCAGACCGGCGTTGATAGCATCGTTCTGCACGTATTGGAAGCGCGCCGTCAGCACATTCTTTTCACCGAAGGCAAAGTCGAACCGCGGCGAAATGTCGGTCCGGACCTGGGGGTAGTGCGTGAAGATCTGCAGAGGATTGTTTGTCGTGGGCACACAGCCCGGCGTGTCCGGTGCGCAAAGCGTGGTGCCGGTCGCCGTGGGAGCCAGGATGACGGCATTCGTCAGCTCGTCATCCTCAATATCGCGGTGCGATCCACCGACCGAGAACGAGGAAGTCTTGTTGATGGGCCCGGTGATGCTGCCGAACATGAAAAGCGTGTGGTACGGCGGCTGCGCCGCGCCACTGAGCGGGTTGCCGGAGTTGAACTGCGAGGGATTGCCGTTGATCTGGAAGTTGCCGTGATATTTATCCGTGCCCGGCTTGGTAAACACCTCGACACGGCCATACCCGATGCGGTCATACTGCGCCGAGAACGGATTCTGATTGATGCGGATCTCACGGATGGACGACTTCGGCGGCAACTGGCCGCCCGTGAAGCCGTCCACATAAATCTGCCCGCCGTTAGGGCCCGCCGCCGGTCCCGCCAGGGCGGAAAGCTCGGACTGCAGCTCATCCGGATCGTCCGAAAGCGCCTCCAGGTCCTTGCCCTGAATCGTCGTCGAGCTCGCCGCCGCATCCGGGTCCACACTCAGCTGAATCGCGTTCGCGTCCACGTTCACGACGATATTCTGCTCGCCGATCTGCAGCTTCGCGTCCACGGTCATGCCGGCGACCGGGCCCACGCGCAGATTTTGCACGGCATAGGTGCTGAAGCCCTTCATGCTCACCAGCAGGCTGTAGCTGCCGGGGGCCAGCGTCAGGCTGTAGTTGCCGTCCGGGCCGGACACGGTCTTGCGCACCGCGCCGCGTGCCGGGGTGAAGGCGACCGTGGCGCCCGGGATGGCCGCGCCGTCAGGGTCAGCGACCGCGCCGTGCACGCGCGTGGCGCCTGCCGCGGCCTGCCCCGAACCCGTGCCCGCCTGACTGCCGGAGGGGGCCGCTCCCTGCCCGGCCGTGGGGTTGGCCGACTGCGCGGGCGCGGCGGGACGCGCGGTTTGGGTGGCCGGCGCGCCCGGGCCGTTGCCGGCCGCAGGTGTCTGCGCCCCGGCAGCCGGGCTCAGCAGCAGGCCCACGCCGCCCGTGTACAAAGCCCCCGCTTGCAAAATCCTTGACAGGTCCATCATTCTCCTCGGAAGCGAAATCTTGGGGGATCTCCGCACGCGCTGTGCGTCTTTGGCGCGTGCGGAGATCCCACGGAACGCACGGCTGCTTATGACTGTATGTCGTTTCTAGCGCGGGCCCGCTTCGCCGCCGCCCTCACCCTCGCCGCCTCCCCCGATGTTCCAGGGAGAGAGCGTCGTTTCACCGGTCGGGTGTGCGGCCAGGATCTGCTCCACGCCGGCCAGCAGCGTGATCGCCGTGGGCGCGCCGTTCTCGGCGTTCGAGGCCACGATCATCACCGCGTCGCCCGGCTTCAAACCGGCCAGGGTCTCCGCGGGCAGGCGCGTGATCATCCGGGAAAGGTCACCCCCGGCCCGGCCACTGCCGCCGGACCTGCCCGGGCCACCGCCCGCGCCGGCTGCCGCAGAACCCGCCCCGCCGCCTGCTCCTGCTCCTGCTCCTGCCCCGCCACCCGACCCCGCACCGCCGCCGGCCATGGCCTGCCCTGCCCCGGGTGGCAGCCGGCGCAGATTGCTCGAAGGCGACACCGCCACCGTCACGTTGCGCTTTGTGGCGAGATCCTTCAGCGTCACCGTTCCGGCGCCCGCGTCCACCGTGGCCAGCAGACCCGAAAAGTTGCTGAAGGACCCGGCCACGATCGCATCCGCCGTGACCGTGTTTCCGTCAGCCGACTTCTGCCCGCGCACCCGGATCTGATCGCCCGGCCGGATAGCCGTCATCGAGCTCGCGACCGCATCCTCGAAGCGGACCGAACCGCCCGCATACCGGCGCACACCCGTATTCGCCGCCGTATCCACGGTCAGGGTGCGCCCGCCGCTCGCCAAGGTGATGACCCCGGTTCCGCTGTCCACCGAGCGCACGATACCCCCCACGCCCTGCGCCCAGGCCGCCTGGTCGGCCGCGCGGGTAGCCGCGATCGCGTTCCCCTTCATCACGATTACCCGGCTGGCGTTCATAGCCGGTCCGCTGTCGCCTGCCGAACCGTTCACGATGGCGCGGTCTCCCGGGGCGATGTCCGCCACGGTGCCCGGTTGGGCGCTCTTCAGGTCCCGGCTGCCCGGTGCCACCAGCAAAACGGCGGCCCCTGAAGGCACCGTGACAATGACCTCCTGCCCGGCGGCGGTGGTCAGCACAAAATCCTGCGCGTTCACGCTCTTCACCGTTCCGCTCTGGCGCGGCGCGGCACCGGCCGCCGGCGTGGGCGCCTGCGAAACCAGGCGCGGCGTGGGAGCGAGAAGAAGGGTGCCAAACAGCGCGGCATGTATGAACTTCATGAGGATCGAATCGCTTCCTGAAGGCTTCCCTCTGCGGGCTGGCCCGAATCTTCGGCCCGTGGAGAACCGTTGCCGGTCTCCCGCCTGGCCGTGCTCTGCTGGTGTAGGCGCTGCTAGCTTGGAGACGCTTCGCCCCGCCGAAAGTTTCCGCTTCCCTGCACTCTCTTTTGCAAAGCGTTCGCATGGGCTCCGGGGACCGCGAAACGCTAGAGAAACACCTGGTTTTAGAGCCCCTGAACCTGTGTATCCGAGCAGCATTTGCGGAGTTGCGGCCGGGTGGCCTGAACGCACATCCGGAAGAAACCGGGCGTGAGCGAGGGCTGTGCCCGGCACTCACCGCGGCGTCGTCGAAAAGATCGAACCGGTGGGATTGGCATACCCGGTCATCTCCAGATACCCCGCGCCGCGCACCGCCTGCTCCTGGTGGTGCCCCGTCACGTCGATTGCCCCCTCCCAATAGCTCGGCCCGAACCGGCTGACGAACTCCTGGCTCTTCAAGGGGGTAGAGATGTCGATCTGCAGCTTCAGCGCGGGAACCGTGACGGACCACGCGATGGGGTACGTAGCGCCTGTTTTTTCGCTCCTATACGCCGTGCCTGCCTGCGTCATGCTGAAGTCGCGCAGCGCCAGATGCAGCGTTTTCCCGTCCCGATCCACATAGGTGCCCGAGGAGTAGGGGTCCACGCTGCCGTCCCGATGACGCAGCCGGTACAGCATCAGCTCCGTGTTGTCGTCCAGCTGCACGCTGAGCCAATCCCATCCCACCTCGTCGCCGTTCATCGAATCGCTGAAGAACTCGTGGTCCATCCACGTGTCGCCGTCCACCTCGTATCGCGTTCCATCGAGCTCGACCGTCCCCCCGGACTGCATGCGCGTGAAGGAAACGTAGTGCGAGGCGTGTCCCGCGCCCTCGGCCTTCTGGCTCACGCCGTCCGTGCCGTGGATCACAGGCGGCTTCCGCGGAACGGCGCTCAGATCGAACGAAAAATTCTCACCGATGCCGTGAAGATGGTGGACGTTCGCGCCGATGTTCGTCTCCCAATTTCCATTCCATACATTTCCCGACGCCGGGTCGACGCCGGCGATGCCCGGCCCCGCGCGATTGAGCCGTTCCGTCGCGTAATAGCGGCCGCCGCTCACATCGCTCAACGCCAGGTGCGCCATGTAGAGATCGTGCACGTTCCACGGCGAGGCGCTGGGCGTACGCGAAACGCCCTGCCGAAAGAAGGTCAGCTCGAACCCGAAACGGTGCCCGTCCTTGGCGCGCAGATTGCCGGTGTAGTACCACCACTCCGTCTGGTAGTCGGGATGGCTGAAGTGGTCGCGTGGAAACTCGTAACGGTACCCCGGCAGCGCAGGAACATACTGCTGCGCATGGGAAGTGACACACAGCACAGCGAGCAAAAGGCATAGCAGCCTAGTCCTCATGGACCACCTCGATCGGATTCAGCCTCTGCGCCACCCGCGCGGGATACATGCCCGCCAGCACCGTCGCGGCGTACACCACGCTCAAGGCTCCCAGCAGCACGCTCACCGGCCAATGGAACTGAATCGTCCAGCCGAAGGATTGCTTATTGATCACAAAGATAAGAATCAGTGAAAGCGCCACGCCGAGCACGAGGCCGGCCATATTGGACAGGATGCCGATCAGGCCCGCCTCCACCAGGATCAGCTTGCGGATCTGTCCCGTGGCCGCGCCCAGGTACCGGAGCAGACCGAACTCCCGCCTGCGGTCAAAGACGATGGACATGAGCGCCCCCGCGATGCCCATCACGGCCACCAGCACCGAAATGGCCTCGAGCGCATATGTGATCGCGAAGGTCTGATCGAAGATCCGGATCGCCTCGTGCCGCAGCTCACCGTTGGAAAAGATCAGCACGTCCCGATGCGCCGCGGTGCCCTGGATCTCCCGGCGCACCGCTTCGAGATCCGCGCCCGGCGTCACGTATACGGCCAGGTTGGAGGCCGCCGGATCGTTCAGGTACGAAAGCATGTTCTGCCGCGAAATGATCACGTATCCGCGCTCGTTCGCGTAGTCGTGGAACACATCCACGATGCGCAGCCGTGCCATCTGCGAACCCAGGGGAAGGTTTAGCACGTCGCCCGCCTTCACATGGTGCTTCATGGTGAAGGGCTCGCTCACCATCGCCGTACCGGGCTCGGCGAGCTCCTTCAAGACGGCTTCAGGCGCCCTGCCGGACAGGAAACCCGAGGTCTGGTCGTAGCGCGGGATGTCGGTCTCCACAGAGGCAACCGTGACCGGCAGCCCCTGGTACTCGATCTCATAGGCGCGAAACCGGCTCACATACGCCACGCCCGGCAGCGTGGCCAGTTGCCCCGCGAACTCAGGTGCGATCGTCGGATGCCGGTCGGCCGAGGGATTGCCCGCCGGCCGCAGATAGAGGTCCGCCGGCAGCTGCGTGTCCATCCAGCTGATCACCGTCTGCCGGAAACTGCCCACCATGATGGCCACCGAGGTCATCATCGCAATGGCGGTGGCCAGCGCACAGACCAGCACCGACGTTCTGCGCAGGGACCCGGCCAGGCTGCGTGAGGCGAGCAGCGCCTCCACGCCGCCGACGCGGCGCAGCAGATTCGAGCTCGTCGCCATCACGCCGGATACCAGCGTCGGTACCGCCAGCGCGCACGAGGCGATCAGCAGCAGTGTGGCGAGATAGCCGAAGAGCGGCTTGCCCGCGATCGCCGGGGCCTGCGCCGCCAGGGCCGCCAGCGCCGCCAGAACCGCCGCCGCGAGCAGATCCCGCTTGCGCTCCACATGCACGGCGTACTCCCTCGCTCCACGCGCCATGGCCTCGGTGGGCGGCACGCGCGAGGCCTCCAGCGCCGGGCTCAGCGCCGATGCCAGCGTCACCCCGATGCCTACCAGGAACGCCAGGGCAAGCGAGGCCAGGGACAACGTCATCGCGCCGGGCCGGCTTGAGATATAGAGCGCGTCCACGGTCAAGGACAGCAGCCGCACCGCGCCGCTCGCCATCAGTCGGCCCAGCGGAATGGCCAGCACCGAGCCGACCAGACCGAAGATCGCCGCCTCCGCCAAAAACGCCAGCAGCACCGCGTTCCTGCTCGCGCCCAGCGCCCGCACCGTGCCGATCTGCGCGCGGCGTCGCACCACCGAAACCGAGATCGTGTTGTAGATCAGAAACGCCCCGACCAGCACGGCGATGTAGCTCAGCACGCGCAAATTCCACCGAAAAGCGGCAAGCATCTTGCGGTTGGCTGCGGTCTGGCTGCCCTGTGGCTGCAGCTGGACGCCCCCCGGCACGGCGGCACGCAGCTTTTGCTCCCATTCCTCCAGGTCGCTGTGCTCCGGCAGCTTGATCAGGATGCGGTCGACGCGTCCGGTCTTGCCCGTGGCGGCCTGCGCCGCGCCGATATCCATCACCACGGCGTTCGTACCCAGCCGTGCCGATTCGGGGATGAGACCGCGCACGACATACTGCCGGCTGCTGTCGTTGATCAGCAGCGGAACGCGCTCTCCGACCCGCCTTCCCAGCCCACGCGTCACCCACACCGCATCCGGATCGCCGATGTGCTCCAGGCTACCTGGGTCCCAGTCCTTCTGAGTCCGCTCGCCTGCGTAGTTGTTTGCCTCCGCGATCAGGTCGACCCCGATCAGCGGTACCGTCTCGCCCGCCTCCCCGATGGAGGCATGGTCTTCAATCCGCGTGCTTACCCGGATCGGGTACGGCAGCGTATTCAGCTTGCCCACGATGTTTTCGGGCACGCCGCCCGTCGCGATGACCTCCAGGTCGTTGTCGCCCGAAAGCGTCTCCATGGACGACCGAAATGACCCCGTCGCCGCTCCGCTGGCCAGATCGATGGCCAGCACCACGGCCACGCCCAGCGCCACGGCCGCCAGGATCAGCAGCGAGCGGCCCCGTTCGCGCAACATGGGCCGAAGAATCAAGCGATAGAGCAGCGCCGTGGGTCCCATATCAGTTCTGCACAATCTGTTCGATCCCGCCGTCACGCAGCCGGATGACGGCGTCGGCAAAGGCGGCGGCCTCGGCGCTGTGGGTCGCCATCAGGATGGTGGTTTGGCGCTCCCGGCAGATGCTCTGCAGCAGTTCCAGAATCGAATCTCCCGTCGTGGTATCCAGATTGCCTGTCGGCTCGTCCGCGAGCACCAGACGCGGTGCGGCCACCAGCGCGCGCGCAATCGCCACACGCTGCATCTGCCCGCCGGAAAGCTGATGCGGCATACGCCCCGCCAGCTCCCCGAGGCCGACCGCCTCCAGCTGTTCGAGAGCCCGCCGCCGTGCCTGGGCGCCGCCTGCCAGCATCAGGGGCAACTCCACATTTTCGGCCACGGTCAGGGTCTGAATCAGCTGGAAGGATTGGAAGATGAACCCCACCTTCTCCCTGCGAAGCCGCGTCAGCGCCGCGTCGTTCAGTTTTGCCGTTGCCACGCCGTCCAGCAGGACCTCGCCCCCGGTCGGAAAGTCCATCGCCCCCGCCATGTTCAGCAGCGTGGATTTGCCGCATCCGCTTCGACCTACCAGCGCGGTAAAACTCCCCGTCGCGATATCCAGCGTCAGGTCGTTCAACGCGCGCACCCGCCCACCCTCCGTCGCGTACTCCTTCACCACATGCGCAAAACGAAGCAGGAGATCACCCGGAGGGGCTGCCCGCCTCCGTTGGGAGACCGGCTCTGGGGTGGTCGGGACATCGGCGTTGAAAGGCATGTCGCTTACAAGAATGCTACCTCCGCGCCCTGAAAAGGTGTGGTACAGGCCCCTTTTTTGAAGGCGAGAACGCTTCTCTTCGCGTTGTTCTCACCCCGTGACCAACCGCGGTCGCCCTTTCAACCGGGTGAACTCCGCTGCGCTCCCCCGCCACAGGAGCCTGGACCGCGTAGGCTCCTGTGGAAGGGCGGGTCCGAACGGCATGGGCCCTGCGGCATTCAGCTGACCCCGGCTTTCCGCCGGCATCCAAGGGGGTTACACATCCAAGGGAGTACACATGGACTCACAGAACGATGCAGCTCCCACCACGTCTCAGCCCCAAGACCCGGAGGTGGTTCGCCTTGCGGAGACGAGTGAACGGAAGAACGATTGGCAACTCTGGGGCACCTATCTGCCGGAACGGCAATGGGGTACCGTCCGCGAAGACTACTCCGCCGATGGCCAGGTGTGGGGGTCCTTCTCCTACGATGCCGCGCAGTACCGTGCCTATCGCTGGGGCGAGGACGGCTTGCTCGGCTGGACGGATCGGCTTTGCCGGCTGTGCTTTTCCACGTCGCTCTGGAACGGAAACGATCCCGTCCTCAAAGAGCGCCTCTTCGGCCTGTCGGGAGATCAGGGTAACCATGGCGAGGATGTCAAAGAGCTCTACTACTATCTGGATGCCACCCCGACGGCGTCCTACGCCCGGGCACTCTACAAGTACCCTCAGCGCGCCTTCCCCTACAAGGGGCTGATTGAGGAAAATGCCCGCCGCGGCTATGCGGACAGCGAATACGAACTCCTGGATACGGATGCGTTCTCTGAGAATCGGTACTTCGATGTGCAGGTCGAGTATGGCAAGAGAGATCCTCATGACACTCTGATTCGCCTTACCGTGTCCAATCGCGGTCCGGCATCAGCGCGGCTTACGCTCCTGCCGACGCTTACCTTTCGAAACACCTGGTCCTGGGGTCATCCCGAAGAGGATGAGGAAACCGATGGATCGAACGAGACCAAACCCATGATGTCTGCCCGGGCCAAGGCGGACGGGATCGTGCTCGCCGACCACGGGGATCTGGGGACCTACCGGTTCAGCCTGGTCTCTGGCGCGCAGCAATCGCCGGATGCCTATCGCGAAACGTTGTTCACGGAAAACGAGACGAACGGCCAGCGGCTCCTGGGGGCCTCGCAGGCGCCTGCCATTTACAGCAAAGATGCCTTCGACCGTTACCTCCTCCATGGAGAGAGGGCAGCCGTCAATCCGGCACTGCGCGGAACCAAGGCGGCCTTTCATCTCTGCTTCGATCTGCAGCCGGGCGAGAGCAGGGTCTTTCGCCTTCGTCTTGAGCGCGCGCAGACCTCTGAACCCTCGGTTCTCGAGTCTACAGAATTCGATGCGATCTTCCTCGATCGGCAGGCGGAGGCCGACCGCTTCTATGCGGCGCGCATTCCGGCTTCCCTGAACGAGGACGAACGCAACGTGGCCCGCCAGGCCTTCGCCGGTCTGATCTGGACCAAGCAGTTCTATCACTACGTCCTGGAAGAATGGCTTGCCGGCGATCCGGCCCTGCCCCCACCGCCGGCGCAACGACAGGAGGGCCGGAATCATGATTGGCCTCATGTCTTTGCGCGCGATGTCTTATCCATGCCGGATAAATGGGAGTACCCCTGGTTTGCAGCGTGGGATTCCGCCTTCCACATGATTCCTTTTGCGATCATCGATCCCCACTTCGCCAAGGCGCAACTGCTGCTGCTGCTGCGGGAGTGGTACATGCATCCCAACGGACAGATACCGGCCTATGAGTTTGCTTTCTCCGACGTGAACCCTCCCGTACATGCGTGGAGCGTCTATCACGTGTATAGAATCACGGCTCGCTCGTCAGGACACAAGGACACCGACTTTCTTGAGCGGGCCTTTCAGAAGCTGCTCCTCAACTTCAACTGGTGGGTGAACCAGAACGATGAGAACGGTCACAATCTCTTCGGAGGCGGCTTTCTTGGGCTCGACAACATCGGCGTCTTTGACCGCTCCATGCCCATGCCGGACGGCGTCAAGCTGCAGCAGGCCGATGGAACGGCCTGGATGGCCTTCTATTGCTCCACGATGCTTCAAATCGCGGTGGAGCTCGCAACGACCCGGCCCACCTATGAGGATCTTGCCGGTAAGTTTCTCGAGCACTACATCGCCATCATCGACGCTATTAACAACTTCGACGACAAGGGTCTGTGGGACGAGCAGGAAGGCTTCTTCTTCGATCAATTGCATGTCAAAGGTCGTGAGTCCAAGGTGCTGCGTGTCCGCTCGATCGTCGGCCTGATTCCCATCTGCGGCATCGAGATCATGCCCAAGCAGGATCTCGATAAACTGCCCGCCTTTCGCCGGCGGATCGACTGGTTCGTGAAGCACAAGCCTCATCTGGCGCGATATATCTCGGCCGCGGAAAACCCCGATCCCGCGCAGGCGGGGGCGCAATTCATCGAACTCGTCCCGAAAGATCGCTTGCTGCGCATTCTCGCCAAGGTGTTGGATGAAACCGAATTTCTCTCCGATTTCGGCATTCGTTCGCTGTCGCGCTACTACCTGGACCACCCATTCACCATCGAGTTGTCGGGAAAAGAACTGGAGGTACGCTACACGCCCGCGGAGGGCGACTCGGGGCTCTTCGGCGGCAACAGCAATTGGCGCGGGCCGATCTGGTTTCCCATCAACTTCCTGCTCATCAACGCCCTTGAACGCTACCACCAGGTATACGGACCCTCACTCACCGTGGAGTGTCCGACGGGCAGCGGACGACACATGACCATGTTGCAGGTCGCGCAGGAGCTGGAACGCCGACTCTGCAGTATCGTTCTTCGCGACCGGCAGGGCAGCAGACCGTGCCACGGCACAGAGGAACGCTATCGCTCGGACCCAGCCTGGAAGGACCTTGTCCTCTTCTACGAGTATTTCTGCGGCGATACCGGTCGAGGCTGCGGTGCGAGTCACCAGACCGGATG
The DNA here is from genome assembly GCA_964242585.1 of uncultured Bryocella sp. GTDB lineage: Bacteria > Acidobacteriota > Terriglobia > Terriglobales > Acidobacteriaceae > Granulicella. The sequence continues at coordinate 48,811 of CAXTBJ010000021.1, forward strand.
GACCGCCCTGGTTTTGACGTGCTTCGCCAAACTCCACGAGGACGACCTGGGACTTCTGTGAATC
>CAXTBJ010000022.1:0-6956 GCA_964242585.1 uncultured Bryocella sp.
TCGAGGGCGGCCATGCAGCCGGAGCCGGCGGCGGTGATGGCCTGGCGGTAGCGGCGATCCTGGATGTCACCGCAGGCGAAGATACCGGGCAGCGGCTGACCCATGCGGGTGGTGAAGACGTTGCGGTCGGTCTTGATATAGCCGTCGGAATCCAGATCGAGCTGGCCTTCGAAGGCGCGGGCGTTGGGCTCGTGGCCGATGCCGAGGAACATGAATTTTACCGGCAATTCGGAACGTTCGCCGGTCTTTCGGTCGTGCAGCTTCAGGCCGCGTACGTCCTTTTCTTCAACACCGAGCACCTCTTCGACGATCGTGTTGTTGCGGAACTCGATCTGCGGATGCTCCTTGGCGCGGTCGAGCATGATCTTGGAGGCGCGGAAGCTGTCCGAACGGTTGATCAGGGTGACCTTAGAGGCGAAGCGGGTGAGGAATAGCGCTTCCTCCATGGCGGAGTCGCCGCCGCCGACCACGGCGATCTCCTTGCCGGAGGCAAAGAAGCCGTCGCAGGTGGCGCAGGAGCTGACGCCGTAGCCGATGAGTGCCTGCTCGGAGGGCAGATTGAGCCAGCGCGCGGAGGCCCCGGAGGCGACGATCAATGTGCGGGTCTGGAGGACTTCCTTGCCCATCTTGAGCTCGATCGGCGACTTGGCGAAATCGACACTGTCGAGATGGCCCATGGTGATTTCGGCGCCGAAGCGGGTGGCCTGCTCCTTCATGTTGTCGATGAGTTGGGGCCCCTGGATGCCCTCGGGCCAGCCTGGGAAGTTCTCGACGAGGGTGGTCATGGAGAGCTGGCCGCCGGGCTCGTGACCCTCCAACACAAGCGGTTTCAGATTGGCGCGTGCGGTGTAGATGGCCGCGGTGAGTCCGGCGCAACCGGAGCCGAGGATGACAGTTTCGCGGATGGTGGTTTGGTCAGACATGGCTCTTGTCTGATTGTAGCGACGTGGTTTTGGATGCAAGACGGGGCGGTCATCGACTTGCTGTTGAGGCGTACCTGCAAGGGGTACCTGCGATCGTAAGCCCGGCGCGAGGGCGTAGCATCGAGACATGGCGAATCTAGTGTTGGTTTACGGTATGCGGCTGCTGCCCGCCGATGAGGTGGCCGGTGTGCAGCCGGCTCCGGTGCAGTTGAAGAATGGAAACGAGTCGCAGGTGGCGATGCATGTGTTGGAGGGCAGCCGCGAACAGATCCAGGCGCAGTTGAAGACCTCGGTGGAGGCCTTTTTCGACCTGTATCCGGAGATTTAGCAAACTGACAAACTCATTGATGAATACGCCGCTCACGCGTAGTGGGTGTCCAAAGGTGGGATACCGACACCCGAAAGTGGTGTGATGAACGGCTCTGTGTCGCGCCGTGAGGCAGGGCTGAAGTTTTGACCGCATTGGCCGAAACAGTGCATGGAGGCGATGGCTGCCATGCGTTGGGGACGATACGGGTTTGCAGTTCTTGTCACGGTGGGTGTGCTGGGATCGGGTCCCGGCGCGCGGGCACAGAGTGTGCCGATGGGATCAGCGTCGCAGACGGGGCTGGCCGGTGAGTTCGCGTCGCTGGCCAGCCGCGCTGCCCTTATTTTTGTAGGGCAGGTCGCCTCGATCGAACGCCACGGCGGGGCGGTTGAAATTGTTTTCAACGTGGAGCAGACCGTGATGGGCGCTCCCGGCGCGCAATACAGGCTGCGTGAGTGGGCAGGGCTTTGGCCGCAGGGTCAGTTTCGCTACACGGTAGGCCAGCGGGCGCTCGTCTTTCTGCACGGATCGGTTTCGTCGAATAACGGCAAAGCTGCCGGTTTCGCTTCGCCGGTGGACGGTGCTGAAGGCGTGGTGCCGGTCATCGTGCAGGGGGCCAATGCACCGGAGCTGCTGGATGTGCGCCGTCTAGGGACCGCCTTGCTGCGCGCTGCCGGAACGCCGCTCGCGACGGAGGCCACGGGGGCCATTCAACTCACGGAGGCGCTGCCGCTGATCGCCGCCGGCCTACCGGGGGCGGCTGCCAATGGGCTAGGACGGCCTGAGCCGGTTCGGCTGCCGATGCCGGTGCATCTCGGAATCTCGGGCGCGTTGAGCGGTGCAGGGATAAAGGGAACCGACGACGGCTCTTCCACGGTACAGGGCGGCTCGGCACCCGTGATGACGCCGATTCTAGCTCCCATTAAGGAGGGGGCTGCGGGTTCGAGCCGCGTTTCTATCGAGGTAGAACGTGCCGTTAAGGGGGTGTTCGATGGCGCGCGCTAACTTAAACTCTCTAAAAGCTTTGCTGTTCAGCCGCAACCTGCGCTCATGCCAAGTTTTCAGCTGGCGTTTTTGTCTGGCTATGGGACTCTTTCTCCTTTGCGCAGCGGTGAGCAGGGCGGGCGGACCACGGTTTGTCTCCGGGGCCGGAATCTCGGTACAGCCTGGACTGGGGGAGGCCTGGGCGGGAACGCGGCTGCTCTACTACACGGACCCGGGCACCCTGGGCGCGAACACCACGCACGCGCAGGCGGATGCCGTGGTCGCGGCCGCCGCCGCGGTTTGGAACGTGCCGAGCTCCAGCATGACGCTGGCGCAGGGCGGCGAACTGGCCGAGCATGTCAGCGGCGCGAATGCTTATATGGGCAGTGCAGGGGTGGTGTTTCCGGCGGATGTGCAGGTGACCAATGAGTCCGCCATGCCGGTCGCGGTAATCTACGACACGGACGGCAGCGTGACGGATCTGCTGCTGGGCTCGGGTGCGAGCGAGCCTGTGGCCTGCCGGCAGAACGGTGTGACGGAGAGCGTAGACGATATCCAGACGGACGGCTATATCCATCACGCGCTGGTGATCCTCAACGGACGCTGCGTGGGCTCCGCGCCGGAGCAGAGCATGCAGATGCAATACCAGTTGACGCGGGCCTTTGGGCGGGTGCTGGGGCTGGCCTGGTCGCAGACCAACGACAATGTGTTCACCGCGGCTACGGCCGTCACGGCGGACGAGGAGGCCTTTTGGCCACTGATGCATCCGCTGGATGTGCTGTGCGGGCCCTACAGCTACCAGTGCATGCAGAATCCCTTCACGCTGCGGGTGGATGACCTGAACGCCTTGAGTTCGCTGTACCCGGTGACACCGGAAAATCTCACGGCCGGCAAGCAGTTGAGTTCGAACGACGCGGTGTATTCCTGGGGACGGCTCACCTTTCCGACCGGACAGGGCATGGACTGGGTGAACGTGACCGTGCACCGGCAGCACGCGGGCGTGACGGAGTCCTGGGAGACCGTTTCCGCGACGACGGGCGCCAACTACGAGCAGGCGCTGGCGAATCCGGTTACGGGTATGCAGGCGACCAACTCCGGCACGGCCTCTTACTTTAACGAGGGGTTTTATCAATTTTCGGCAGTGCCGATCGATGGGCTTTCCAATCTTTTTTTCACGACGGAACCGATCAACCCGCTGTACACCGGCGCGTATGCCCTGGCTCCCTATGTCCGGCCGCCGTCGACCCCTTCGGGATCGTCGCAAACGGTGGTGGACTGGTCGGCAATCGGTACGAGCTTTGTAAATCTCACCCTGACGGCGGACGATGCAGCCTCCTCGTGCTCGCCCGGGAACGATGGCACAGAAAGCGTGCCGGCGGCGCTCGACCCGAGCGGCTGGCAGACAGGGCTGCTTTGCGGATGGGGGCACAGCTCCTGGTGGGGTGCCACGGTGCGCGCCGGGCGAACCTGGACGCTGGAGGTAACGGCAACGGACGAGACCGGATTGGCTTCGGCCAACAAGGCACAGCCGGTGATCGGCGTTTGGCAGGCAGGGGACGCCACGGGCACGTTGCCGACGGTCGCTGGGCAGGCTGTGCCCTTCAACTCGATGGTCTTCGGCACGACGCAGTTGCATATGAGTGCGATGACGAAGGACACCCCGGTGCGGTTCGTTATCGGAGACCAATTTGGCGCGGGGCGACCGGACTTCACCTATCAGGCGCGCATGTTGTACGCCGATGTCGTTTCGCCGACCACGGTGGGGCAGGGTGGAGGTGTGGTGACCATTCTGGGCACGGGCTTTCGTCAGGGCAATACCGTGAAGGTAAACGGTGTGGCGGCGGTGGTTCAGAGCCTGTCCGCTAACCAGATCGTGGTGCTGATGCCATCGCGGGCAGTTGCGGGTGCGGCCTTGGGCCGATCCGTGAGCGTGACCGTCACGGATCTGAGCACGGGTGGCACCACCTCGGTCGCCGGCGCGCTCACCTATACGAACGGGGCCGATCTGCTGCAGGAACTCTCCGCGCCGGCGGTGCTGAAGACGGGCGTTACGGCGGGAACGCCGTTTGCGGTGCGGGTGCTGGCGGCGGATGGCATCACCCCACTGCCGGGGGCCACGGTGAGCCTGAGCGTGACTGCCGGCACAGGGCAGTTGGCCGCCTGCGGGGCCGCCGCGAGCTGCTGGGTGACCAGCGACAGCAATGGACAGGTGCAAAGTACGGTGCTGGGCGTCGCAGCGGGTGCGGTCACGCTGAGCGCCACCGAGATCAGTGGCGGCGCGACGGTCCAGGTGAACCTGCAGGATGATGATCCAGTGCGCACGGTTGTGCTTTCGAGCACAACGGCCTATGTGGCAGCCGGCGGCGCCGGAGGCAGTTGGACACTACAGCTGAGCGCCACGCAGGATGGGGTGCTCGCGGCGGGCGTGCCGGTGATCTGGAGTGCGGGCGCGGGGCTTACACTTTCCTTCCCTGCCGGGGTGACGGCCGGCGATGGTACGGCAAACATCCTGGTGACGGCTGGGACGTTGAATGCGAGTGCCACAGGGACCGTGACAGGCTGTGTCTGGGGCACGATCTGCTCCACCGGGACGGTGTACAGCGTCGATCCTTCGCAGTGGCAGGTGAGCTTGGTCAGCGGTGCGGGTCAGAGCGTCATGCAGGGTGCAATGCTGCAGGCAATAGGCCTGACGGTAACCGATGCGGCGGGGCACCCGCTGCCAGGGGCGTCGCTTACCGTGTACCAGCGAGTGCTGGCGTGGGAGGGACTGTGTCCGGCAATGGGAGCCTGCCCGGCGGCTCCGGTTCTGGCAAGCTCTCAAAGTACGGCGAGCTCTGATGCGGTAGGCAGGGTTTGGATCACACCGCTTCAGGTTCCCGCGCTGCCGCAAACCGCAGAGATCGCGATCTCCTGGGGAACACGGGGATTTTTAACGTGCAGCTTGGTAACCACACCGGCTCCTTAAGCGGAACTGGTGTGGTTGGCACCCATCGTAAAGTGTTTCCGGGTTAGGGTGTTTCCGGGTTAGGGTGTCTTCGGGCTAGGTAGGTTTAGACAGGCTCGACGGGGATGAGCGGGTCGGTCAGGGCAGGCTGCCGGCGCGAGGCCGCTAAACCGAAGCATGCGATGTAGAGGAAGCATACGGCGGGTACGACGAACGCGGGTTGCAGACCGATGCGATCGGCGAGCTTGCCTTGAAGCTCCGGAACCAGGGCTCCGCCAAGAATGGCGGCGATCAGCAGGCTGGAACCCTTGCTGGTGAGCGGACCGAGGTCCTGGATGCCGAGCGTAAAGATGGAGGGGAAAAGGACGGAATCGCACAGGCCAACCGCAAGCAGCGTCCACATGGGGGTGGAGCGCGGCAGGACCAACTGATGATGCGTTCCCAGGAAGTTGATCGATTCCGTATACACCTGCCCTGTGCCGAGCGTGTGCATGCTGATAAAAAGCAGAACTACGGCCGTGAGCGCCGCAACGCCCACCACCAGACCGGTACGCACGCGCTGCAATACGGCGGAGCCGACGAAACGGCCGACCATGAGGCCACCCCAATAGACGGGCAGGAAGTAGGCGGCAGTTTGCTCCGGCAGGCCGGCAATCTGCGGCAGGCCCATGTAGCTTACGGCCAGTGAACCGATGGAGACCTCGGCACCGACGTAGGTGAAGATGCCGAGCGCGGCGAAGAGCAGCCAGGGGTGACGCCAGATGGTATCCGGCCGGTTCAGCGCCTCGGAAAAAGCGCCCGGACGGAAGTCCTGCGTATGTTGCGAGACGCCGGTTTGCGTCTTGAGCTTGATCACTCCCAGGGCAAGGGCGAGCAGCAACAGCATCAGGGCGAGGCCGATATACGGCAGGCGCACGGAGGAGGCCTGCGTGGCCCGATAGGCCTGCCGCGCCGCGGCCGAAAAAGAATGGAGTTTGGTGGGCTCCACCTGGGCGACGCCGCGCAGGATGAACGCCGCGCCCAGAAAAGGAGCGATAAAGGTCCCGACGGAGTTGAAGGCCTGCGCCAGATTCAGCCGGCTGGAGGCCGTCGCGGTCGGTCCGATCACCGTGACGTAGGGATTGATGGCTACCTGCACCACCGTCATCCCGGCAGCCAGGATGATCAGGGCTGCAAGGAAGATGCCGAAGTTCGCCACATAGGAGGCAGGAACGAAGGTGCCGGCGCCGACGGCCATGGTGACCAGGCCGGCGATCATGGCGCGCTTGTAGCCGAAGCGTTCCACGATCATGCCGCCGGGATAGCTGAAGATGAAGTAAGAGCTGAAAAAAGCAAACTGCACCAGCATGGCTTCGGCGTAGTTCAGCTCAAAGATGGATTTCAGGTGCGGGATGATGATGTCGTTCAAGCAGGTGAGAAAGCCCACCATGAAAAACAGGGAGGTGGCGACGGCCATGGCCCGGGTATCGGTTTTGCGGACGACGCCTTCGTCGTAGCCGGGTGCGCTGATATTTCGGACAAAAACCGCCAACGGATGCTCCTTTACTCTCCCTTCAACGTCGAGCGCCGGGCGTCGAGCGTTGCATTTGGGGGCGCTTCGAAAACGCTTGTTAAGAGTAGCCGTTCCGAGGTGGTTCTGGCACGTGGGCCGCGAAAACTTCGGTCTACCCTTTCGTGTGGGCCGAGATCGCAGCATTCCCGTGCGGTTCTATCCTGTGGGCGCGAGCTGTGCCAGGACTCTGCTTGCCTTCGATGCCGGCCTTCATACATGGCTCGCTGCACGGCCTCGCTGCACGGC
>CAXTBJ010000022.1:7056-48096 GCA_964242585.1 uncultured Bryocella sp.
CTCGCTGCACGGCCTCGCTGCACGGCGATGATGGCCGATGTATATGTGCATCCTAATGACTGGAACGTGAAAGGAAGCCATGGAATCGGTCGCCTCCGTCCTGCGTGCGGTGTTCGGATATTTCTTTCTGGTCTTTATCGTAAGGATCGTCGGGCGGCGGCCCGGCAAGCAACTCACGCCATTCGAGTTCATCCTGATTTTTTTCCTGGGTGGGCTGATGCTGACCGCCATTGTCGCAGATGAGGCGTCCCTGACCAATGCCTTCTGCCAGATCATTGCCATCGCCTTTGCGCACTATAGCCTGGTGGCCATGCGCAGCCGCTCCACTGTCCTTGCCCGGCTGCTGGATGGAACGCCGCTGATTCTGATGGAAGGCGGTCAATGGCGGGCAACCACCATGCGCCGCATGCGGGTTCAGAGCGATGACGTGATGGAACGGGCGCGCGACCAGGGCCTGCGGACGCTCGATGCCGTGGAAACGGCGGTACTGGAGAGGAACGGCGAAATCAGCATCATACCGAAGGAGGAAGACTGAACCGAGCGGCTCGGGGCGGGATCGTTCCCGGAGAGGGCATAGCGCGACTCGTGCCTGCACGTGCCTTTAGCAGCCGGTGTGAGCCGGCGGTGAGGTGGAGAGCAGCGGATGGCGGAGAAAAGCGAATACAAGCCGGTAGACGACGATGTGCCGAAGGTAGACGGCGCGGTGGCGGTCGGTGAAGACCTTAAATTTCAGGAGCGTTGGTGGCGTTTCGAACGGGCGGTGTGGTTTTTCTTTGTGCTGGTCCTGATTGCCGATCTGAGCGGCATCCTAGGCCGTGGACCGTTGGCGAATGCGGTGGGGCAGACAAGCGATGGGGCGCTGCGAGTGAAGTACGAGCGCGTGGAGCGGGCAAATACGTCGTCCATCCTGACCGTGCTGCCGGGTTCAGCGGCGCTGCACGACGGGAAGTTTCAACTTTTCGTGAGCGATTCCATCCTGAAGCAGCTCGGGGCGCAGCGTGTGATTCCGCAGCCGGAGAGCTCCGCACTGGGTGGCGGCGGAGTTACCTACACATTTGCGGCAACAGCGCTTCCCATGACGGTGCAGATGGAGCTGAAGCCGTCGTTCATCGGGATGCACCACTTCACCGTGGGTAGCCCCGGCGGCGAGCAGATGAACGCACGGACCTTTGTTTTGCCGTGAGGCTATTGATTCGGCGATTGCCAAGTGCCACCGGTCCGGCCTAGATCCTGTTTCGGGTGATCGTAACCGCTCACCACTGCTAAGCAATTCACCATTCGTTGCCGGAGGGCCTGTGGGCACCGTACTTCACGCCATTGCGGGATATTTTTTCTTGATGATCGTCGTGCGGGTGCTGACGCGGCGTCCGGGCGGGCAGCTGACGCTGGGAGATTTCGTGCTGGTGTTTTTGATGGGGGGCGTCATCATCCTTTCCACCGTGGGGAGTGACCGGTCGTTGACGAACTGTGTCTGTGCCGTGATCACGATCGGACTGCTGCATCGCGGGGTTTCGTGGATCAAGACGCGGTCGCCGCGAATCGGAGCGTTTGTGGACGGGACGCCGCTGGTGCTGATCAAGGGCGGCCAATGGCAGGGTGAGGTGGCCGCGCGCATGCACGTGGAGCGTGCGGATCTGGAAGCCGCGAGCCGGCTGAAGGGCGTGAAGAGCCTGGAGGACGTGGATTATGCCGTGCTGGAGCGCAACGGCGGGATCAGTGTAATCGAGCGCGAGGCGCAGGAGGCGCAAGACAAGGGAGATGGGCAAGGGTAGGTAGACGACTGAAGTCTAGTCCAGTTGCAGGCGAGCGCAGTGCAGCCTTGGAAGGCTAGCGATGGGCGCGTCGCGTCGCGTACGCAAGCGGCGGAGGAGCCGGCTTCGATTACCCGGATCAAGGTATGTGAGCAGGTAACTAGAATGGGACGATGTCGTTTTCCGTGATGCCGCATGTTCATTACCTCTGGCTCGTGGTGGCCTCCACCATCGCCGGAGTCATGAACGCCATGGCGGGTGGCGGCTCGTTTCTCTCGTTCCCCGCCATGCTGGGGGTGGGGGTTGCCCCGGTACAAGCGAACGCCACGAACACGGTGGCCCTTTGGCCGGGGCAGCTGACCTCGTTGGCAACGCTGCGCGGGGATGTGCGGCGCGACCTATTGCCGACGGTGCTGATGACGTCCATCGTGGGCGGTGTAGCCGGCGCGGAGGTGCTGCTGCACACCCAGCAGCGCACCTTTCTGCACCTGATTCCCTGGCTGATGCTGGGCGGCACGATGATCTTCGGTATCTCCGGCCCGATCTCGAAGTGGCTTCGGCGCCGGGCGGGGGAGTCGCGCTCCGGAGACGAACGTCCGTTGCCCCTGATTCCTATAGCGCTTGCGCTGTTTCCGATCACGTTCTACATCGGGTATTTCGGCGCAGGCGGCGGTTTTCTGGTGATGACCGTACTCGCGCTGTTCGGTATGGAGGAGATGCACCGTTTGAATGCCATGAAGGTGGTTGCGGCGTGCGCCTCCAATCTGTGTGCCATTCTTACCTTCGTTGCGCAAGGCGCCGTCGTATGGCACTTCTGCCTGGTCAGCATGATCTTCGCCGGTGCCGGCGGCTATTTTGGAGCCCGATTTGCCCGCCGGGTGAAGGGCGATGTGCTGCGGGCGCTGGTGGTCGTGGTCGGCTGCTCCATCGCGGGATACTTCTTTTGGCGGCAACGCCACGGTTGAGGCCCTCGCGTGCGGGTTCGGGATCGCCGAGGCCATGAACGATTGCCGTTTGCGACGCCGGACCCCTGAGCAGAATCGAACACGTACGGAGAGAAGAAATCATGAGCCACGACGGAGTTCGCTTCATCAGCGCCGAGCAGGCTGCCGCCGACCGTGCCCGTGAGCAGCGCCGGTTGGCCGGTGACGCGGTGCGGCCGGGAAAGATTCACGTCGACAAGACCGGGGGCACGGGCGTGACGATCGACTGGCGGGATGGCCATCGCAGCCATTGGAGCTTTCGCTGGCTGCGCGATGCCTGCCCCTGCGCCACCTGCCATGAGGCGCGTGAGGGGGAAGGGCGCGCTCCGGGCGAAGCAAAACCAAAGCCCGCCTCGCTGCTGCCGATGTATGAGACCCCGTTGCGACCCCAGGCGATTGAACCGATCGGCAAATATGCGCTGAAGTTTCATTGGAACGACGGGCATGAGGCCGGTATCTATTCCTGGGACTACCTTCGCAATGTCTGCGACTTCGAGGTACGCGAACAGGTGTGAGGTAGATCAGGCCGGCAACTCCGGGGTGGCGGCGAGCAGTTGCTGCGTGTAGGCCTCGCGCGGATGCTCGCACACCTGCTGCCAGGTGCCTTGCTCCACCAGCCGCCCGCGCTGCAGCACGGCAACCCTGTGGCACAGATACCGCACCAGCGGCATGGAGTGCGAGATAAAGAGGCAGGTGAGGCCGTGGCGTGCCTGCAGCTCGCGCAGCAGATTGATGACCTGCGCACCTACGGAGACATCGAGCGCGCTCACCGGTTCGTCGAGCACCAGCAGCTCCGGCCGTAGCGCGAGGGCGCGGGCGATGTTGATGCGCTGCCGTTGCCCGCCGGAGAAGGCGTTGGGGTAGCGCGAGAGAGCCGCGGCCTCCAGCCCGACTTCGGCCAGCAGCGCGGTTAGCCGTGCCTCCAAGCCTTCGGGGGGACGCTCCCCGTGGATGTGAAAGGGTTCAGCCAGGGACTGGCGCACGGTGAGGCGCGGATCGAGCGCGGCGTAGGGGTCCTGAAAGACCATGGCAAGCCGCCGCCTCAGCCGGCGCATCGGGCGCGGCCGCAGGCGCAGCAGGTCGAGAGCCGCGGGCGGAATTTGCGACGCGCCGGGCGCGGGGGTGGGGTAGTAGGTGAGTTGTCCGGAGGTTGGCTCGATGAGGCGCAGCATCATGCGCGCGATGGTGCTCTTGCCGGAGCCGGATTCACCGACGAGGCCCAGCGTTTCGCCCCGGCGCAGGGTCAGGGAGACGCCGTCGACGACGCGCGCCCCCCCATACGCCTTGACGAGTTCGTGGGCCTCGAGTAGGGGAAGGGAGTTGACGGTCGCCGACGGCAAATACCCGTTCGCTTCTGCGGCGGCGGCTGGAGGGGAGCCTCCATGCGGTGTGGGATGGATCTTCACGAGCGGCGTACTACCCTCATCAGACCACTCCGGTGTATGGACAGCAGATCCCTCCGCTGCGCGATGACAAGATGAATGCGGTGCCTTTCAAGCGCGGTTGCCGCTAACTGGTGTGGCTCTAACTGGTGTGGTTCTAGCTGGTTTGGCTATAGATGAGCTGCCATCCGCCGGCTGTTTTTTCGAAGATCTCCGTGAAGTTGCCCTGCGCCTCGCCGCCGTTGCGCTTGGTGCGCGTCAGACGGTATCTGCCCGTGGCCAAGGCAAAATCAGGTCCCAGTTCCCGCACCTCCACCTCGCTTTGTTCAAGCTGGCCCATGGCGTCTTTGCTGGGAAAACTGGCATGGTACGCGGAACGGATGTTGCCGAAGCCGCGGACAGGGCCGTTGAGCACCGCCTCCGTATCCCGGGCATCCTTGAAATGGGACAGGTAGGTGTCCAGATCGCCGTTGTTCCAGGCGGCCTCCTGAGCGAGGACGACTTTGGTGACGTCCAACTGCTCGCGGCTGGCGGTGTAGAGCTGGTTGGCGTTTTGTGCCCGGGCAACCGGTGACGCCACGAACAGCAAAAGAAACAGGAGTTTACCCATGGGCGACCTCGTTCCCGATCATCATAAGGGATGCGCCGGGTCGGTCGGCGTGCAGCTCTTTTATGAGAGACGGCGTTTGGGGCGCCTTGTGGATCAGGGCTTGCCGGCGGGCAGGCTTGCGGTGTCATCGCGCACAATCTTCCAGCCAGCGGCGGTTTTCTCGAGCACCAGCAGAAAATAGCCATTTGCCTCGCCGCCGCCGGCGGCGGTGCGTTCAAGGTGGAAGTGGCCGGTGGCCGTGGCGAATCGGTCGTCCAGGGGCTGCACTGCAAGTTGCGAAAAACTCAGGATGCCCATGCTCGCGCGGTTCGGGTAGTGCTTACGGTAGCTTTCGAGCATCCCGGCATAGCCGTGCTCCACGGTGCGACCGATGAACAGGATGTCCGGCGAGTTTTTGTAGCCGGTGGCGAAGGTTTCAAGGTCGCCGCGGTTCCAGTCGGCGGCCTGCCGTTGCAGCAGGGCGGGGATGGCCTGCGCCGCGGCCGAGTCCGGCAAGTTTGCCGCCTGTTGCCCGGGGAGCGTCGTGCCGCCGCTCAGCAGAGCAAGGCAGACCGTGGAACTGAGCAGGAACCGTGTGCGCAAGCGGACCTCCGGGGATGTATGAGCGGAGCCTACAATATTCAAAGGGGAAACGCAGAATTCCCTCGCGAATAGCCATGCGGTTTTTCAGAAAACGGGCGGCTGTGAGCGAGAAGGCGGTGGCCACAATTAAAGCTGTCCGAGACTGTTTCGGTGGTACGAGAGAGTGGCGCGGCCATGCGTGATGATGCCGCGGTTACGCGTGTGGTGCACGCGGTGTGCACGCTGGATTGCCCCGATTCCTGCGGTGTGCTGGTCACGGTCGATAAGTTGACCGGGCGTGCCGGGAAGGTGGCGGGCGATCCGGCTCATCCGGTGACGCGCGGGTTTCTTTGCGGCAAGGTGGCGCGCTACCTGGATCGGGTGTATTCGCCGGAGCGGCTGCTAAACCCCATGCGGCGGCGCGCCGGCGTGCCCAAGGGACCGCTGCCCGCCGGTCGCGAGGAGGGATATTTTGAGCGGGTGTCCTGGGATGAGGCACTGAGCGAGATTGCGGAGCGTCTTAAGGGCATCAGCGACCAGTTTGGGCCTGAGAGCATCCTGCCCTACAGCTATGCGGGCACGATCGGACAGCTGGGCTATGGATCGATGGACCGGCGATTCTTTTACCGGCTAGGGGCCTCGCAGCTGGATCGGACGATCTGCGCGAGCGCGGGCGTGGCGGCGATGAACGGGGTGTACGGCACGCGGCTGGGTACGGCACCGCAGGATTTTGCGCACGCCGGGCTGGTCCTTGCGTGGGGCGCGAATATTCACGGGAACAATATTCATCTTTGGCCGTTTATCGAAGAGGCGCGCCGCGGCGGGGCAAAGCTGGTCGTCATCGACCCCTACCGGACCCGCACGGCCGCGCTGGCGGACGAGTGGCTGCCGATCCGGCCGGGGACGGATGCCCTGCTCGCGCTCGCCATCATGCAAGCCCTGTTTCGCGACGGCTACCAGGACGCCGATTACCTGGAGACGTGTACCGATGGCTGGCCGGAGCTGCGCGCCCATGCGTTGCGGCCGGAGCATAGCCCGGAGCGGGCGGCTGCGATCACCGGTCTCCCCACCGAACAGATCGAGCGGCTGGCCCGAGCCTATGGCGAGGCCGGCCGCGCGGGCCGGAGACCGGCCGTCATACGGCTGAATTACGGCGTGCAGCGGGCCGAAAACGGTGGGACGGCCGCGCGGGCGGTGAGTATGCTGCCGCTGGTTACGGGCTCGTGGAAACAGCGCGGCGGCGGGCTGCTGCTTTCGACCTCGGGTGCGTTTCCGTTCAACACGGCCAGGCTGCAGATGCCGGAGTTGATGATGCAAAGCCCGCTCCGGCGGCCCGCACGGACGATCAATATGAACCAGTTGGGGAGGGCGCTGACGGAGTTGGGCCGGGACCAGGGTCAAGGTGAGCAAGAAAAAGAACCTCCGGTGAAGGCGCTGTTCGTCTACAACTGCAACCCCGCGGCGGTTGCGCCGGATGCCGGGCGGGTTCTCGCCGGGTTGCGGCGGCCGGACCTCTATACGGTGGTGCATGAGCAGTTCTTTACCGATACCGCGGACTATGCCGACCTCCTGCTGCCCGCGACCACCTTTCTGGAGCACCGGGAGCTGATGGGCGCGTATGGGCACTACACCGTGCAGCTTTCCGATCAGGCCTTGGAGCCGCTGGGCGAGGCGAGGTCCAACCCGTGGCTCTTTGCGGCGCTCGGCCGGCGGATGGGCTTCCAGGAGGCAGCCTTTCGGGACACGGAGAGCGATCTAATCGCCCAGGCGCTGGATTCAGGCCACCCTTGGCTGGCCGGGATCACGCCGGAGACGCTCGAACGCGAAAAGCAGCGGCCGCTGGCGCTGCCTCGCAATGCCGGGGGCGAAACGCTGCCGTTCAGCGAGCCCGGCTGGTTTCCCACGGCCACGGGCAAGGCGCAGCTGCGGCCGTTGCCGGTGTGGCAGGCCCCGGTTGAGTCTCGCGCGGGCGGGGTGGAGGTGCCGCCCGAAACGCCGCACAGCGTTCTAGATTCGGGGCCAGCTCGCAAGCCGTTTCCACTCGAATTTCTGCCTCGCAAGGCCGACAACTACATGAATACGACGTTTGCGAATCTGCCGGGCCATCAGACGATGGAGCGCCGCACGGCCGGCATTCTCGAGATGCACACAGACGACGCGGAGCCGCGCGAGATCCACACCGGCGATGCCGTCGAGGTTTGGAACGGGCGCGGTCGCCTCGAGCTGGTCGCGCGGGTGGGAACAACGGTTGCCGCGGGGGTGGTGGCGGCGCGGCTGGACTGGCATAAGCTCTCGTCGGGCGGGGTGAACGTCAATTTGCTTACCAGCCAACGGCTAACCGATCTTGGCGGCGGAGCAACGTTCTATTCCACGCTGGTGGAGGTGAAGCGGGTGCGGCAGGCCCCTGCCGCGGGTGATTCCATGTCTCGGCATGATCGAAAAGGATGAAACGGGCTGAAAACCATCTCTGAACCGGCCCGGTTTCGCTGGCAAAGGGTGTCGGATGGCGGGCATCACACCACCTGAATGCGCGCTCAATTTGAGAGCGCCGAAGGAGATTGAATCCCTTGGCCAACAGTTTGTACACCATGCAGGACCCTAACAAGCAGTATCCGCAGCCGAAGTTCTCGCACCAGCCGCAGTCGGTCCCGGGTATCGAAGGGGAGATGACCCCCAAGCCGGATCATGGCGAGACGACCTATGTCGGCTCAGGCCGGCTGCCCAACCGCAAGGCGCTGGTCACCGGCGGCGACTCCGGCATCGGCAAGGCCGTGGCAATCGCCTTTGCGCGCGAGGGCGCGGATGTGGCCATCAACTACCTGCCCAGCGAGGAGAAGGACGCGCAGGAGACGATTCGGCTGATCCTCGCCGCGGGCCGCAAGGCGGTCGCGATCCCCGGAGACCTGAAGAGTGAGCGCTTCAATTATGAGATGGTCGCCAAGGCTCACGAGGCGTTGGGCGGGCTGGATGTGCTGGCGCTGATCGCGGGCAAGCAGCACTCGGTGGAGAAGATCGCCGACGTCACCACCGAGCAGATGGTTGAAACCTACCAGACGAATGTGTTTTCGCTGTTCTGGACGGTGAAGGCCGCCTTGCCGCTGTTGCCGCCGGGCGCAACTATCGTCACCACCTCCTCCATCCAGGCGACGCATCCGAGCCCGTCGTTGGTGGACTATGCGCCGACAAAGGCGGCAATCCTGAACTTCACGCGCGCGCTGGCCAGGCAGGTCGTCGAGCAGGGGATTCGCGTGAACTGCGTTGCGCCCGGCCCGGTCTGGACACCGCTGCAGACCTCGGGCGGCCAACCGGATAAGAAGATTCCGGAGTTCGGCGCGGAGGCGCCGATGAAGCGGCCGGGGCAGCCGGTGGAGATGGCACCGCTGTATGTGCTGCTGGCTTCGCAGGAGTCGAGCTATGTGACGGGTGAGGTATTCAGTGCGACGGGTGGGTTGGAGGTCACGGGGTAGTCTTCGCTTTGCTTGTCCTTGCTGCGGGGATCTGCGTTTCGGCTTGTGCCTCTTTAGCACTCGAACGAAACGCAGATTCCCTGCGGGAATGACAAAGAGGCCGTAGCGTGGAAAGCTACGTGCCCTGTGCCGGCCGGATCTCCGCGCTGGGGTGCGGTTCGTTGCCGCGCGGACGTTCGGGGATGGGCATCGCGGTGGGACCCGGAAGCGGCTGGTCGGGGGCGTACTCGTTGTCCCCCTCGGGCGTGGCAACGGTGTCGGGTGCGTTTTCGGGGACGCTGTCGGCGACCTCAACGGGACTTACGGGATATTCGGCCATCAGTCATCACTCCCTGCATTTTCAAGTTGTTCGGAGTCGGCGCTTCCGACGGCGGCATCGTTTGCCGAGGAGTCCGCGATCTCGTCATTACGCGTGTCATACACGGGCGGCACGCCGGAGATTCGGCCGTCGATGGTGCTATTGTCAACCGGCGGCACGCTCTCGTTGCCCGTGAACTCGCCGGGGCCGTCGAGCGCGGGCGTGAGGTGCTCGGCATCGATCTCGTCCGGCGATGGGGTGGATGGGTTGGGGTCGCCATCGGCCTGGGCGGCGTGCACGCCGCGGCTCGGTTCCTGGTCACGCGCCGTGTTCACCTCGCGGGCGACCTCCTCGGGGGATAGCCGGCCGATTTCGACGGCGACACCGAGGGGAACCACCGTTTCCTGAGGCTGTCGGGATACCGGGACCATCGGAATCTCCTCCTGCAGCGCGCCATTGATGTCGGATGCGAAGCGCTCGAATTCTTCGATGCTCGGGAGCTCGCTCACGTCCTTGAGCCCGAAGCGAAGAAGAAATTCTTTTGTGGTTTTGTAAAGAATTGGCCGGCCGATTACCTGTTTCCGCCCGGCGGCGGCGACCAGCTTGCGGCCCAGGAGGCTACCTAGTACGCCGCCGGAGTCCACCCCACGCACCTCCGAGACCTCCGGTGCGGTGACCGGCTGTTTATAAGCCACCACGGCCAGGGTTTCGAGCGCCTGCAAGCTGAGCTTGAGCGGCGGTTTCAACGAGCGCACAAAACCGCGCACGGCGTCGTGGTATTCGGGTTTGGTGGCAAAGCGGAAGCCGCCGGCGATCTCCCGGATCTCCAAACCGCGGTCGCCGGCGCGGTACTCGGCGAGGAGCCGCTCCAGTACGGACCGCAGGTATTCACGCAGCCGACGCTCGCGGGTGCGGAGCGCGGCGGGGGAAGGATCGACTGGGGCGTTGTCGGTGCGAGAGGCTCCCGCTTCAGGGCTTTCGGTGCGGGCTTCGTGCTCGAATGTCCGGGTGTTCCGACCGCCTTCAAAGTCTCGGAGATCCGAGCTGTCTTCTGCTTCGAAAGTGGAGCTGGCGTAGCCGTCGCCTTGCGCGGGTGTGGGCCCGCCGCCCGTATGGGGTGGGGAGGCAAAGGTCTCGGGGCCCAAGGTTTCGGCGTTCAGGGCGTCTGGATCGTCGGCCTCGCTCTCACCAATTTCATCGCTCTCGTCGACCAGAAGAGCTGTGGCGGCAGTCTCCAGCGCGAGCTGGCCCTGGCGGGCATCGGCGGCGTCGAGTTCGGCCTGCGCCTCCTCGCCCAGCAGGCTCACGAGCTGCTGCAGGGTCACCGGCTCCTCGGAGGCATAGATGACGGCTTCGATCTTGGCCTTCAGGCTCATGGCAGGTGCAGCGAGAAGTGTATCAAGGCCGCCCGGGAGGATCTGGGGCGGGAAGATCGCGTAAGCTGCAAACAAACCCCGTTCCCGCTTCCTTGGAGCCAAGCCATGCGCCGACGCACCTTTCTTGCCGCCCTGCCCCTTGCCGCTGCGGGAGCCGGCTCCTTTTCGCCAGGCTCTGCCCAGACCGGATCGCGACAGATACACGCCGGACCGGACCAGGGCGGCGCAACGCCTGCTGCCGCCCAGGACTCGCACTTCCAGCTCCCCGGGCAGGAGCGTTTCGAGCGCCCGGATGTGCATGCCGGCGATCGGCCCGCGGGGGCGAGCTGGGCCTCGCGCTCGGCGGCGCTGGGTACCAACGGCGCGGCCGGCACGGCGCATCCGCTGGCGACGCAGGTGGCCATCGAGATGCTGAAGCGTGGGGGCTCTGCGGCGGATGCGGCGGTCGCGGCGAATGCGCTGCTGGGCTTGGTGGAGCCGACCAGCTCGGGCCTGGGCGGCGACTGCTTTGCCTTTGTGTGGGACCCGAAGACCGCCAAGCTGGAGGGGATGGCGAGCTCCGGCCACTCGCCGCGAGGACTGAGTCTGGAGACGGTTCGTTCACGGGCGCATACCGTGGACGGCAAGCCGTCCTTGCCGCCGCTGGGTGCGGTCAGCGTCTCCGTCCCGGGTGCGCTGGCGGGCTGGTGGACCCTGCACCAGCGTTATGGCAAGCTGCCCTGGGCCGACCTGTTTCAGCCCGCGATCCACTATGCGCAGGAGGGTGTCGTTGTACCGCAGATCATCGGCTGGTACATCAAGCGCAATCTTGCCGGCTTTGTGCGGCCGGGCTCCGGCGTGGAAGAAACCGCCAACGCCCTGCACACCTACGCGCCCGGCGGCCGCGCCCCGAACGAGGGAGAGGTGTTCCGCAACCCCGACCTGGCGCGCACCTACGGCCTGATCGCGACAGGCGGCCGCGATGCCTTCTACAACGGCCCGATCGCCGATACGATCGAGGCCTACTTTAAGCGCATCGGCGGCTGGATGACACGCGCGGACCTGGCCGCCATGCAGCCAGAGTGGCCGACGCCGCTCCAGACCACCTATCGCGGCGTGACGGTATATGCCATGGGCGCAAATACACAGGGGCTGGCCACGCTGCAGATGCTGAGCATGATCGAGCACTTCGATATGCGCGGTTTTGGGTTCCAATCGCCTGAAAGTCTGCAGGTGCAGATCGAGGCCAAGCGGCTGGCGTATGAGGACCGGGCACGGTTTTACGCCGATCCGCAGTTCAGCGAGGTCCCGGTGGCGTGGTTGAACTCAAAGGCCTATGCCGCCGAGCGCGCCAAGCTGATCGATCCGCACAGGATACTGACCCCGGTTTATCCGGGGCAGGCGCCGAGCCACGGCGACACCACGTATTTCACCATCGCCGACCGGGACGGCATGATGGTCTCGATGATTCAGTCGAACTTTCGCGGTATGGGTTCGGGGCTGGTGGCCGATGGACTCGGTTTCATGTTCCAGGACCGCGGCCAGCTGTTTTCCTTGCAGGACGGCCACCCGAACCTGTACGCGCCCGGCAAACGCCCGTTTCAGACGATCATTCCCGGCTTCGCGGCCAAAGACGGCGTACCGTGGATGAGCTTCGGGGTCATGGGCGGCGATATGCAGCCGCAGGGCCAGACGCAGATCCTCGTCAACCGTGTGGATTATGGGCTGGATGTGCAGGCCGCCGGCGACAGTCCGCGCTGGCATCACGAGGGATCGTCGCAGTCAATGGGCGAGGACGCCCCGGGGCTGGGGCCGACAGGGATCTTGCGGCTGGAGCGTGGTGTGCCGCAGGCCACACAGGACGCCCTGAAGGCGCTGGGATGGACGCTGGCGCCGACCGACGGTGGTTTCGGGCGGTACCAGTGCATCGAGCACACGGTGTCGCACTTCAACGGTCACACCGACCGCGTGTACAACGCCGCCAGCGAGATGCGCGCCGATGGCGTCGCTCTGGCGTACTGAGCATTGACAGGGAAGGGCTGCTGAGCGGTTTTGCCGAGCCCTTCCCTGGGCCGTTACTTCGCCAAGGTGTTGAAGAGCCAGAACAGGCAACCGGAGAGCAGTGCCGCGGCGGGCAGGGTGAATACCCAGGCCATGGCGATGTTGCGCACGGTGGACCATTGCAAGCCGCTGCCGTTGGCCATCATGGCGCCCGCGACACCGGAGCTGAGCACATGCGTTGTCGAGACCGGCAGACCGTAGCGGTCGGCCCCGAGGATGGTCGCCATGGCGGTCAACTCGGCGGCGGCGCCCTGGGCGTAGGTCAGGTGCGTTTTGCCGATTTTTTCGCCCACCGTCACCACGATGCGCTTCCAACCGATCATCGTGCCAAGGCCAAGCGCCAGCGCCACGGCCACCTTGACCCAGCTCGGGATGTATTTGGTGGATTTATCGAGAAATCCCTTGTAATTGGCGATGACCGCTGCATCGCCGGAGGTGAAATGAGGGCCGAATTTCGGGATCAGGCGCAGGGTCTCCGATGCGAGGTACATCTGGTTGCGGACGTTGGCCTGCATCTCCGCCGGTACGCTGCCCAGCGAGCCGTACTGTGTGGCCTCGTTGCGGATATCGTTGACCATCTGCTCGAGCGCGAGCATGGTGCCCGCCTGGTACTTGTGGGTGTTGACGAAGCGTTCCAGCTCTTGACCGGCGTCGCCTACCGTGGCGCCCGGCTGTTCGTAGTTGTGCAGGGCGCCGGCCACCTGCGTCGAAACCGCGGCGAAGGTCGTCACCGAACCCCGGTCCACGGTATGGTTCAGCGCATAGGCCGTGGGCACCGTACCGACCAGGATCAGCATGATCAGACCCATGCCCTTTTGCCCATCGTTGGAGCCGTGCGCAAAGCTGACGCCCGTGCAGGTGAAGATCAGCAGCGAGCGTATCCAGAAGGGCGGAGGCTCTGTGCCCTCGGGGGCCTTGTAGAGGCGCTCATCCTTGAGCAGTGTCTTGAAGGCAAGCAGCAGCAGCGCGGCCACGCCGAAGCCGATGATCGGCGACCAGACCAGCGCCTTGAAGACCTTGGCCACCTGCTCCCAATCCACACCGTTCAGGCCGGAGCGCCCCTGCAGCAGCTGATTGGCGATGCCCACGCCGATCACCGAGCCGATCATGGTGTGCGAGCTCGAAGCCGGCAGGCCCTTCCACCAGGTGCCCAGGTTCCACAGGATGGCCGCGATCAACAGCGCAAACACCATGGAGAAGCCGGAACCGGAGCTGACCTTCAGGATCAGCTCCACCGGCAACAGCGCGACGATGGCATAGGCGACCGCGCCCGAGCTGGTGAGCACGCCGATGAAGTTCCAGATACCGGACCAGGCCACGGCCAGGTGCGGCTCCAGCGAATGCGTGTAGATTACCGTCGCCACCGCATTGGCCGTATCGTGGAAGCCGTTCACGAACTCAAAGCCCAGTGCGATCAGCAACGCCAAACCGAGCAGCAGAAACGGGAAGACCGACGCATTGTGGACAACGGACAGATCTTTGGTAAGCCGCGTGGCGATATAGATGAGGCCGCTCACCACCAGAAGGCCAAAGATGAGCACACCCCACCGGCCGGCGGGATTCTGACTCATTTTTTGATCCAGGATGGAGCTGGTCGATGAGGCGGCGAGCACGGAGGGGTCGGTTGCGGAGGTAGCCATGGGGGAAGTCGCTCGAACCTGGAAGTTTGGATGCCGTTATGGGCCGTAGACTTGAAGGTATTTCCAGGCTCAGGCTAGGCTGCTTCGGGCAGCGGTTTGTAAACGCAGGATGAAGATCACGTGAGTCTGTGGATATCTGCACAAGGCTCAGTGCATTTTGCTTTGCATCCTAAGTGGGATATGGCTGACCTGAAGGTGGTACGCGGCGACATCACGCAGCAGCGTGTCGATGCGATCGTGAATGCGGCGAACACGTCCCTTCTAGGGGGCGGTGGGGTGGACGGAGCGATTCACCGCGCCGCCGGGCCGGAGCTGCCGGCCGCCTGCCGTGCCCTTGGCGGCTGCGCGACGGGCGAGGCCAAGATCACCCCGGGCTTTCGCCTGCCGGCGCAGTGGATTATCCACGCGGTCGGTCCGGTATGGAACGGTGGTCACCGGGGCGAGGCGGAACAGCTCGCGGGCTGCTACCGGCGCTCGCTGCAGCTGGCGCGGGAGCATGGGGTGAAGTCGATTGCGTTCCCCGCAATTTCGACCGGTATCTACCATTATCCGAAAGGTCCGGCCGCGCAGATCGCCATCCGTGTCTGCCGTGAGCTGGCGGACGCCTGTGGCGTGGAACGGGTGGAGTTCGTCTGCTTCGACGAGGCGACCGCGATGACCTATGAACGCGAGCTGGGTGAGGCCTGAGAGGCTGAGCCCAGCTTAGGCGCGAAGAACGCGCCGAAGATGGGCACCCGGCTTTCATAGGGCACCCGGCTACTGACTCTTACCTGGAATGACCGCGTAGTTCTGATCCCAGTGCGCCAGCAGGGTATGCAGCACCGTGCTGCCGCAAAGCCAGGCCGATTCCACTGCCACGCGCGTGCCGATGTACGGTGCCGTGACGCTTTCTACGGCCGTGTGCCCCGGCCGCGGCACCGAGTAGTTCGAGCCCGTGCGTAACACCATCACGCGCTGCGGATCGACGCGATGCATGGCTCCCAGGCGGGTGACGGCCTCCAGAAAGCCCGAGTCCTCCATCTCCGTCATCACGAACTGGCCCCGGCCGGCGGTGTAGAGCCGCACCCAATCGTTGGCGTAGCGGTTCGAGGTCGGGCCGTGCCAGTAGAGGTCGGAGGCAAAGGTGTCGCCCAGCAGGACGAAGGGCGGCCGCTGGGCATTCGGGAAGCCGGTCATCTCCGCCCGGAAGGTGGCGACCTTGGGATCGTCGAGCAGTTTCAGATCTCGCGTTTGCGCATAGGCCCACTCGGCGAGCGTGGCGTTCAGCGGATATACGTTCGTCCGCTGCACGGGATGTAGCGCGACCGTTGCCGGATTCGGAGCCGTTGCGCCGAAGGGAAAAAAGCCATACGGCCAGTCCATCGGGGCGTCGCGCGGGTCGATGTAGTGCGCGACATCGCCCACCACGAACCGTGCCCATGCCGCCGAGCCGATCGAAGCATCCTCAGGGTCTACCCCGGCGATGCCGTTGATGAGCAGGTAGGCGTGCGACAGATCGAAGCGTGGGTCCAAACCCAGAGCCATCAGGCTGGCGGTCGCGTTCACGAGCGTGGTGCCGCTGAGCATACCCAGGACCGTGTGTTCGCGATTTGTGCGCAGGGGGTGCGTACCGCCGGGAAAGGGGATGATTTCGTCCAGGTGCTCGCGCTCAACCCAGAGTTGAAACTCGCCGGGCGCATCGCCGGTGTCCGCGCCGATCTCAAAGGTGGTCACGATGACCGCCCGGACCGGCCACGGTGCCGGGGTGACGGCGGTTTGCGCGCGGGGGCCCGATACCGACACAAAAAGGAGCACGCACACAGTAAGGAGCCGGGCTACGCGGCGGTATACAAGGCGCGCAGGTTTGGTTTGACCCAGCTCCGTTCGCTGCGACGCATTGATGCCTGTTTGTCTTCGAAAGCAATCCACACGTACATCCTCCATGGGTGCACGCAGTATACGTTCGCCTGCGCTTCAGCCTTTGGCTGAGCGCGGCGCGTCCCGGCACGATCACGGGGTGTATGTGAATTGCGGAGGCTGTCAGGATGTGGCGGAGAGACAGGGATTCGAACCCTGGATACCTTGCGGTATACACGCTTTCCAAGCGTGCGCCTTAAGCCACTCGGCCATCTCTCCCGATGAGGCTGCCAAGGATGAATTTACCACAGGGTCGGCGACGAAGCCCCTTTAGCCGAACTGGATGCGCCTTTTGCGGGTTGTTTTGCTGCGTCGCTCGGCTTCCGATTGCTATACTCGCCCTCGACGTGCAGGAGACGCAAAACATCGACATTCTCACATCACTTTCCGATGCCATGCCTGACGTCCGCCGACACGCCGCGCAGAATTTACTGCTCGACGCGGATGACACGCTGTGGGAAAACAATGTGCATTTTGAACGCGCGATCGCCGCGTTTATCTCTTACCTGGATCATCGGGTGCACACGCCGGAGGAGGTGCGCGAACAGCTAAACCGTTGCGAACGGGCCACGATCGCACGGTACGGCTACGGCGTGACCAGCTTTCGGCGCTCGCTTCTCGATTGCTTCAAGTGCCTGACCGAGGAACCGATCACGACGGAGACGCACGCCCGCATTCTTAGCTTCACCGAGGCCATCGCCAGCGCGGAGATCGAGCTCTTGTCTGGGGTCGAAGCGACACTGCGCACCTTGCGAAAGCGGCACCGGCTGCTGCTGGTGACCAAGGGCAACCATGACGAGCAGACAGGCAAGCTGGAACGGTCGGGCCTGCGCGATCTGTTCACGGCCGTGGAGGTGCTCGCGGAAAAGGATGAGGCCGCATATCGCGATCTGATCCTGCGGCACGATTTGGACCCTCGCGTCACGTGGATGATTGGAAACTCGCCAAAGTCGGACATCAACCCCGCTCTGGCAGCGGGCCTGAACACAATCTTCATCCCACACGACCTCACCTGGGTTCTGGAGCATGAGACCCTGGATGCGCCGCCCGAGGGACAAAAGTTTTTCGAGCTTGCCGGTTTTTGCGAGCTGGCGGAATGCTTTTGAGTTTTGGCCGGCCCATTGTATTTCGAGAAGTTTGCCGAACTGAGTGCATTTACCGCACCTATACGGCGCCGCTGCCGCGCAACACCGCCGGGATGGTGAGTATAAGAATTTTCAGATCGAGCGCGAGCGACCAGCTGTCGATGTAACTCAAATCCTGGCGAATCCAATCATCGAAGGATGTATTGCTTCTGCCGCTGACCTGCCAGATGCAGGTGAGACCGGGGCGCACGCTGAACCGCCGCAGGAGCCAGGACTCTTCAAAGCGCGAGACGTCGCGCAGGGGCAGCGGCCTCGGCCCCACCAGGGACATGTCGCCACGCAGGACGTTGAAGAGCTGAGGCAACTCATCAATCGAGGTGCGTCGGAGAAATCTTCCGACCGGAGTGACACGGGGGTCGAGCTTGAGTTTGAACACGGGGCCCTGTGCTTCATTTCTTGCCTCGAGACTATGTTGCCGCTGCTCGGCATCAACGACCATGGAGCGAAACTTGAGCATGCGGAAGCGTTTGCGATGGCGGCCGAAGCGCTGCTGCTTGAAGAGAATCGGGCCTGGGCTCGTGAAATGCACCGCAAACGCGGCCGCGAGCAGGATCGGGGAAAACAGGAGCAGCAGCAGCGACGCTCCGAGGACGTCGATGACTCGCTTCAGAAACTTCTTCGGATCGGCGTTGGCTGTGCTCCAGACGGTGAAGTGATGCGGCGATTCGGAGCGGATCTGCACGCGTGCATGGGAGGTCTCGAAGATGTCCTGCATGTACTGCGATTCGACGCCCACCGCTTCGCAGATCCGGATCACTCGTTGAATTTCGTCATACTTGGATTTCATGGGTAGCCCGATCAGAACGCTCTCAATCGGGTGCGCTTTGAGGAGTTCCTCCAGCGCCTCCAACTTGCCGAGGTACAGATCCCTGTTCAGGTCGAGGCCCATGTACTCATCGTCGACACAACCGTAGACGTGAAAGGGTGAATATCGCTTTGCGAGCTGGTCGCGCAGCAGGGTTGCCCGCCGTCCCGTACCGACGATGATCGCGGCGCGCCTTCGCAGCAAGCGTGGAGACAGGATCGCCCCGAGAAAAAAGAGGAAAAGAAGCGCGGACGAGGTCAGCAGCATGCCAAGGGTCGTCAAGCTCGCGAGAGAGAGACCCTGGAGGTAGCGGTGCGGCGCGAGATTGCCGATAAGGAGCAGGAGACTGCAGGCGAACGAGGCCGCGGCAAGCCTTGAGATCTCAGCAATGACCTTTGTGCGCGGCGATTCCCGGCTGTAGGACGAGAAGCCGAGCCAAAGATTCCAGGTGCTCACGATGCCACAGGCCAGCAGCAGGTGACGAACCGTGATCGAACGTTCAAGCAGGCGATCGACATCAGGATGGATGTGCCAGCGGATGGCCCACAGCCAAACAACCGCGAGAACAAACACAGGGACGAACGCGCGCAAATGGCTATACAGGCTTCTGCGCCGCAGCTGGGCGCAGCTCAGCTTTTCAATGGAGCCTTCAAGACGCCTCCTCAGCGAGCGTTGCTTGAAGCTCCACCGCGGACCTTCGATCTCTACCGTCAAAGCAGGCATTCGTGCCTCCAGAGGATTGGCTGCAGTGCTACGGTGCAGCATCACCGCTTAGCCCTTCCACCACACTTCACTGGCCCACGCGGTCCAAATTGAAAGAAAACTTCTGTGCGTCTGAAGGACCGCCTGAAAGAACGGTTCCTAGGAGGAGGGAAGGATCGTTCCCGGAGCGCGATGTTTGTGCAGCAGCTGCAGCAGAAATAAAAGGACGAAGCGAGGGTTGTGTTTTACGTACCGCCCAAGTAAGCGTCTGGGCTCGGCGCACAGACGAAAGACCCATTCGAGACCTGCCCGCATCATCCAGCGAGGAGCTTGCGGTTTGGTGCCGGCCAAAAAGTCGAAGGCAGCACCCACGCCCAGCAGCACAGCCGGTAGAGCATCTTTGTGGGCTGCCATCCATCGCTCCTGCTTCGGGCAGCCCAGCCCAACAAACAACAGGCGTACACCGGAGTTCACGATGCGGCGAACGATGGCGTCGTCTTCCAACTGGGTCAGGGCGCGGAACGGCGGCGAGAGCGTAAAGCCAATCTGAAGCCGAGGGTAGATCTTTTGCACATACGCGATGAGCTTGGTCAGGGTCGGCTCGCTTGCACCGTAAAATCCGACGGAAAGATGCGCTTCTTCGGCCGCACGCAGAAGGTACTCTGTGGCATGAGGCCCGTAGACGCGGGAGGCGTTCGGCGTGCCGAGCGCATGGAGTGCCCAGACGAGCGGCATGCCGTCGGGATTGACCAGATCCATCCGGTTCAACTCCGCGCGAAAGCGAGGATCATCATAGGCCTCCATCAGCACATGGACGTTGGCGAAGACGACGGTGCGCGACTCCATAGCGCGGCCCCACTGAATGCACTGTTCCGTGACAAGACCGTAGTCGCGTCCGGCTACCTTCACCTGCAGGATCTGCTGTCCGTCATCCATCGCTTGACTCAACTCTTTCCGGCACCCGTTTTGCGGGCTAGAGAAGGTGATAGAACCTTTCGGGTATGGGGTGCGTCCGGTCCAGCAGAACGCACCCCAGCAGGGGAACGCCCGCGAGGGTCAATCGCTGAACGGTCGCCTGCAACGCCGCTCGACGGGTACGCGAAGCACGAACCAGCAGCACCACGCCATCCAGGTTTCCGGTGGAGAGCAGGCCTGTTGCCAAGCCCTCGTCCTTGGCGGCATGGAGCAGGACCGGCTCCTTCGCCGCGCGAAGGGCATTGAGCCGGTCGAGGAGACCGCCCCTAGCGTTCTGGTTGGCAAACGGCGACAGATGCTCGGGAACGCAGCCTCTGCGTTCTGTGGGCCAGGCAGGAGGCTCAGGGTTGCGGGCCGCATCCGGTTCGAGCGACAGAACATGCACGGGTGCCCCGAGCATCGTCGCTAGATCGGAGGCGACGGAGCTAGTGAGCCAGAGTGATGAGCTGTCAGCGCCGCCAACATCCATCATCAGGAGACATCGAGAGGGCGCGCCCGAGAGGACGGACAGGAGTGTATCCGCGAGCCGATGAATCTCACGCGACAGCGGGAGCGAATCAGCGGCGGCGGCGGTCGCGTTTTCTGCAGGGAGAAAGCTGGCGGTCGTGGCGGTGTTGGACGCTGTGGTCATGCGCGGCTCTCTTGAAACGACGGGATGGGCCCGAACTCGGCGAGCATGGGTAAACCTGCAACACTGCTCAGCTCTGAAGCATTGCGAACGGTAGGGTCGAAGATATCGGCCAGGAACGCGGCCCCGAAGCTGAGCAAGGCGGCAACAAACAGACACGCCGCGAGCACGATCGGCGTGGAGTTCAAAGGGAGGGCCGGCACGGCGGGGGCTTGCGAGACGGCAACGTTTAAAATGCCCCCCTGGTTCAGGGACTGCGTCATGCGCGCCTGCTCCAGCTTGTCCACGTAGAGCTGATAGATGTCCTTCTCCGTTTTCACTCCACGGAGAAGCGCATCCTGCTCGGCCTCTTTAGCGGCCATGTCCTGCGCCGTCTTCTGCATGAGTGCCGTGGAGTGTGCAAGAGTCGCCGATTTGGACTGAAGACCGTTCAGCTGGGCGCGTGCATCGGAAAACTCGGTTTCGAGTGCGATGCGACTGGGATTCACGCTCGAGCTGTCATCGCGCAGTGGGGTGGCGAGTTGAGCGCGTATCGTGCTCTCCGTGAGCGCAATCTCGCGGTCCACATCCTGCACCAGACGGTAGTGTTCGTCGTACTTGTTCAGCAGGTCGGTCCGCTTCAACTGCTGGCTGAGCAGCGTGGCGTTGAGCTGGTTGAGCAGCTGCGGGTTGTCGCTGCGTCTCTGTTCCGTGTCAAGACGCGACGGGGTGTTGAGCAGCTGGACGGCGAGTTGCTCGGCACGCCCCCTCGCCTGCGCCGTGTCGGCGGCGTTCTGCATCCTGGTTTGGTTCAGGTCCTCCATCTGACGAACGGAAAGCTCGCGCTGAAGGTCGGCGGAGACCACGCCGGTGCGGCGCGTGAAGTCCAAGAGCCTGTCTTCACTCTCCTGCAGCGCGATGCCGTGGGTATGCACCTGCTGCTCAAAGAAAGAGACTTGAAAATCAGGACCCTGTACGTCGCGCTGACGCCGCAGGTAGTTTTCGGCGAGTGTGGACAGCACGCGGCGTGCCAGCTCCGCATTGGGAGATTCATACTTGATCGAGATGAGGTCGGTCTTCGAGATGACCGAGACATCAAGATGCCGCTCCAGTTTTCGTACGGCCTTCTCCACCTCAGCAGCGCCGCTGTCTGCTGAAACCAGACCCGCTTCGAGAGCAACCTGGCGGCCGAGGTCTTCGCCTTTCAGAATCTCGGCCTGGGAGTTGAGGTCCTCATCGCGGACGTTCATGGTTTGCAGCTCCGGCGTGCTGTCGCGCCCCGTCGTTACCACGGGATCGACCCGCTGCTTATCGATGAGAACTTTCATCTGTGCCTGATACTTCGGCTTGAATTGACCGGTCACGACGAATGCCGTGACGACCAACAGAAAGGTCATCCCGAAGACGGTGCCCTGCCGAAAGATACGGCTGGCGATCTCGCGGCGTGTTGGCAGCAGCTGTGTGGTCTCGTAAAGGTCCATCAATCCGTCCTGGTTGAGATCGGGTTAGCCAGCGGTGCAGAAGCCGCAAAGCGATCCCGCAGCGAGCGACGGGACTGCAGTCGGTAAACCTGGCAGATATGTGTGATTGACTTGAGAGCAAGCATCATATTCGCTTGCCAGAGCCTAACCAGAATCCCTAAACCGACCAATAGATCGCTTGACCCAAGCAGTTCGTCTCATGCTGCTCCGATCGCGTCACATCAAGGTAGTCTTGAAAGATCGGCCTTTAGCGCCGGTTCCGTTCCAAACGGTACCCAGCGAGCAATGGGCACAGGCGGGGACATAGCGAATGCATTGGCAAGTCCTCAAGCAGCTGCAGCGGCCGCATGGACCCGTATGAGAGGAATCCTGAGCCGGCCTCTTGTTCAGCGTGGAGTCGCCGTCGTGTCACAAAGGATGTATAGCTGCTTTGGGCCATAAGCCCCATGCTGCCTAGAGGAGAACCAAGGATTGATGAAGCGTTCGATTTTCGGCACGTTGCTGTCGGCGCTGTTCACGATCGGCGCGACCGCACAGAACAATGCCACCCTTTATGTGGCAAAGACGGGAAGCGACGCCAATGACGGCCTCACCCCGGCAACGGCGAAGCTCACGATCGCCTCCGCGGTGGCCGGGCTTCCGCACTATGGAACGCTGGGCGCGGGGGGAACGCACTACGGTGTAATCAACATCGGTCCCGGGACGTTCGTTGAAAAGGGCAACCTGGAGTTGAATCAGGGGATTGCCTATGTGGGAGCGCAAACCAATGTGCTCGGGCTGGGCACAACGATTCAGCTGGCGGGCGGCGCCAATGCGCCGCTCTTTTCCTATACGCCGGATTGGTTTTCGAGTCAGACGCTGAACAATGCGTACAGCCATTACATTTCGCTGAAGAATTTGGATCTTGACGGGAACTCGGCCAACAATCGGAGCAGTTCAACGAACAACGATCTTGTCGATCTGTTGGGCGGCGGCTACAACACCAAGTTTGAGAACATCACCTTTCAGAACGCGGGACGGTACGGTCTGTACCTTAATGAAAAGCAGGTCAACTTCTCCTGCTACACCTGCACCTTCAGTAACGACCTGGGTGGTGCGGTGTACGCCAACGATACCGGCTCAGGAACGGTTGTGACCTTCGTGGACACCCAGCTGGACAACGCCGGTCTGGATGCAATCACAATCAATACAGGGCCGGAAAACTACGCCAACGGGGGATCTTACGTTTTCATCAATCTGAAGGCGGAGGGAACGCTGCCCGGCTATCACAATCACATCATTCGTCATAACCCCAATCAGCAGAATGTCTCCTTTCCGCCCATGATTTCGGTGATCGGCTCGTATGCCTACAATCTCGCCACGGCGGATTCGCTTTTCTACGAATCGACGGGGGTTGGAACGGAGGCTCGCTGGAATGTGCAGAATGCCTTCGCGCAGATCGGCTACGCGAACGGCGTGTTTTACTCGGCGAAGTCCGGTGTGAGATCGCAGGGCAATGCGATCAGTCAGTTCATCTCGAACGATCCTGCACCCGCGCCGCGGCTTACGCCGGGAATGGTCGCTCCCGATCTCCAGATCTCCAATGGCGTGACGATTTCAGGCGGCGGCAATCCCATGGGTGTCGTCTCCGCCGTGCCGGGCTCGCTCTATCTTGACCGCACCGACGGTGTGCTCTGGTTGAAGAAGACAGGAATGGGCAGCTCCGGCTGGGCGCAGGTGCTGACTCAATGAACGATGCATTCTGTCGATGCGCGTCGGCGCGGCTTGCTCAGGAGGCGGCCAGCGCCCCGTCGTTTCTGTTGTAGGGCAACCAGAGCAGGATCAAGAAGCCGAAGAAGGAAGGATTGTGAAGGCTTCCTCCGGCCATGGCATCGACGATGATGAAGAGGGCAACTGAGAGCAGGTAGAAGCTCATGCGGCCGCCGACACGGGCACACGCGTAGACCGTGGAGGCCAGGCCCCCGATGAAGCAGGAAAAGCCGATTAGCCCGCTCGCCAGAGCCATCTCCAGGTAGCCGTTGTGGCTGCTGCCCGACCAGATGGCAATCTTGAGTAGAAGATCGCGAAAGCCTTCAAAGCCATAACCGAGAAGGGGTACATTGCCCAGCAGGGGCAGCGCGCCCAGCCACAGATCCAGCCGGCCGTCCAACCCCTTTGCCTCCACGTCCACCTTGGTCCCGTAGATCGCCTGCGCGGACCGGGACAGCGTCTGTGTGTCCAGGCCGTGGTGGAGATAAGCGTAGATACCGAGCAAAGGAAGGACCGCAAGGACGAAGAGCACTGCGAGGGCGTGCGGGGAGCGCCAGCGGCGTACGCCGGTGAAAAAGCGTACGGCGAAGATGGTGCAAAGCAGGGCCGTGCTGACCTTGCCGCCGGCAAAGATGTTCACGGCAAACAGGAACACTTGAGAAAGCAGGCCGATTCTTCCGCGGATCACAGGAGCCAGCAGAAGAAAGAGGGCGGCATCCTCTCCGATGACCAGGAAGAAGGTGTCGAAGACCTGCATGGTGGTTCTGCCGGAGTATTCGTCGATGGAGAACAGCGGGTAGAGGTTGGGCAGCAACAGGCCGGTGACCAGGCCCACAATCAGCGTGACCACATACCACCGGTACAGTGCACGGAAGTACTGCCGTCCAAGGCCGGATTGATTGACCAGATAGCCCGTGGTGATGACGGCCAGAAAGATGACGCCTTTGACGGCGCTCAGCGCGGGATAGAAGGATCTCCAACTGGAGCACAGAGCCAACAGCCCCAAAACGGCAAAGCAGGTATACGTCGGCGAGAAGCCGTATTTCCGCTTGCGGCCGTGTGTTGCGATCAGGACACAGAGAAACGCGCCAAGCATACCGGCGAGCTCGATGAAGCCCTGAATACCGGTATCGGAGGAGAGCCCATTGCGCACCGCGAATTTATGCATGGAGAACGCATAGAGAAAGGCGGCAAGGGAGATCAGGGGCGGGGTAGGTTCCTCCGCGGCCTGGGCGGGGCGGCCTGGGGGAACGCTTCGCAGCAAGAGCGACGCCCGTCCGCGTTGCGGCACGCGGGCGGGGGAAGGGGGGAGCGGTCGCGCGGGAGCAATGGCGGTCTGGATTAGCACCGGGGGCTCTCCGAAGCAGGCGCGGGATGAATCATCGGCTGTCTCCTGCTGCCTGCATGGACCCTGCCCGGGTGCTGCGATCAGCCGGGACGGCCGCGCCCTGGAGGATTTCATGGTAAAGCTGCTCGAAGTACGCCGCGCCCGCGGTGTAAGTCAGTGTGCGGGCGAAGGTCCATCCGGCGCGGGACATCGCGGTCAGCTCGGGCTCACGGAGGTCCGCGTAGCGATCCACAGCGGCGGCCAGATCGCGCACGACGCCATCGCTGTCCGTGACGGGAACCTTTAGACCGGCCCCATCGGGCACGAGGTCTCGCGCACCGTGGTGATCCAGCGTGATCACGGGCAGTCCGACTCCCATGGCCTCCACGAGCTGCGCCGGACAGGAGTCACGGAGGCCCGCAAAGAAGAGACCGTCATGGGCAAGATAGGCGCGGCGTACCTGGTCCCGATCGAGCTTGCCGAGCCAGCGAACGCGGTCCTGCAGGCCGCGCTCGGCCATCAGGCGATGCACCTGCTCCGGCGGCAGGCCGTCGCCGATGAGGGTGAGCGTCCAAGGCCGTCGCACCTGGGTCATGACGTCGAGCGTAAGAGGAAGCGCCTTGCGCGGCACCATGCGACCGATCCAGAGCAGCCGTAGCGGACCGACCCGTGCCGCGAACTCGCGCGGGGCGTCCGCGAAGAAATCTGACGGCAGAGCGGCATCGAACCGGGGTCTTACCTCGGATTTGCCCATCGCCCGCGCCAGTTGCACGGTGTCCGTGTTGGTGGCCAGAACGAGGCTCATCTTGCGTAACCAGCGACGGTGCAATGGTGAGTAGGGCAGTAATTTTGTGAAGACGGTTCGCAGGCGTTCACTCCGTCGACTGGCGCCGAAGGCGCTGAGGAGGCCTGCAGGAGTTACCTGTCCACCGCCGACAGGACCGAAGAGGGTGGGTAGGCCGAGCCGCCACAGTTGCGTGGGCACATGAATGCTGGAGTACGTGACATGGTGCACCAGATCGAAGGCGCAGGCGCGGTGCAGCGTACGGGCCACCTGCACAGCCCGCCACTGCCAAAGGGCGTAGTGCACCCCGCTGGTGTGGCGAAAGCGCGGCGGGACGGACACATATGAGAAGGAGATGAGCGGCTGCGGGTGCATTGCACGATGGGCTTCGATCTGTTCCCGACCGTCAGTCACGGTAAGGACATGCACGCGGATGCCACGCTCGGCGAGATGTACAGCCCAGTTCCAGCCGTTGCCCGGCTCTGTGCCTGCATTGGGTAGGCAGGCGTATGCCGAAAGAAGGATGTGCAGATCGTTACGAATGGGGTGCTCCTGTCGCGGGATCGCGGCACATGCCTCAAGGTAATCTCCATGTCTGAAGTCAACAATGGTGAGAATGTGGCGGGGTCGTCCTTCTCACAAGGGGTAAGGCTGCATCCGCTGCCGGTTTGCTCCCTCACGGCATGGAACGCGTCGCCGCGCGTACGGGAGAGAGCCCCCCTTCCAGCCGCTCAAACAGTTCAGCCATCTCGCGGACCGTGGTTGCGAGCCGGAAGTGAGAGAGTGCGCGACGCGTTCCCGCGGCAGCCATGCGCCTTCGCCGTGCGGGATGGCTGAGTAGATCGTCCAGTTGCCGCGCAAGCTCGTCCGCATCACCCGGCGTGAAGAGGAGTCCCGTCTCCCCATGCACAATCTGCTCGGCGATACCGCCGGCCCTGCTTCCGAGCACGGCCGCTCCCGCGGCCATGGCTTCAAGCACCACGCAGCCAAAGGGCTCCGGTTGCACGGAGGGAGCGACGGCGATATGGAGCGCGGCAAAGACGGAGGCGGTATCCTCCAGCTCGCCGATCAGGTGCACCACATCCTGCAGACCGTGCCGGCTGATAAGGTCCCGCAGCCGTACCTCGTGGTCCTCGTTGCCGCGAGAGGGTGAGCCGACGATCACGTAGTGCGCCTCCGGGTGGCGCTCGCGCAGCAGGGAAGCGGCGCGCACAAGCACCTCCTGTCCCTTCCTGTGCCACTTGATGCGGCCCACCACGCCAATCAGCATAGATTCCGCAGGAAAGCGCTCGCGGAACGCCCCCATGCGACCCGCATCCGGCGTGCAGGTTGATTCGTCAAGACCGTCGTAGATGACCTGCACCTTATGCCGCAGCTTCGGGTCGAACTGGTCCCGCACGCTCGAGGAGATGGCCACTATCCCAGAGGAGAGCAGAGCTACCCAGTGCTGATAGGGTCGCCAGAGAGGACCGAACTCCTGCAGCAGTTCCCGCACATGCCAGACGTGCGGCCTGCGCGTGAGAAAGGCCGCGAGCGACGGCGACGGAAGAACGACGGTGTTCGTGTGCACGACGTCGATGCGCAGACGAAGGATGAGTCGGACAAGAAAAAACACAGAGAATGGAAGCAGGCTCGCGAACCGCACGCAGCCGGCGAGCGTTCTCAACTGATTGCGATCCAGCAGGGTGAGGCCCGGGTGCACATGCACGTGGATGCCGTGCGCTTCGAGCAGATCGACCAGGGCACCTTTTTCCGGGAGGACGGCATGCACCTCGTGACCCTGCCGTGCAAGCTGACCGAAGACCCGCTCCATGCAGCGGCTCGCGCCGTACAGGTCCGCCGTGTTGTTCACCGTGAGAATTTTCATTGCTGGATGTGTCGGCGATGTGCTTTCACGCAGGTGGGCGTGCCTTTCAATGCTAGTCGGGCATGGTGCAAACAAGGATGGCGAGATCTACCCGGGCCGCTCTTCCTAACAGCTTGCCAAGGTCTGCCCGTTCCGTTAGATACCATCGACCCATTGACTTGGCCTCTCCGCCTTGCAAGAGTGTGCTGAAGGTGTTGCCGATGCGCCCA
This sequence comes from uncultured Bryocella sp., assembly GCA_964242585.1. GTDB lineage: Bacteria > Acidobacteriota > Terriglobia > Terriglobales > Acidobacteriaceae > Granulicella. Next base: position 34,712 of record CAXTBJ010000022.1, read on the forward strand.
GCCCACGGTACATGGGGCCACGAACCGGCAATAGACCTGCAATAGACCTGCAATAGACAGGCAACTGACCGGCAACGGACGGGGGGGTTAAAGGTGAGCCGCATCCGCGATCTGGAGCGTGAGTACGCTTCTTCGTCCGAGATCTCCGACGTCTGCATCGTCGGTGCGGGCGCGGCAGGCATCGTGCTCGCGGTGGAACTGCTTCGTCTGGGGAAACGGGTGACCCTGCTCGAAGGCGGCGGGGCAGAGATCGAACCGGCATCTCAGGAGCCGTATGGAAGCGAGATTGTCGGTCTTCCTCATCTTGGCATCCACGACGGCCGCTTTCGGGTTAAAGGCGGCAGCACGGCACGGTGGGGCGGTCAAATTCTTGAATTGGATGAGGCGGATTTTGCTGCCAGGCCGCATGTGCAAGGCAGCGGTTGGCCCTTTCCAAAATCCGCCTTGGCTCGTTTTTATGCGAGAGCGCTCGAACTCGAGGGGCTCGAGGGCGTTCTGCGAAGCGATCAGGAGGTTTGGAACCGGCTCGGCCAGCGTGCACCGGCCTTTTGCGATCTCGAAGATTGCTTCTCCCGCTGGTGCCCGGAACCAAATTTTGCACGCCTGCATGGAGAGACGCTACGGTCGCATCCCAGGCTCGACGTGTGGCTCCATGCGAATGTCGTTGAACTGGCGATGGCGGGAGAATGGGCCAGCGGTGTGCGATGCCGGACGTTGGGAGGGCGAGAGGCTGTCTTCCACGCGGAGACGTACATTTTTTGTCTCGGCGGCATCGAGAGCCTTCGATTCTTTCAGCAACCGCGCTCCGGAGCTCTGCCATGGAACCGATCCGGCCTCCTGGGGAAGCACTTTCAGGATCACGTCGATGGGCGAGGTGCGGAGGTCCTGCCGTTAAAGCGCAGACTGTTTCACGATGTCTTCGATAACACCTTTCTGGACGGACTGAAGTACCAGTTGAAGCTCCGTCTTTCCGACGCGAAGCAGCGCGAATGCAATACCCTGAACGTCGCGGGCAACATGATCTTCGTCACGGAGAACCAGGAAGCGCTCGACCGGGTCAAGGAGACGGCACGGCACCTGCTGAAGGGCAGGTTGGCTCAAACGAAGGCTCAGGACCTGGGCGCGATGCTCGCCAATCTGCCGATCGTGGTACGCCAGGCATACCGCTACAGGATGCAGCACCGGCTTTTCAATTCTGCCGATGCAAAGATCATGCTCCGTATCTGGTGTGAACAGGAGCCACTCGGCGCGAGCTCGGTGACCCTGAGCGACACCCGTGATGCGCTTGGATTGTGGCGAACCCGCCTGGATTGGCGCATCTCCGATTACGAGCTGGAGACGATGCGGCGCTTTGTGCGGATCGCCGCGGAGTCCTTGCGGGGCGTGGCCACACTGCGTGTGGAGGACGATCTCCTGTCGGGTCGTCGGGCCTTTGCGGAAAGCTGTCTTGATTGCAATCACCACATGGGCGGTATGCGGATGTCCTGCTCCGAGCACGACGGCGTTGTCGATCCGAACCTTCGCCTCCATGGCACGGTCAACACCTTTGTTTGCAGCGCCGCGGTCTTCCCAACCTCCGGCTATTCCAATCCCACGCACACGCTGCTCGCCCTCGCGGTGCGGCTGGCGGAGCATGTGGCTGCCTGAGCGGTTTCAAGCGACTAGAAGCCCCGGCGCACAATGCCAAGAGAAGGAAGACGATGGACACATTGAAGCTCGGCAGCACCGGACGAGAGACCACGCGCCTCGGTTTTGGCTGCGGCAGCGTGATGGGTGTGCTTGGCCGGCAGGACTCGCTTGCCATGCTGGAAAGTGCCTATGACGCGGGGATTCGGCACTATGATGTGGCACCTGCCTATGGGTACGGGGAAGCGGAGCGCTGCCTGGGTGAATTTCTGGCGCGGCACCCCGGTCACCTGACGGTTGCCACGAAGTTCGGCATACCGCAGGCGAGCAGGCATTCTCTCAAGGGGGTCGTCCGCAGGCTTGCACGCCCGATGCTGAAGGCTGTGCCGGGCCTGAAGAGGCATCTTCCCGGTGTCGCTGCCGCGGTGGCCCATACCGATACCTTCGTCAGTGGCCCCAATCCGATCTTCACCGCGGAACGGGCGAGACAATCCGTGGAAGACAGCCTTATTGCTTTGAAGCTGGAGCGCATCGATCTGCTGCTCCTGCATGAGGCCAGAGCCATGGACCTCACGGAGGACCGCCTGCTTCGCACGTTGGAGGATCTTGTTGTCTCGGGCAAAGTGGGCGATTTCGGTATCGGCAGTGAGGCAAGCAAGATCGCCGCGCTACGCCGGCAGCGGCCTGGCTACTGCCGTGTGCTGCAGTATGAGTGGTCCGTGCTGGATGAGATCGTTCCGCCGGACGACGCGTTTCGACTGCACCACCGTGCGTTGACCCACAACTTCCGTTCCCTTCATGCGGACCTCATAGCCGACCCTGCCCGCTGCAGAAGATGGTCCGAGGAATGCGGCCTCGATCTGGGGAACGCCGACATTCTCGCCGGTCTGATGCTGAAGGTCGCCCTGCTCTGTAACCCGCACAGCGTGATCCTGTTTTCGTCCAAGCGACAGGGGAATGTCCACAAGAACGTCGGGGTGGCTCAGGAAGGAGGTATGGAGGCCGCGGCATGGCGGTTTTACGCTCTTATCCGCGCGGAGCGCCGCAAAGAGACCGTCTCTGGGGCGGCGGTTCGTTCTGCCGCAGAGGCGAGTCATGACGCCTCGGCCGGGGCCGCCCTTTGAAAGTATGACGTGCGCCAAGGTGACTGAGACGTTCTTCCTCTAGCCAGAAACACGGGCGGCAAGCAAGATGAGGACGTTATGACTCGCGCCGGATGCATAGCGAACCAGGCGTGAGGTGGAGCTTGGCATGAATGCTGGCAGACGAGTTCTGGTTACGGGCGGTAGCGGATTCATCGGTATGAATCTGATGGAAGCGCTGCTTCGGGAGCCGGGCGTTGCATTGTTGAACCTGGACACGCGCGAGCCGCAGGAGCCGAGCCATACGCCCTTCTGGCATAGCTGCGATCTTCTGGATGGAGCCCTGGTGTTGCGCGAGTTTGAGGCCTTCGAGCCCACGGAGGTAGTTCATCTGGCCGGACGCACCGACATGTTCGGCCATACGGTGGAGGACTACGCGGCCAATCATACGGGCACGAGGCGGCTTCTGGAGGCAGTGAAGGCGACACACTGCGTGAAGCGAGCGATCTTCACCTCGAGCCAATTCGTCGTCGGCCCCGGACTGCTGCCGAAGGATGAATTCGACTTCAGGCCGCACACGATCTACGGCGAAAGCAAGGTGCTGTCGGAAAAGGCGGTTCGCGAGGCGGATCTTGCATGTGAGTGGACCATCATCCGCCCCACCAATATCTGGGGAAGGTGGCACCCGCGTTACCCGAAGGAGTTCTGGAAGGTTGTAAAACGCGGCAGATACGTGCATCCGGGAGGTGAACGGGTCATGCGCTGCTATGGCTATGTGGGAAACGTCGTCGAGCAGATACTGGGCATTCTCGCGGCGGAGGCTTCTGCTGTCGATGGACGCGTATTTTACGTCGGCGACGCTCCCATCAACCTGTTGGACTGGACGAACGCGTTCTCGATTGAGCTTACAGGCAATAAGGTGCGTGTGGTGCCGCGTGCCGTTCTGGCGGCACTGGCCAAGCTGGGGGACGTGGCAAAATTCTTTGGCGTTGGATTGCCGATCTTTTCTTCGCGATACCGCAGCATGACGGAGACCTATCTCACGCCGATGGAACCGACCTTCGCGGTGCTGGGCCAACCGCGTATCTCCCTGCAGGAAGGGGTGGAGACGACCGTGAGGTGGCTGCGTGAGCTCGAAGCGAGCTGGCGATAGCTTATGTGCCGTTTAAGGGCTATTGTGCGGCATCGCTAAGCAACGCCTTGGGGGCCGGGACATGGTCTTCGGGCGCGGCATACACATAGGTCTGCGCTTCACAGCGACTCATCGCGTACAGGACGGCCTCCATTCGATTGGAGACACCCAGTTTGTCGAAGATGCGGAAGAGATGATTCTTCACGGTGTGCTCGCTGAGCTTCAGGGCCGAAGCCAGATCACGATTGCTCATTCCCTCTGAAAGCAGGTGCAGTACCTCCTCCTCGCGCTTACTGAGAAGGGCAACCCCCAACACGTTGGTGACGCGAGCCCCACGCGGGCGGGAGAGGGAGGTGAGCAGGCGATCCATCTGCAGGCTGTTTGCCCAGACCTGGCCTGCGGCAACGCTGCGGATGCATTTCATCAAGGTAGACAGGTTGACTTCGGCTTCGCGCAACAGGCCGCGCGCCCCCGCATACAGCAACGCGATCTCATCCGCATCGCTCAGATCCTGGCCAAGGATAATCGGACGCACCTGGGGAGCCAGGATGCGGATCTGTTGCAGATAGGGCAGACCGGTGCACTCATCACGGGACGGCTGCGCTCCAATGAGTGCGACCTGCGGCATGTCCCGCTCGAAGATCTCTTCCATGTCTGCGATGGACTTGACCTGCGCCACCAGCTTCAGCGTGTCGCAACGATCAAGGTAAAAGCCAAAAAGCTCAGAGGTGATGGCGGGAATATTTAGGAAGGCAATGCCAAAAACCGGGGACTGCACAGAATCGTTCAACGCCGACTCCTGTGTACTTTTTGGAATATCTAAAGCCTAGCACCAGGAACGTATTGAACATAGACGTCTCTTGGGGGAACTTTAGTCACTGCTTGCGAGACTAAAAAGTCACACAGATTCGCCTGAAAGCGCTAGACACCCGAGAAGAAAGTCTCTCAGACTTCTTCTCCATTGCCACCCGCGAATGGTGCGATTACGTTGATGTTTAACTACATGAGCTCATGGTATGGATTCGATCTGTCGCGGGAGGGAGTCGGCGGTTCCGAGCGCCGCCGACGCTTGCGCTTCCCCCTGCGCGCCTCGTGTTGTTTCTCGTGGCATTCGCGGGAGACGGGTACGGCCTTCGGCACAGGCTGGACCCTGGATCTCAGTACGGACGGAATCTGTATATCGGCCGAGCACCTTCCAAGGCCCGGAGAGAGGATCTCCGTCGAGGTGTCCTTTCCAGTCAATCACGCCGCATGCGAGGGGGTCCCTGCGTTCGCTCAACGGGCCGGGACGGAAGGTCCCATGGCCTGCGGGGAAGGTCTTGTTGTTTGGGCCGATGCGAAAGGTTCGCGGTTCGCAGCGGCTTTGTGCTTTTACTTCTACGGTCGGCTCCCTAGCTCAGGCTGGATGCTGCCGGCCTAACGCTTCAGGGAGGTTTTATGGATTGTCTTCAGGTTAGGCAACGCGGCGTATGCCGGCTGGCGCTCGCAGGTTTCCTGCTTCTTGGCATGGGTGCGACAATGCGGGCCGGGGCTCAGGAAAGAGCTCCCCTGCAGCCGCAAGACTATCAATTGCAGGCCAGCGATGTGATCGAGATCACCTTTCCGTTCTCTTCGGAGTACAACCAGACTGTAACGGTGCAGCCGGACGGCAGAATTGCCCTCAAGGAAGCGCCCGCGGTTGTGGCCTCCGGCCAGAGTCTGAGCGATCTGCAGACGCGCATTACGGCGGCCTACACCGGCGTGTTGCGCGAGCCCAAAGTCTTTCTCGCCCTCAAGGACTTTCAGAAGCCTTCTTTCTATGCCAGTGGTGAGGTGGGCCGTCCCGGGCGGTATGAGCTGCGCACCTCGTTGTCGCTGCTCCAGGCAATCTCGGAGGCCGGAGGCATCCTGCATGAGCGCGCAAAACGCTCTGAGGTGGTGATCTTCAGGCCCGCCGGCAACGGAACTTTTGAAGCGCGGGTGGTCGATGTGAAGGCGATGCTCGATGCACGCACGCCCATGGAGGGCTTTGCGATTCACCCTGGAGATGTGATCTATGTGCCGCAGAACAAATTTTCCAAAATGTCGCGCTTCCTCCCCACGGCAAATATGGGTGCGTATGTGACGCCGGGGGTCTTCTAGCCATTGGCCCGTTCCCACGCCCTGCAACGCTCTGCCTGCGCAGCGCATGTGGTGCGAGCACTTTCGATCTGCAGATCTCCTTTAGAACTCGATGGGGGCTGCAGAAAATTTAAAAGGGGACTTAACGGGAAGGGTTTATGACATTCTTCTTATCGGCGTCATGCGGCTCCGACGATAGCGTTTTCCCCGGAGTCTTGCGAGCGCAACCCTTATGAGCGCCGGTCCGCAGAACGCGTTTTCCCAACCGAGTAAACTTTCTAGGCCTACGCCGGCGACCGGGGCGTTCCCGCCGGCTCTCCGCTTTTTAGAGCGGTTTTGGGTCAGGCTTCCGACTGCCCCGAACGCTTTGAAGGGGGGAAGGGAACTCTCCGCGCTTTGCGACCAAGCGCTTGTCAGCGGAGCAAACTTCGCGACCAATGTACTGCTGGCGCGAACGTTGGGATTGCGCGGCTTCGGGATCTTCGCTTTGGGCTGGATGGTGGTGCTGCTTTGGAGCAATCTGCAAACGGCCCTTCTAGTCGCGCCGATGATGAGCCTCGGGCACAAGCAGGACCGCGCGTTTCAGCCTTTCTACTTCGGGTCACTCGCCGCGCTTGCACTTGGCTTTGCCGTTTTCACCTCCCTGATGACCTACGGCGGCACGCTGCTGCTGGCGCATTGGCGAACGGCGACCTCGGTGAGCGGTTTTGCTCTGCCGTTGGCTGTGGTGACGGGCAGCTATCTTGCGCAGGACTTTCTGCGTAGGTATTTCTTTGCCATTCGGTCCGGAAAACGGGCGCTCGCGTCAGACGCCCTGAGCTATCTGACGCAGTTGCCGCTGCTCTACTGGATGGCTGCCACCGGGCATCTTTCGATCGCCACCGCGCTGTGGATCGTCGCGTTCACGTCGCTGTTCAGCGCGGTGGTGAGTGCTTTCTGGGCAAACGGTCTGCGCTTCCGGCCGGCGGATGTTCCTCTGGTGCTGCGCCGCAATGCGAAGCTGGTTCGATGGCTTGCCCCTTCGGCCATCCTGCAGTGGTCCTCCATGAATTTATTTATGGTTTCGGCGCCGCTTTATTACGGGGCCGCCGCGGCCGGTGCCCTTCGCGCCTGTCAAAATCTGGTCGCGATCGCCCACATTTGGTTTTTAGGACTGGACAATGTCGTACAGGTCGAAGCGGCGCATTGCCTGCACGCGCACGGTGTAGCATCGCTCATCCGTTATCTCAGGAAGGTGACGATGCGATGGGGGCTGGTCACCGTTGTATTCATGCTTACGCTGAGCGTGGCACCGGCCTTCTGGCTGCATCTGCTCTACGGGTCGCAGTATGTCCGCTACAGCTTTGTGTTGCAGTTGTATGGCCTGCTCTACGTTATGATCTTTTTGGGAACGCCTCTGCGGGCCGGTCTGCAAGCTCTTGAGTACACGGCCCCTCTATTGTGGGCCTACCTTGCGATGGTGGGATTCGCCGCCCTGTTTGCAGGACCCGCCGCGAAGAGGTTGGGATTGCTCGGCGTGATGCTGGGGCTGATCGGCACGCAGCTGATCTTTCAGGTCATTTTGGGTTGTGCGCTGGTTGTGCGCGCAAACCGCATGAAGGCACTGGAAGCGATGCCGTTACCAGCATGAGGATGCCGTTCAGGATGGCAGCGGGTTTGCAGTGCCGGCAGGATTTACTTTGAATCCAGTCGCTGCCTCCATAGCGCGGTGCAGGATAGCCGGATCGGAAATAGCCTGCGTGTCGAGACGGGGCGTATAAGGAGCTTCGAGTCTGGCAACCTCATCTTCCGTCAGAGTGAGGTCGAGTGCTGCAACCGCGTCGTCGATATGCTCGCTCTTGAGCGCACCCACGATGGGCGCGGCTACGACGGGATTGCGGTGCAGCCACGCCAGCGAGATCCGGGCTGGGCTGACGCCACGTTCCACGGCAATTGCGTTTACCGCTTCGATAATTCTTCGATCGCTTTCTGCTGTGACCTGATTTTGCTTGGCACCAGCAGGCTCCTTTTCTGAACGGGCACTGGTTTCCCCCCACGGTCGAGCCAGTTTGCCACGCGCAAGTGGGCTGTAAACGATGGTTTGCACGCCTGCATCAGCGCAGAGTGGCATCATCTCGCGTTCTTCCTCACGCGCGAGTAGATTGAAGTTGTTTTGCATGGACACAAAACGCGACCAGCCATTCGCTTTCTGTAGGTACAACGCCTTGCTGAACTCCCAGGCCTTCATAGAAGAGGCGCCAAGATAGCGCACTTTCCCTATCTTTACCAGATCGTGAAGTGCCTCCAACGTCTCTTCCCATGGAGTCAGCTGGTCACGACGGTGGATCTGATAAAGGTCAATATAGTCGGTGGCAAGACGCCTGAGGCTGTGGTCAACTTCGGCCATGATCGCCTTACGTGACAACCCGATAGCATTAGGGCCATCGTGCGTGGCAGCGGCCAGTTTGGTCGCGAGGACCACGGTGTCGCGACGGGTAAAATCCCTTAGCGCCCTGCCTACAATCTCTTCGCTGCTGCCGTTCGAATACATGTTCGCGGTGTCGAAGAAGTTGATACCTGCTTCGATCGCGTGACGGATCAGCGGACGGCTGGCTCGCTCGTCGAGCGACCATGCCGGATGACCGCGAGAGGGATCACCAAAGCCCATGCAGCCGATGCAGACTGGCGATACATCAAGGCCTGTATTGCCGAGCTTTCTGTATTGCATACGTCCTCCGAACCGGACTATAAATAGGAGAACTCTCCGGTTGTTCAAGAGCTTAGCGGAGAACTCTCCGATTCGTCAAGAGGTGCTATGGTCGAAGAAGAATTACGTGCCGATGCGCAAGCTAACAGGGATCGAATTTTAGATGTAGCTCGCGATATATTCACGATCAATCCAGAGGCGTCACTGAATTCAATCGCGAAAGCTGCCGGGGTTGGTGCGGGGACGCTCTATCGTCATTTCCCTAGTCGCGAATCCTTGGTGCTTGGTCTGTATCGCAAGGAAATCAATGCACTCGTGGTGCTTGCTCCCGCGTTGCTTGCCAAGCATGCACCAGGGCAAGCGTTGCGCATTTGGTGCGACAGACTCGTTACGTTCGGAAAGATGAAATACGGCGTCGCTGACATCGTCTACGCGGCGACATCGGTACAGGACCGTATGGAACACTATGGACCGATGCTCGATGCTGTTCGCCAGATGATTGAAGCCGGCGAAGCCTCCGGCATCATTCGCTCTGGAATCGACGCGGAAGATGTTCTCGTCTTGCTGGGGCTTCTTTGGCACATCCCCCCAACGCCAGTCGGAGAGCAACGCGTCAAGAGACTTTTGGCCCTTATCTTCCGGGGTTTGGGCATGAACGACCTTCCGGCACGATCGCCGAAGAAACGCGCATCTCGTCAGTGAACGGTTACTCCACAAAAACGATTTGCGAGGACTTGACTCGGCCAGAACTTGAACGGTTGCGAATCGACATTGTTAGCATGGCAGCATTGGATGTTTTAGGGTAGCTCTATGCCGAGCCTGTTGCGCTATGCCGTGAGCTAGCTACCGAACCCAAACGTCGAGGATGTGTGGTGCGCCGGCGACGCCATTGATGACCTCGGTGCTGAGCACAGCTTCAAAATCACGATCGCGCAAACCCGGTCCCAAGCGGCGCCGCAACTCCTCGGTTTGCTGCTGATCAACGATGAATTCACCCGCCGCCATCGTTCCGCTCATCCCTATACCGGCGACGACGATCTGCGGTTGGCCGGTCACCGGACCATGAACACGTGCGATCAGCGCATAATCTCTGGTCACCTTCGTGTACTCCTGTTTCAGATCAAGAGACCATGTGTGGTTGGCTGGCTTGCGCGCATCGCTGATCCAATACACTTCATCGTCACCGCCTGCAAATCGGAATGGCAGACGAGCGATCGCCTGTAGCGTCCATTGATTGTCCAGGCCACCGATGAGAATAGCCGGACCTTGGCGCAGGTCGTCCAGCGTGGTCGTGACGTTGAGCTTGATTCGAAATTCACGCGGATGCAGGGCCAGCAGATTGGCAATCTTTATGGTCGCCAAGGCATCGGAGAAGACGATATTTTCACCGGCGGTCTCGTGATCCAGGAATGTAACCACCGAGCGCTTTCCGCCGGTTTTTCCAGGGTTGCCGGCATCGTTCGCGGAAAGGTCGGCCGGCGTGGTCAGCGCTCCGTGATGTCTGCCGACGTCTGTGGGCAGGCAGAATAAGACCTGTTTGCCTGATTTCAGAAAGGGTTCCCAAAGCTCTTCCAGGGCCGGCGGATGTCTCCAACGATACCCGGAGCCGCTTGCGAACACGAGGAAGCAAGCCAGCAGAAGATAAAGCGCAGCTCTGTTCCCCACAAGGCGGAACCAGCGAGCGCCGGGCACAGGCGGCTCTGCTGTTTGAGTAAGGGGGGCAGGGGGAGGAGGGATCATCGCGCCGGCGAGGGTGACCTCCGCCTCGCTTATAAAGGGCGCAGACAAGGCTGGGATCGTCGATGGTCTTCCTCCGTCTTCCTCCACGGCATCCCTGGGCGGAGCAGACTTGCTGGGCCGAAACTCCGCTACATAGTGGCCCGCCGGCAGTTCGATCCGTAGTTCCCCATCGCGGGCTTCGTCATGGTAGTACTGCGCGATACGCTTGCGCACCTCCGCGATCGTGACTCTAACCACCGGGTCAGCCGCGGTATCGTACGAGGGATCACGGCCGAATACCTGTATCCCGAGTGTGCGTTCCTTAAGCAGGTCCCCCCGGCCTCCCAAGGTCTCCTCGACAACAAATCTTAGCAAAGCCGGATAACGCCGACTTTGGTTGAAGTGAGTGGACCGGAGCATGCGATCCAGCTGTTCGCGGATCAGCTGCTGATCGGCAGGGGTCTCCTGTGGCGCAGAGTAGGGAATATCCGTCATGAATTCCAGTCGCACCGGCGATCCCCTCTCAGCGGCAAAGCATAGGCCATCCGGTTAAGGTGTTGCAAATGGCTCTTAACCGGTCTTTACCTTTTCAACTTTCGCGCCAAAGTTTCGATTCTTATCTAGTTTAGTACCCGAAGTACCTGGAGAGAAGATGACTAAGGTCTCTATTGTGGATTTCAGAAATCTTCCGGGTCAATCTGAACTTTGTTCCCCCGCACGCTTTTAAGGGGGCTTTAACAAACGATGTATCCCGGCGAGGTCTCGAAATCCAGCGCGATCATTCAGAACCACAGGAGCCCCTCCGTGACTACCCTTCCTGCCGCAAGCCTTCGCCGTTCGCCTGCCAAGGGCCTCACGGCTCTCCTCGGTCGGAGCCCTCTGCCTGCTGCCCTTCTGGGAAGCTGCGCCTTGGTGGCTCCCATGCAGGCGCAGTGGACCCAAACGTGGGGCGGCAACTTCCCCGGAGCCGCGAACACGACCTATAACCACAGCAACTGGTGGAACGATGTGCAGCCGAATAATCCGTGGGGCGACGGCACGATCCAGGACACCTCGGACAGCCTGAACAACGTGTATGTGGACGGCAACGGGAACCTGGTCATCGCGATGACCTACACACCCGGGCCGGCCTACCCGTATACGTCCGCGCGGCTCACGAGCAAGCAGGCACTCGGGCCCTACGGTAAGATCGACTACCGCGCACAGAATCCATCCGCCCAGGGCATGGGTGCGTCGGTCTGGGCGCAGGGTGCGAACGCGTATCCGGCGTCCACCTCACCGGCCACCGCCAATCCGAGTACGGCCGGGGGTGTGCCCTGGCCCTACTGCGGTGAGCTCGACATGATGGAGCTGCAGGCCAATAACGCGGGCCACAATGGTTCCACGGTGCACGGCAGCAACTACGGTAATGACACCTATGTAAGTGCCACTGTGAATCTAACGGCGCCCGCCACGTTCGACAACGGCTTTCATGAGTTCACCACAGAGTGGATGCCGTACCACTTCTTCTTCTATCTCGACGGCGCAACGAGTTCTTACGGGGACATTGACATTGCCGACACGCCGTTCAACGACACCTGGGAGCTGAACCAGCCGATCAACCTGATCCTCAGCTCCGGCATCGGCGGCAACGGCGGCACACCCGGCACGACCGGCTTTCCTTCGGACCTGACCATCAGCTATGTCGATTATTCTCAGTGGTCGGCGGGTGCACCGGCCGCTGTATCCGGCCTGACCGCGAAGGCGAACTACAGCAATGCCGTGAACCTGTCCTGGACCGCGAGTACGACCTCCGGCGTCTCCTATGACATCTACGCCAGCACGACCCAGGGCACGGTGCCTAGCATTGCGACGCTCGTCGCGCAGAACGTAGCGGGCACAAGCTACGTGCACACCGGACTGCAACCGAACACCACGTATTACTACACAGTTGTTGCGGCCAGTTTTGGCGGAGAATCCACCGCCGCGAACGCGACCGTTGTCACACAAGCTCCGGGCAACAGCACGGGCATGCAGTTAAGTGCCGGCGGCTGGGCAGCGGGCACCTTCATGAACTCGAGCTTCGTGGTGGGCGGCAGCACCAATGCGCATCTGCATGTGCCCATCAACACCTCGCAGGTGACCAACCCGGCTCCGCAGCAGGTGTACGACAGTGAGCGCTGGGGCGAGGCCGCATGGACCATTACAGGGCTCAATCCGAACGCCGGCTATAACGTCATTCTGCACTTCGCCGAGACCACCCATACGGCCGCCAATCAGCGCAATTTCAGCGTGTCTCTCAACAGCGCGATGGTGTTGACGAACTTCGACATCTTCGCAGCCGCAAACGGAGCCAACACGGCCATCACCCGAACGTTTTATACGCAGGCGAACACGTCAGGCATCATTGAGTTGCAAACGCTCTACGGGACGACAAACGTTCCCGACCAGGGCCCCACCATCAGCGGTATCGAGATCGTCCCTGCCACCGGCAGCAACCCGGTCGGTGCAACACCGGGAACGATCACCAGCCTTGCCATCAACTCAGGCGGTGGGGCAGCCGCTCCCTTCGTCGCGGATGAGGACTTCAACGGCGGCGACGTCGGTACGGCGGTAACGACCGCGGTCTCGACCAACGGCGTGACCAACCCAGCGCCGCAGGCCGTCTATCAGACCTCGCGCATCACGCCGTTCACCTACGTGCTCACCGGGTTGGAAGCCGGCGCCACCTACAACCTTCGCCTGCACTTCGCGGAGACCTACTTCACCGGTCCGAATGAGCGCGTCTTTAACGTTGCCGTCAACGGCACGCCGTTTCTCCCGAACTTCGATATCTTCAAAGTGGCCGGCGCTGAGAATCAGGCGCTGATTGAATCTACTCCGGCGATCGCCGACCAGTACGGCCAGATGATCGTGCAACTTACCCAGGGTGCGCAAAATACGCCCTTGATCAGTGGCCTCGATGTGACCCTGACCCAACCTTCCACCTTACCGGCAGCGCCAACGCACTTCACCGCAACACCCTACTCCTCCACCGAGATTGTGCTGAGCTACAACGCGA